>NZ_FNSI01000002.1:0-300000 GCF_900104955.1 Beijerinckia sp. 28-YEA-48
GGACCATTTCGTCGATGGCTGCTCCCCTGCCACCAACACACGGAAGGAAACGATGGTGCAGCGTGCCATCGACTTCTGAGGTCGGTATTGGGACGCGCGCGTCGGCTAGGTCCGACACGGCGATGCGTATGAAGACATGATCATCCCAGATCGCCGAATAGGTATGGGTGCCGCGCAAAATGCGTGGCTCCGGTAATTGACAATGCAGTTTTGCAAAGCCGAGTTCTTCGCGACCGCTCAGAATCGGATCGACCCTGTTCTCCCAGAGAACGGCCAGGAAAGGTCCACGAACCGTATCGGTGCTCCCTTGATAGACAACGGGAAATTTGACACCCAGCATCGAATAGCTTCGTCCAGCAAGCCATTCCAGTTCACGCAACTCGGCATGTTCGACCGTCACGATCGGCTCGCCGTCCAACACGCAACGTGGCGGCAGGAGCCTCTTCAGCGCATCGTTGCTGGTCAAAAAGCTGACGCTGGCCGTGGTTCGCGGCGCATCGGCATAATCATACATTTCACCATTGGGCCCTTGGCGGGGACCCGCAGTAGGCCCGAACACGACGGGCATGCGATAGCGTTTGTGTGCCAAATGCTCAGCCATGTTTCGACCCCTTCCCCAGCCTCTTGCATATTCAAATAATTCTCTATACAAAGAATAAATGATCGGCCGGTCGGGCGCAAGAGTTAAGCCCGTCGGCAATCCGGGAGGGTGAGATGATCATCGACAACGTTTCAAATTATTATCCCGGCACGCTGCCGGCACCGCGTAACGCTTGGTATGTTGCGGCTTTTTCCGATGAGGTGACGGAGAAGCCGATGGCGCGGCGTATCCTCGGCGATCGCGTCGTTTTCTATCGCACCGAGGCCGGCCAGCCTGTTGCGCTCGCTGATTATTGCGCCCATCGCGCCATGGCTTTGTCGCTTGGCAAACGCATCGGCGGTGATCGCCTACAATGTGCGTATCATGGCATTGAATACGGACCGGATGGCGCCTGCGCACACATTCCCTCACAGTCCAATATTCCCAGCAAGATGAAGGTCCATTCCTATCCGGTCGTCGAGCGCTGGCAATGGCTGTGGGTGTGGATGGGAAACCCGCTGGAAGCGGATGAGACGTTGATCCCAAACCATGCAGAGTTCGGCCTGGCGCCAGAGGACGGCTTCTTCAAAGTGCAACGCTTCCGGATGGACTTCGGCGGAAGTTTTCAACTTTTGCATGAAAATGTCCTGGACGTTTCGCACATTTCCTTTCTCCACGAGGGCTTTTTCGACAGCGGCAAGATCGCGGAAACGCCTGGCACCACGACAGCCGATGGCGATACCATCACCATCTCGCGGCGCATTACCGAAGTGGTGACTGGCCCCTATGCTCGGCAGTTTGGCTTTGGCGACGGGACGCGGGTGGATCGCGAGTTAATCTCCAAGACTTGGGTGCCCAATCTGAACGTGGTCACCAATATTTTTTCCTTTCCTGACAATCCCGATCGGTCCCCGGCGATTCGCCATGCGCCGTTTGCGATCACGCCGGAAACGGCCACCAGCTGCCATTACTTTGTCGCCTCGGCCAGCAATTATGGCAAAAAGCCGGAAGGCGAAGCGCTGGCGCGGGAGAACCAGACCGTGTGGGACATCTTCCTCACCGACAAGATTGCTATCGAGTCCATTCAAGAATCTTATGGCGAGATGGGCGCAGATACACCCGATGTCAGCGTCAAAGCGGATGACGCGGCGCTACGTTTCCGGCGGATTCTATTAAAGCAAGCTTCCGCCAAGGCGAACAAGGCAAACGCGGCGTAAAGCCGATCTTGTACCACCTGTCTTGTACCGCCAAACCTGGATTGTTTCGTTGCCCGCACGGTGAACGGAAGCCTCTCATCGTCACGCCGAGGCGGAACGGCGAACAATCCAGGTTGGGACTTCAACAGGCGCAGGAGACGGCCCCCCTCATCGTAATCGACAAATATCTGTTATACCTGATCTTGGCGGTTAGCCCGTCCAAGAGGGTTGCTGCGCGCCATAAGGGCCAGCGGAAACAACGGAATTGATCGATGACCGAAGAATCGACGGCCCCGCGCAAGAGAGGTCGCCCCCGTAAACAGGAAACCGATGTGGGCCGCGAAGGCCTGATCAAAGCGGCCATGGAGGTATTCGCCACCGTCGATCCCGCCCTGGTCAACCGGCAGATCCTGGCCGAGCGCATCGGCGTCGACCCCAACCTCATCCGCTATTATTTCGGCAATATGCAGAAGCTCTTCGTCGAGGTGATCACCGAGACGCATCGCAGCGCACGTGCCGACATGTCAGCGCTGCGCAAGGAAGCCAAGCCGCTGGAGCGGTTGCGCTACCGCATCGAACGCCAGTTCAATATCTTTCGTGGCAATCCCTATCACCACAAAATGGTGATGATGGCCTTGTTCGATGACGCGGATTCCGAAGCGCAAGAGGAATGGGCCGCGATTTTGCGTGATTCTCTGGCTGATCTTTCCGAAATCATTGCCGCTGGCGTGAAGGAAGGATCGATGCGCAAGGTCGATCCGCATTTCCTTTATTTGATGATCATTTCTGTTTGCGAATTCTGGAACACCAATACGCCGATCGTCGATCTGATCTTCGCAAACAAGGGCAAACGGAAGACGCGCGACAGCGCCTATATCGACTTTATCTACGACATCATCGTGCGAGCTTTGGCGCCGACACGCTAGCCCGACAACTTGAAATGAATTGACTCCTCGCACCCTCCCGATTATTTTCTTTTTTTAGAGAATATTCGAGGGGGGCGATATGTTGCAACAAAATGAAACTCTGCATCCAGCGTCAGCCGCGGACGGACTTCAGCAGGAAGTCAAGCAGGACAGCCGTTTTCTCACTCCCTCCCGGCAATGGTGGCTCGTCATCTGCCTGACCTTGTTCAGCACGCTCGCCTATATCGACAAGAATATCATCGTCCTGATGATGCACTCGATTCAGACCGACCTTGGTCTCACCTTCACGCAGACAACGCTCGCCGTCGGCACCGCCTTCGCTGTCGCCAACGTGCTTATGGTTTTGCCGGCTGGCTGGATGGCGGACCATTACTCGCGTCGGTCGGTCGTCGCCGCCGCTGTGGCACTGTGGTCTTTGATGGCCATTCTGTGCGGCGTTGCATCGAATTTTCTAACGCTGTTTCTGGTGCGCGCCGGGGTCGGTCTGGCAGAAGGCTTGCTGCCCCCCAGCAGCTATTCATTGATCCGTGATGGCGTGTCCCCATCACGTCATGGCCGCGCTTTCAGCGTCTTCGGCATGTCAATTCTGGTCGGCACAGGGCTCGCCTTCGTCGTCGGCGGCCTGCTCATCGGCTATGTTGTGACTCATGATTTCAGTGGCGTTCCACTGATCGGCCATATGAAGCCTTGGGCCATTGCGATCGCTCTGGTCGGCTTGGCCGGCTTCCCTTTGGCGTTACTCGCCTTCACCTTCCCAGAACCCCAACGTGGAGCTTCGATCAAGAAAAGCGAAGTGTCCTTCAACGATATCTGGCGCTTCATCGGTAAGGAACGAGCGATCCTCATTCC
The DNA here is from genome assembly GCF_900104955.1 of Beijerinckia sp. 28-YEA-48. Lineage (NCBI taxonomy): Bacteria > Pseudomonadati > Pseudomonadota > Alphaproteobacteria > Hyphomicrobiales > Beijerinckiaceae > Beijerinckia > Beijerinckia sp. 28-YEA-48. Next base: position 3,552 of record NZ_FNSI01000002.1, read on the forward strand.
CCTGGCAGGCTTTTCCGTTGCCCATGCCATGCTGACCAATTCGCTCAATCTATGGGTGCCGCCGCTCCTCAATCTACGCTTCGGCCTGACGCCGGCGCAGATTGGCTTTCCGCTCGGCATGCTGCTGTTGATTGCCGGCCCTATTGGCCTGTTGATCACGGGCTATTTCATCGACAAGTTCGACGCAACTGGCCGCTATGGTTCCGCGATCATCGCCGTCGTCGTCTCAGTGCCGCTGGCTCTGCTCGGCATAGCGCATGCGCTGGTGCCGACGCTCAACCAATTCTGGGTGGTACAAGGCAGTCTGCTGCTCTTTGCCTCGGCCTATCTGGTGGTGACATCCACCGTCGTCGCGCGGCTGGCTCCCTCGGCCATGATGGGGCGCCTGATCGCCTTCTATCTGGTCGTCCAAGGCGTTTTAGGCATCGGCGTCGCGCCCACATTGACAGCGCTCACAGTCGAGCATGTTTTCGTCGGAACAGCTCAGCCGATTCCCACCTCCATGGCAACTGTTCACGGGCTCTACGGGCTCCTCGGATTCGTATGTGCCGTGCTTATGTACATGGGCTTCCGCCGTCGTGAAGACCTGGGCAAACGTATAGTTGCCTAGAAAGCTTTAGCGAGAATGAAAATGGAGGTCACGCTAGATGGACCATCAAGGACGATGGGCGCAGAGGTTTCTCCCTTGATGATTATGTTATGCTCCGGCAGCCGTGCGGGTTTCCTATTCGGCAGCGACAGGAAGCTTACCGGCTTCCGACAGTCTCCGATATTTCTCTGTCTGAGAACGCACCGCTGTCATCAAGAGATCCGCGCTCCCCGGATAAGGATCATTCGCGGTCTGATGCAGGAATGCCTCCGTCTGTGGCATTTTAACGATGGCATTGAGCTGCTCCTCAAGCAGGCCCCGTATCTCCTTTGATACACCTGCGGGCGCAAACATCGCGAACCAGGGCGTCATATCGAAATCAGCGATGCCCTGCTCCTGCATGGTCGGCACGTCTGGTGCCAGGGAAATACGTTGCGGCGGTGTAACGGCAAGCATCCGCACCTGACCACGTTCCGCTGGAGCCTTGACGGTGGTGGAGTCAATGAAAAAGAAGTCGAGATCACCAGCAGCCAACTCGCTCACAGCCAGCGGACCATCCTTGTAAAGAACACGCTGCGCGCTCGCACCAACGGCATCGAGATAAATCTCCGCCGAAGCCAGCGCTATCGATGTCGGCGCTCCATACCGAGCGCGGCCAGCCTTCTCCCTCAGACTTTTCGTCAGATCAGCGACACTGCGAATCTCAGATTTTCCAGACACAACGAGGACAAAAGCTCCGCGTGCCAAGATCGTCACGGGCACGAAATCGGACAGTTTAAAGCCAACATTCTTGTACAGATAGAAATTGCCGGTGAGCGGATTGCTGGTCGAAAAGAGCAACGTGTAGCCATCGGGCTTGGCCGATGCTACCGCCTGTGTCGCTAGATTGCCGCCGGCGCCAGGGCGGTTCTCTACAACGACGGCTTGATTGATCGCCTTCCCCAATTGATCGGCGAAATATCGACATAGAACGTCGGCCCCGCTTCCTGCGGGATGGCCGATGAGGATTCGAATAGGCTTTGATGGATAATTCTGAGCGACCGCGGGCCATGCCCCGCAGAGGACAAATACGCACATAAACAGCCGCTGAAACCACGATGCCATGTTCATTCTCCCTCATGCTCATTGACCGGAGGCACGCCCTCTCCCGATGCACCTCGTCCTTTTTTGATCAGGCGTAGCCAGGAACCACGCGCACATCGATCACCGCCACACCACCGGCCTCGACAATGGCGATTCCCCTGGCGAACGCCGCTCCGAGTTCTCCAATCGTCTTGACCGGGCCAATGCCGGCTGCACCCTGACCGGTGGCGATCTGCGCCAGATCAATCTCGGGATCGATCATCTTTTGACCGATCCATTTGTTTTCGGGCGGCCGGGTCCGCGTGTAGGCGACACGTTCCTGATGCAGCTCGTCATTGTAGAAGGAAGCGTTGTTAGACACGACGATGAGTAATGGAATGCGGTAGTGCACCGCCGTCCAGACCACTGTCGCGCCCATCAGGAAGTCGCCGTCGCCCAGAACTGCGACCGGAAACCGACCGCTGCCGCGCAAAGCCAAAGCGGAGCCAACCGCGATACCAGGACCTGCGCCAAGGCCGCCGCCACCAGCGCCCCCAAGATAGCTGAGCGGATGGTCGATCGGCCACCAAGTCTCATGCCAGGCAATGGTCGTATGAAGCAACGATACGTCGCGGTGGCCGAGACTTCGACGCAGCGACAAAGCCAAATCGCGCACCAGGGGCTGTTCATGGCCAGCCCGCAAAGCCAGTTCCGTCTTCGGGCGCACTTCTCCTAACCAGGCTTTCGTCTGGCCGGGACCAAGAACGTCCACGAGCGCCGCCACCGTCAAATCTGTATCGGCCGAGACGAACAGATCCACCGGAGGTAGCTTCTGGTGATCCATGCTCCAGCCGTTGTGGACGCGATGATCGAGCGAGACGTTGACGACTTTGCCGCTTGGCGCGCCACCCTCGATGCAGGCCTGCAAGAAGCCCCCGAGATCGACCGCGTCGAATGCCAGAATCAGATCGGCCTCGCGCAGGACTGCCGACACATGCTTTTCGACCTGCATATGCGCCACGCCCACATGCAGCGGATGTTCCGACGGAAAGGCCGCGCAGGACTTCAGATCGGTGACAATAAGCGCACCGAGCCGTTCGGCCAAAGCGATGCGGTTGTCCCAGGCTTTCTGCGCGCGCGAGCCGCGACCGTAGAAGATCACCGGCTTCCGAGATCCTTCGATGAGCGTCTTGACTTGCGCCACCTGCGCTTCACCCGGCGCCACCTCCACCACAGGACCATAGCGCTTCACATCGATCGGCGGCAGATCCTTCGACAACGGGTCTTCCTGCAGACCGACGTCGAGATTGATGTAGACGGGTCCCTTTGGCGTCGTCTCGGCAATCCAGTGGGCGCGCACGATCGACTCGCGCGCCGCCGCCGGCGAACCCGGCTGATCGTCCCACTTCACATAATTGCGGATGAGCGCGCCTTGGTCGCGGGAGGTATGGATCCATTCGATCCACGGACGGCGGCGGGCGGCATCGAGATAGCCGGTCGCGCCCATGATGAGGATGGGCATGCGATCGCACCAGGCGTTGAAGATCGCCATCGAGGCATGCATCAAGCCGACATTGGAATGGACGGCGCAGGCCATCGCCTTGTCGGTCACCTTGGCCCAGCCCTGGGCAATGTGGACCGCGTGCTCTTCGTGCAGGCACAGCAGCATCTGCGGCTTGGTATTGCCGAGATAATTGACGATCGAATCGTGCAGGCCGCGATAGCTGGCACCAGGATTGAGCGCGATATAGGGGATATCGAGATCGCGGAGGGTTTCGGCGACCACGTCGCTGCCGAAGCTGGCCTTCGGCGCCAGCGGCCCCTTGGGATCCTCGATCGGCATCACGTTATGGCCTGTGCCGGGGCGCATCTTATCGTCCAAAAATTCCTCCCTTTATGTGATGAACGCGCATCCCTCACAGCGCGTCCGTGAATACCTTGATCCGTTCAACGGCATCAGCGATGAGATGTGGTCGGCGATCAAGATAATGTGTCCCGCCTTTCAGGACACGGCCGAGCGACGGGACGCCTTTTCCTTGTTCCAGAGTGCTAATTCTTCATATGCATTGCTGCTCATACGGCGGAATTCTTCCTCTTCCACCGCGCGGACCGTCAATTCGAGACGAATGCCGTTGGGATCGAAGAAATAGATCGAGTGGATGATGTGATGGTCGGTCACGCCGAGAACGTCGATGCCGGCCGCTTCGAGGCGCGCCTTAGCCGTCAGAAGCTCGTCCCGGTCCGGCACTTCGAGAGCTATATGATTCACCCACGCCGGCGTATTTGGTGAAGGCTGTGCGGCAATATCGTCACCGAGGTCAAAGAAAGCCAGGAACGACCCGTCGAGCATTTCGAAGAAAATATGCACATATGGGCAGTATTCGCCGGTCGAAGGCACATGATCGAGCTTGATCAGATGAGCGAGCGGCAGGCCGAGAATGTCTTCGTAGAAAGCCCTGGTTTCCTCGGCATCCCGACACCGGTGGGCGAAGTGATGCAGTCCTTTAATCCTCAAGATCTGCCTCCCTCGATAAGTGTGTTGAACAGAGCATCTGAACAACCAAGCCGCGCCGAGACCGAACGTGCCTTGGCCAACATGGTCCGCGCCACGGCATTGTCGGGCGACATGTCAAAATGCCCGCTTTGACCGATGACGGTGAACGCATAAGCCAGACGGCCATCATGATCGAAAACCGGCGCGGAAAAGGCGCTGACACCCGGATTGAGGCTATCGGTTACCCAACCGATACCGTGACGACGCGTCCTATCGATCAACGCATCGATCTCTTCGTTGCTGATCTTGAACGAACGCCGCTCTTTCTCGAGTATCTCCCGTGTTGTCGATCGCGGCAGGTAAGCGAGAAAAACGTAGCCGCTCGCTGAGCGCAGCAATGTCAGAATCGAGCCGATACGCATGGTCAGAAAGACCGAGCCGGGGCTAGGGCTCGGCTCCACTGAAGCGACCGTCGGACCGCCACTCCCCCATACGATGAGATTGGTGGAGTGATCAGTCTCATGACGCAGATCAACCACAGCGGAACGCCCGACCCGATCCTTGTCCAACATGCCGAGCGCGGTGAGACCAAGGCCTATCGCCAATTGCCCGAGGCCATAACGACCGGTCTGTTCATCTTGCTCGACGAGACCCGCGCGAATGAGGCTAACGAGATAGCGATGCGCCTTAGGCGCCGAGAAATCGACCGCCTCAGCAATGGTTTTGAGATTGAGCGGCACACCCGCATCGACGAGCGGGCCAAGCAGCTTCAACCCCACTTCGATCGTCTGCACTCCGATCGATTCACCTACTTCACGCGCCGTTGACGTTGACATGCGTCCCCATTCCTGATTTATGAAATACATAATCGATTATGACATGCATAATCAAGCACCCATTTAAAGGCGCGCCAAATCCTACACGAGGAAGCAACAAGTTGAGCATCCGGGAAGATAACCGCACCGCCAGCACCACTCGGAAACCCGACACGGAAAGGTTCCGCTTGCGCCCCTTCATCGAGAAGCTGCGTCAGCGGGAGCAGCTTGATACCGTCTCACAAGATATTGAATTAATTGATATTGCTAAAAATTTGGACGGAAATTCCAAGGCGGTTCTGTTCACCCGTGCCGGGCCGGAGAAGGCCGAATTGGTCGGCAATGTGATGGGAACCCGCGAAAGGCTTGCCTTGGCCTTCGGCAGCGATACCCGCAATCTTCTGCACGAGGTCAATCGGCGCCTGACCGCCCCTATCGCTCCGGTCGAAATTCCCAGCGGTGCAGCTCCGGTCCATGATGTGGTGCTCACCGGGGCGGATGCTGACTTCACACGGCTTCCGGTCCATCTCCAACACGGCGATGACGGCGGCCCCTACATTTCCGCCGGGATCGACATCAGCCGCAGTCTCGACGGCACACGGCGCAATGTTGGCTATCGCCGCATGATGCTAAGAGGCCGACAAGAGGCTGGCATCGACCTGGTCGCCCCCAGCGATCTTCGCGTGCTCTACGCTGACTACGTGCGGCGCAAGGAACGCATGCCGATCGCCTTTGTGGTCGGCTCCCATCCTATCGATGGCGTCGCCGCGACGATGATGTCACCCGCCGCCGATGAGATTGCCTTGATGGGGGGACTTCGCGGCGAGGCCGTGCCCCTGGTTCGTTGCGCCACCATAGATGCCATGGTGCCAGCCGATGCCGAGATGGTCCTTGAAGGCTATCTCGACGATCGCGGCTGGGCCGAACCGGAGGGCCCTTATGGCGAATATATCGGGTACTACGGTCGACTGAAATCGAACCCGGTCTTTCATCTCACCGCCATCACCATGCGACGCGATGCGTTGTTTCAGACCGCCACGATCGGCGGCCGCCATTTGGCCTTCACGGACACCGCGCAATTGTCGGCGCTGCGCACGGAAGTCGTCGCCTGGGCCAGCTTGCAGACTGGCGTGCGTGATCTGGAAGCGGTGTTCTGCACGCCCTCCTGCGGCGGCATGTACAACCTGCGGGTGTCCATGCGTCAACGCTATCCTGGCGAAGCCCGCAACGCCATTGCCTTGGCCTTCGGCTCCAGTGCCGACACGAAACATGTCTTCGTCGTTGATGACGACATCGACGTCTTCTCTGATGCACAAGTCGATTGGGCGCTTGCGACACGCTTTCAAGCCGATCGCGATCTCATGATCGCCGCTGGCTTTCGTGCCGTCCCTCTCGATCCATCGCTGGAGGGGCGTCGCGCGGGAGCCAAAGCCGGCTTCGATCTGACGCTGCCTTTCGGCTGGCGCAATGGCAACGAGTACGACGTACCAATGCCTCCGGTGCTCGGGCCTTCGCGCGGTCTCAGCGTTATCGAGGCGCTGCGTGAAAAGCCGCAATCGTTCCGAGATCTGATGGAAGCGGTCGGCAGTCGAGATGGCCGCGACGTACTGATCGCCCTCGATTCGGTGCGTCAGGAATACGGCCTCGAGCGGACGGCCGAGGGCCACTACCAGCTCAGGACGACGGCTTAATTCTGTCACCGATCTTCGCTGCAAGACCAAGGTCTGCACTGGCGATGCGCTCGATGACGCAATGTGGAGGGGAATGCCATGAGATCTTCGCGATTTTCTCTGGAATCGGCTTTGCTTTCAACGGTCTTGCTGATCGGCCTGAGCTATGGAGCCACCGCGCAAGCCGTCAAACCCTGGCTGATTGGTCAAATCGTCCCGTTAACTGGCCCCGCAGCGACAGTTGGCGTGCGCCACGATCGTGTCGTGAAAATGTGGGCGGACACGATCAACAAAGCCGGCGGCATCAAAGGCCGGCAGGTTGAGATCGTCTCCTGCAATGATGAGAACCGACCGGAGAAAGGCGCGGCCTGCGCCCGCGACATGATCGAGAAAGGCGTTGTCCTCCTTCTCGGAAATACGTTGACGGCTAGCATCCGTGCGGTCCAGCCGCTCGTCAAAAACGGCCCCATTCTTTTTGTTCCTTCGCCGAACATCATGCCAGCGGCCGACACCTTTGTCTTTCAAGTCAGTCCGAGTGACGTTCACCTGACAGAATCGATCGCCGCCTATATGCGAGCAAACGCAGCCAAGGTGATCGGCATGGTCGTGGCCACAGATGCCAGCGGCGAAGTCGGCGTGGCGAGCGCGCGTGAAGTGTTTCCGAAATCGAACATTGAGGTACGCCTCGCCCGCATCGACCTCCGCGCGACAGATGCCACCACCCAGCTTGCAACCGTCGCCGGCAAGGATGTACCTGTCGTCTATTCATCTTATTCGGGCGCTGGCGCCATCACCGTGGTCAAGAGCTTTCGCAATCTTGGCCTCGAACAACCGCTGATCGTTAGTTACGCCAACATCAGCGAATCCTTTGTCGATCTGGTGAAAGACGTTCGGCCGCGCCGACTTCTTGGCACCAGTGTTGCGAGCATCGTGCCGGACCTGCTCACCGATCCCGTACTGCGGCAACGCTCCGTCGATTTTCTGGATCAGTACCGTGCCCGCTATTCAGAGCGCGCCGACATGATTAATTTGGGGCAAAAAATCCAGCTCGACGTGGTGGAATCGGTTCTCAACAATGTCGCCGATCCTAGCAATGCGGCCTCGGTGAAAACCTATCTCGAGGCAACACCCATCCAGAGTCTACAGGTTATCAAATTCTCGCCGACCAATCATGTCGGCCTCGATACGTCTTCCGTCGCGGTGATTGAACTGAAAGACGGAATCTGGACAAAAGCCGACCCGATCAACTGATCGCCCGATCTCAAGGCATCAATCGCGATGAATCTGTTCACGCAAGCAATCTTCAGCGGGTTGATGACCGGCGCCGTTTACGCTCTGCTCGGCGTCGGTCTCGTGCTGGTTTACCGAACGGCGCGCGTTTTGAATCTCGCTCACGGCGAAGCCTTTGCCATGAGCGGGATCCTCGTTAGCCTGTTGCTAGCGTGGAGCGTGCCATTTCCATTGGCGATCATCGCCGCTATCTGCATCGCGGTGGCTCTAGCCATGGGGCTGCATCGCTTCCTTCTGCGCCCGCGCGGTGACTGGCCGCCCGGCACGTTGATCCTCATCACCCTCGGCGCCGCTTTTGTCGCGCGCGGCATCATGATCCTTCTCGTCGGGACCGACCCGGTTTCCTTCCCCGCGCTGATCGCTGGCAGTCCGATCCGCTTTGCGGGTGGCGTCATTACGCCTCAGGGAATCTTGCTGATCGTCTTCGGGTTTGCCGCCGCCGGCTCGGTCGGCCTGTTTCTAACCCGCACGGCCATGGGACGGCAGATGTTGGCGACAGCCGAAAACCCCTATGCGGCGGAACTGCTGGGTGTGGATATTGAACGGGCCCGCCTCATTGCATACGGGATCAGCGGCTTGTTCAGCGCGCTCGCCGGCATCCTGCTGATCCCGCTATTCGCTGTCGACTTTCAAACCGGCCTGTCAATGACGATGCGCGGCTTCATCGCCGCTGCCATCTCCGGCATGTCCCCCACCCGCGTGCTGGCGAGCGCTTTCATTCTCGGCCTCTTTGAATCGATGGTCGGCGCCTATTTCGGAGCGCTGGCGCAAGATCCGGTGATGTTCGCCATCCTGATCCTGATCGCGCTGCTGCAAAGCCGCAAAATCCGCTTTGGAGGCGGTGTCCGGGCATGAGCTTGCGTATCCCCGTTATCGCGGCCCTCTGCATCTTCGCCGCCATCCTGCCCTATCTCGGCATTCTGCCCGGTTGGACGCCAGCACTGGCAACGATCTCCGCTTTCATGGCGCTCTCTTTGATCGGCCTCAATCTGGTGTTCGGCATCACCGGCATGCTGGCCTTCGGCCAAGCCGCCTTCGTTGCCCTGCCCGGCTATTTCTCCGGCATGCTGCAAAATCTCGGCGTTCCGTTCATTCTCGCGCTCGCCATCGGCCTCGCTACATCCGTACTGATCGCTCGATTGATGGCCATCATCTTTGTCAGGCTACCGGGCATCTACTTCGCTATCGGCACGCTGGGCTTTGCCTTTGTCATCGAAGGTCTGGCGCGTGCGTGGCCGTCTCTGACCGGCGGCGCCTCCGGCCTGGTGCTGGAAATGCCCTTCACCCTGACACGCAACGGATGGTACGCAACCTCGGTCATAGCCTTGACGATCGCCGTTGCGAGCTTCGCCCATCTTGTTCGCGGCCGCTTTCTGCGAACGATGAAGCTCGTGCGCCACGATGAACTGGCAGCCAGCGTGATCGGCATCGATGTGGTGCGGTTGAAGACCCAAGTTTTCACCATCGCGAGTGTTTACTCAGGTCTCGGCGGTCTCCTACTCGCCTATCATGTCGGCGTTCTGGCGCCCGAAAGCGCTGGCGTCAACACATCGCTCGAATCCTTGGCGATGATCGTCATCGGTGGCGCCGGAAGCGTATTCGGGCCGCTCCTGGGAACAGGACTCATCCAATGGCTATTCGCCGTCTCCGGTGAGGCCGATCGCTACGAACTCCTTGTCTACGGGCTCGGCTTCCTGCTGGTGGTGTTGTATCTGCCGACCGGCCTTGCCGGCGGTCTGAACAAGCTCTGGGCATTGCTGGCCCCGTTGTCGCAACGGACGACGACGACCGCATCTGTCGATCCTGCCTCGATACATCCACCGGCGCGGCATTTCACCGACGGCGTTTGTCTCAAGGTCGAACAAGTCGGAAAGACTTTTGGGGGCCTGCAAGCTGTGAACGACATCAGCTTCGATGTCCGGTTCGGTCAGATTGTCGCTCTCATCGGCCCGAACGGTGCCGGGAAATCAACCTTATTCAACCTGGTGTCTGGTATCGAATTGCCGACTGCTGGACGCATCTTCCTGCGCGACCGCGAGATGGACGAAATGCCGATATACGAACGGGGCCGTTATATCGGTCGCTCGTTTCAGGTGCCGCGCCTCGCGCCCAATCTCAGCGTGATCGAGAACATCATGTCGCGCCTCGACCATCTTCCCGGCACGATGACGGAAATCGAAAAAGAAAATCTGGCGCGCGCGCAACTGGTGGCTTTCGATCTACAGAACCTCGCAGACCTCCCGATGAGCCGGATCGGCATCGGCCAGCACAAGCTGATCGAACTGGCGCGTGCCTCTATCGGTTCTCCCGACCTCCTCTTGCTTGATGAACCTGCTGTGGGTTTCACGGAAACCGAGGTTGAGCGATTGATCGAGCTACTGCGCATGTTGCGCGCGCAAGGACAAGCCATTCTGATCGTTGAACACAATGTCGAATTCGTCTCGCGGATCGCCGACGAAATCGTCGTCATGGAGAGTGGCCGGCTCATCGCTCGCGATGCGCCGACGGCAATCATGGCCAGCGCCATTGTGCGCGAGGCCTATCTGGGGGCGCTCTCATGACGCCGGCTTTATCCGTTCAATCGCTGCGCGGCGGCTATGGTCTGCTGACCGTCTTTCGGGATATCAACTTAGAGTTGAATGCGGGCGAAACGATCGGCATTCTGGGGCCGAACGGCGCCGGCAAAACCACCATTCTCAAAACCCTGGCTGGCGCGCTGCCGAGCGCCAGCGGCCGTGTCCTTCTTGCCGACCAGGACGTCACTAAGCTTCCAGCTTACGCGCGCGCCCGCGCCGGTCTCAATCTGGTTCCGGAAGGGCGGCACATCCTCGGCACGTTGTCGGTTCTAGATAACCTCAAACTGACAGCCACCGTTGACGACTACCGCCAAGATCTCGACCCCTTCGAGAACCGGTTGGCCGAAATCTTTCAGATGTTTCCTCGCCTGCGCGAACGACAAGCCCAGCTCGGCGGCTCGCTCAGCGGTGGCGAGCAGCAGATGCTCGCCATCGCCAGAGCACTCATGATCAGGCCAAAGGTTCTGATGCTCGATGAACCGACACAAGGGCTGGCGCCGATCATCGTACAGCATCTGGCGGAAACGCTGCACCATCTCAAGGGCCGCTTCGCCATGATTGTCGTTGAGCAGAACCAGGTTTTTCTCGAACGGGTGACAGATCGAGTTCACACCATCCAAGGCGGCCAGCTGAACTGACAATCAAATAGAGCAATACTGGCAAATAGAGCAATACTGGATAGTCCGATGCGTTCCATTTCCACAATATTGCCCAGGGCGGCCTCGATGTTTCCCGACCGTCCGGCCCTCGTCGGCGCGACACCCCTGACTTTCGCGGAACTCAACGCGCGCGTCGACCGCCTGGCGAATTGGCTCGGCGAGATCGACATCGCGGCTGGCGATCGCGTCGCGATACTCGACAACAATTCGTCTGCCGTTCTGGAAGCCTACTATGCCTGTGCGACGATCGGGGCGGTTCTCGTCCCAATGAACGTGCGGCTCGCAGCGCCGGAACTGTCTTATGTCCTGCGTGACAGTGGCTCACGTGTTCTTATTCTTGCGGAAGCCTTCTACTCCTTGTTGCCAGCACTCGTCGGCGACACGAAAATCGAAACCCTTCTCGGCATCGGCGATCAGGCAAGGCCGGAAAATGTCCTGTCTTACGAGGCCGAGCTCGCCAAGCCCCGGCAATGGGCCGCCCGACATGTCTTCGAACCCGACGATATCTGCAACATCTATTACACCAGCGGCACGACGGGGAGCCCAAAGGGCGTTTGCCTGACATCGGCTAGCATGTTGGCCAGCGCCATCGACTCGATCATCGACATGCAACTGACTGAGGATGATGTCTTTCTTCACGCAGCGCCGTTGTTCCATCTTGTCGATGCCTGGGCCGTGTGGGCTCTCCCGCTTATCGGCGCGCCACAAGCGGTACTACATTTCGCGCCGGGAGATTTCCTGGCCATCGTCGCCGCGACACGAGCAACGGTCACCTGTTTGCCGGCAACCCTGATCAATATGCTAACCGCTCATCCAGACGTCGGGCGTTTCGATCTGACGAGTCTCCGCTTCATCGCTTACGGCGGCTCGCCGACCCCCCTTGGCATCCTCCAACGTGCGGTCAAGATGATTCCCACCCGCTATATTCACAGCTACGGCGCCACCGAAACGTCAGGCGTCATCACTTTCGCACGTCGAGAGGATTCTAACGTCGACGGTAATCCAGACCAGCTCTCCCGCGTTGCCTCCTGTGGCCGAGCAGTGCCGCATATCGAACTTGCTATCATGCGCGATGACGAGAGTTTCGCGGCCGGCGGCGAGATCGGCGAAATTGTGGTGCGGGGACCGCGCATCATGCGTGGATACTGGCAAAAGCCGAGGGAAACCGCCGAGATTCTGCGAGATGGTTGGTATCATACCGGTGATCTGGGTTATCTCGACGATCATCAGCGGCTCTATATCGTTGACCGCAAGAAAGACATGATCATCAGCGGCGGTGAAAATATCTACTCCGTCGAAGTCGAGAACGTTCTTTCCACTCACCCCGCGATCCACGAAGTTGCCGTCATCGGCGTCCCCGATCCCCGGTGGTCGGAAGCGGTCAAGGCCATTGTCGTCCTGCAAGACGGTACCCACGCGAGCGCCGAAGACCTGATTGCCTTCTGCCGCGGCAAGATCGCGGGCTACAAAATTCCGAAATCCATCGATTTCGTCGTCGGCCCTCTTCCCAAGACGGGTCCTGGAAAGATCGCCAAACGGCAATTGCGCCAGTCCTATTGGGCGCAAGAAACTCGCATCATCTGAGTACAGCATGTCCGAACCAACACATCTCCACGCCCGCCGTATAGGCAGCAACGGACCGCTCGTTGTCCTAGTGCATGGATTGAATGCCAATGGCGACATTTGGCAGCCGTTGATAGCTGCCGCCACCGACTGGCCCGGCCGCTTTCTCATCCCTGACCTGCGCGGGCATGGACGCTCCTTCCATGCAGCGCCTTACAGTTATGCCGGCTACGCCGCCGATGTCGCTTCGCTGTGCTTGCAAAACGAGGAAATCATCGTCGTCGGCCATTCTCTCGGCGGCGTCATTGCCGTTGCCCTCGCCACGGGCTGGTTCGGCGTCACCGTCCGTCACGCAGTCGCTATCAGCGTCAAGACGCACTGGAGCGCGGATGAAATCACCAAATTGCGCTCGCTGGCCAATCGCGATCCTCGTCTCTTCGCGGATCGCTCCGAGGCACTCGATTGGTACCTGAAAGTTTCCGGCCTGAGCGGTCTCACGCCTTCTGATTCCCCATTGGCAGCGAGCGGCATTCACCAAAGCCAGGGCGGTTATCGTCTCGCTTCCGATCAGAAGATCTATGCGGCGACCGGTCCCGCTGTGGAGGACTTCGCCGGCATAGCGAAAGCGCCCATTCATTGGGTAGCGGGCACGCGCGACGCCATGCTGAGCGCAGATGATCTCCGCTCCGTCACCACCCAACCTGAATACATCGAGGGCGGTCACAACATTCACGTCGAGCAGCCGGACCAAGTCTGGCGGACGGTAAGACGCATGACTGGGGTCTAGGATCAACGAAGAGACATCTGATCGCCACTTTGGCGATAACTGAATTCCAACACCTGGAGACAATAAAATGAGCAGTAAAAGCGAGCAATCTGTCGTCCTCGATGAGCGCGGGTTACCCGTCGGCTTTCTCGGCCGCGTGACCGATTTTTTGACCATCGCAACGGAGCAGACGAGCGACGGCATTTTCATCATCAAGCTCAACCGCCCCAACAGGCTCAACGCTTTCGATGAGCAGATGATCCGCGAGATGCGCAGCGTGATCTGGAAGGCTAATTTCGACGATACGATACGTGTCATCGTCATCACAGGCGAAGGCCGGGCTTTCTGCTCAGGCCGCGATATCAACGGGCTTGATTATGAAAACAATCTCGAAACGCCGGGATATCGGGCCTATGTCCGTGCCAACCACGAGCTTTTTGACGATATCGAGGCCATCGAGAAGCCGGTGATCGCCGCTGTGAATGGTATCTGCGCCGGCGGTGGCGTCGAGATGGCCATCGCCTGCGACTTCCGAATGGCTTCCTCCAACGCGACCTTTCTCCTGCCGGAGAACCAGCTCGGCGTCATCCCAGCTTCGGGGGCGTGTTCGCGCATGATTCAGATGATCGGCATCGGGCGCCTGAAAGAAATGGTGATGGCAGCTCTCCCGGTGAGCGCCGAGGAAGCTTATCGTATCGGGCTCATCAACCGCCTGTTCTCCGAAGAAGAGCTTCTGCCGCAGACGATGGCTTTTGCCCGCGAGCTGCTGAAGCGCGCGCCGCAAGCCATGGGCATGGGAAAGCACATCATTAATATGTGCCAGAACGTCGATACCGAAACAGGGCGGCTGCTGGAGCGACTGGGGCAATCGGTACTGATCCGTACCCATGACAACAAAGAGGGTATGACCTCGTTTCGCGAAAAGCGCCGGCCTCATTTCACCGGCAAGTGAACGGGGCCAGTGATCGGGGCGAGTGTGCGCGGCGAGACACCCCCCTTTTCAGTTTTCCGCTCATCGGTAGCAGGAGAGTTTTATGAAGCAAAGACCGCCTTTCCGGGCCGACCATGTCGGTAGCTTCTTGCGGCCTCCGCGGTTGAAGACAGCACGCCAGGAGCACGAGGCGGGACAGATCACAGATACTGAACTCACAGCTATAGAGAACGAAGAAATTTTGACGCTCATCCGCAAGCAAGAGAATGTCGGGCTCAAGCTGACAACAGATGGCGAATTCCGTCGCGCCTGGTGGCATTTTGATTTCTTCGGCTTGTTGGATGGAGTCACGATTGCCGAGACAGATCAGGGTATTCAGTTTCATGGGGTCCAGACGAAACACGAATTGCCCAAGATCACCGGCAAGATCGGCTTTTCCCAGCAGCATCCGTTCCTACAGCATTTCGCCTATTTGAAAGCCAACTCGGGTGTCACGCCGAAAATGACGATACCAGCGCCTACGGTGCTTCACTTCCGTCTGGATGCCAATGCGGTGAAGGGGAGCGGCTATCAGAGCAACGATGATATTTTCGACGATTTGGCAAAAACCTATCGAACCGCGATCAAAGCCTTCTACAACGCCGGCTGCCGCTATCTGCAACTCGACGACACGGCCTGGGCCTATCTATGTTCCCAGGTTGAGATGGAAAAAGCCAAGGCGCGCGGCATCAACACCGCGACGATTGCCAAAGACTATGCGCGTCTACTCAATCAATCGATGGCCGAAAAGCCCGCCGATATGACCATTACCACCCATGTCTGCCGTGGTAATTTTCGCTCCACCTGGATAGCAGAGGGTGGCTATGAGCCAGTCGCCGAGATCCTTTTGAATGAAGTCAAATACGATGGCTATTTCCTTGAGTACGATAGCGAACGAGCCGGCGGTTTCGAACCCCTGCGCTTTCTGCCTAAAGGCAACAAGATCGCGGTGGTCGGCCTGATCACTTCGAAGTCGGGAAACCTCGAGCACAAAGCCGATGTCAAGAGACGCCTTGAGGAAGCTGCTAAATATGCACCTCTGGAGCAGCTCGCGCTTAGCCCACAATGCGGCTTCGCATCGACAGAGGAAGGCAATGTGCTCTCCGAGGAACAGCAATGGAACAAGATGCGAGAAGTGGTTGAGATCGCGGCGGAGGTCTGGGGCAACTCCTAGATTATGTAAATCTGTCGGCCGAGCAGAGTCCCGAAACGCTCCTGACAAAGAGCGTTCTAGGCCTCGAATATCTTGCAGATTCTATGCGAGTTGCCGAGGTTTTCGTAGTCGCGAAGAACGAGCCAGATCTAGCAGCAACCGTCGCAAAATCGCCGAGGCTCCCGTTTCATCGGTAGAGCGATAAGCGACATATAGCCCTGATTTTGCCGCCACCTCCTTGAGGTCGATAAAGCACACACCATCAAGGGCAATGCGGCGCAGACCATCGGGGACGATAGCGACGCCGAGCCCCGCAGCAATCATGCCCATCATGGCCACTGAATTGCGTGTCTCGTGAACAATGTTAGGGAAGAAATCGGCCGCCGTCGCTAGCTCGAAAACATGCTGGAAGAGGCTGATACCCATGTCGCGTGGATAGGTAATGAACGGCTCGTTTCGCAGTTGCGCAATGGAAATACGACGCTCACCGGCGAGTGGATTACTTTCGTGCATGGCGGCAACCAGCGCATTCTCACGCAGCAGTTCCACAGTGACTTCGCTGGTTGGTCGACCCGGTGGTTTGCGCAGGATGCCGAGATCGAGCTCGCGCCGATGCAAGGCTTCGATCTGATGCAAGGATGGCGTATCCTGCAGAATGAGCCTGACGCCTGGATAGGAACGGCGAAAATCATGCAGTGCGCGGTGAAAAAAGGGCTCAAGACCTGCCGATTCCGTAAATCCAATCCGTAGCTCGCCCCCCTCACCACGCGCGACAGCTTGCAGTTCCGCTCTCGTGCTCTCAACTTCCGCCAGAATGCGCCGGGCCCGTTCCAATAGCCCGCGGCCCGCCGGCGTCAACAGAACCCGCTGCTTGGTCCGTTCGAACAACTTCAGGTTCAATTCTTGTTCAAGGGCCTGGATGTGGAGGCTCAGCGGCGGCTGGCTCATGCGTAATCGCTCGGCCGCACGCCGGAAATGCAGCTCCTCGGCGACAGCAACAAAATAGCGCAGGCGGCGCAGATCTAATAGCGAAGACATATCAAGTGGTGTCCAAAACAGTATTAGACACTATCAGGCTTCCCGGCCATTTTCTTATGAAAAGTTAGCTTTCGCCAACCGAGGAGGGAACAATGAGCGGCGCAGCATCCGAGGGGTCCCTGCCGGTTGATCTGAACCAGCTCTATCGCCGTATCACTTGGCGGCTGATCCCATTTCTCATCGTCTGCTACATGTTCGCTGTCATCGACCGTCTCAACATCGCGATGGCCAAGCTGCAGATGCTGCCGGCACTTGGCTTCAGCGAGGCGGTTTATGGCCTTGGTGCTGGTTTTTTCTTCATTGGCTATCTGCTTTTCGACATTCCCAGCAATCTCATTCTCCACCGTGTCGGTGCACGTTGGTGGATCGGCCGCATCATGATCTCCTGGGGCGTGGTCTCTGTCGGCTTTGCTTTCGTCACCACCCCGTTCTGGTTTTATGTGCTTCGCTTCCTGCTCGGCGTGGCGGAAGCGGGATTTTTCGCCGGCCTCGTTCTCTATGCCACCTATTGGTTCCCGGCACCGAAACGGGGTGGAATCTATGCCTTGATTCTGCTGGCAGTTCCGCTCGCCGGCATGCTCGGTAATCCACTCGCTGGCTGGATCATGACGAGCTTCCATAACGCCGGCGGCTTTGATGGTTGGCAACGGCTGTTCATCATCGAGGGATTGCCTTCGATCGTTCTCGGCTTCATCAGCTTGGTGTTCCTGACGAATGGCATTTCCGAAGCATCCTGGCTGACACCGGCTGAAAAAGCCGCTTTGCAAGCCGAACTCGATGCTGAGGAAGCGGCGAAGCCGCCGTCCCGGACGATCGACTTTGTCATCTCGCCCTTGGTGTGGCTGATGTGCGCTATCTGCTTCGCCATCAGTTCCGCTATGTATGCTCTCGGGTTCTGGACGCCGAGCCTGATCCAAGCCGCCGGCGTTACCAGCCCAGTACAAATAGGTCTCTACAGCGCCATTCCCTCGGCGGTAGCGATCCTCCCCCTGCTGTTTGCTGGCTGGAGCGCCGATCGTACCGGCGAGCGCCGTTGGCATGTGGCGGTCCCGCTCATCCTGGCCGGCCTTGCGCTGGCGATCAGCACAACCCACGATGGTCTGGCGACGGCCATCATCTGTCTGACATTGGCGACCGCTGGAGCCTATGTGGCGCTGTCCCAGTTCTGGAATCTGCCAGCGGCAGTTCTGTCAGGCTATGGAGCTGCCGGCGGAATTGCGCTGATCAATTCCATAGGTAATCTCGCTGGCTTCTTCAGTCCATCGATCATCGGCTATCTGAAGACCGCTACCGGCAGCATCACAGCCGGCCTCCTCGGTATAACAGCGATCATCATTCTTGGCGGTCTGTTGACACTCGCCGTGCCACGCCGCCTGGTTGACACGCCGCGCAATGCAGAAAGCAGGTTGGCCGGCGGCACGACGCGGACTAGGCACGAGCTTGCATCATGACCCAAGCAAACCGCCGACAGGCCTGCGCCATACGCTACGCGAACGTCGGCCATTGATCGATACGGTCGACGCTGACCTACCCAGAGCTCTGACGCCGCAAGCTGAGGCGGAAACGGCGCGTCTCTTCCTCAACTTTCTGCGGGATTGATATTCATGTCATCTATCCGAAAGAATCTGCTGCTCGACCGTCTTCGCGCCAATGAGCTGACACTCATGCTCGCCATCCGCACGAGCCGCACACCTGACATCATCCGGATCGCGCATGCAACGGGCCATCATGCCGTCATGCTGGACCTGGAACATTCCACGATTACGCTCGATACGACGGCACAGCTTTGCGGGACGGCGAACGATCTTGGCCTCGTCCCCTTGGTACGGATACCCGAGCGTGAATATGGTGCGATCGGTCGCTTGCTCGACGCCGGCGCAGGCGGCATCGTGGCGCCGCGTGTTGAGACGCCGGTAGAGGCACAGACAATCGCCCGGGCGTGTCGCTTTCCGCCCCGTGGCCAACGATCGCAACTGGCTATGGTGCCGCAATTCGGATTGCGTCCGACACCGGCCTCCCTCCTCAATCCCAAGCTCGATGATGCGACCGTGGTGCAAATTCTCATCGAAACGCCCAAGGGTATCGCCAATGCGGATGCGATCGCCGCAATCGATGGCGTTGACATGCTGGTGATCGGCGCCAACGACCTGACGGCGGAACTCGGCTGCCCCGGTCAGTTCGGCGATCCTCGCGTCAGGGATGCCATTGCGGTCGCAGCCAAAGCCTGTCGGCGTCACGACAAGCTCCTGATGCTCGGCGGGATTTCCGATCTGTCGCTCGTTGCCACCCTGATGCCGCTCGGCATCGCACCGATGCAACTGACCGGCACAGACACCGAAATCCTGTTTGGAGCCATCGAAGCACGGGCCCGAAAATTCACCGAATGGCACGCCGCACAAGCGAGCTAATCCTATCCGGGAGAGCAAATCATGGCTGAAGTAATGACCGAACTTCCCGCTCCTTCACCGATGCGTGAGGCAGCAACCAATACCCCACCCGCATTTCCCGTGCCGGCGCGCGCCTGCGACAGTCATTTCCATGTCTTCGAACCTGGCTATCCGCACAGCCCCAATCGGCTTTACATGTTTCCGGACGGCACATTGACGCAATACCTAAAACTCCTCGATTTTCTTGGGATCGAGCGGATGGTTCTGGTCCAGCCGACCTACTACGGCGACGATAATAGCCTGACTTTGGACACCCTCCGCAAAGTAGGTGACCGCTGCCGGGCGGTCGTTCGGATCGAGGAAGAGACGAGCGATCAGGAGCTCGACCGCTATCACGCACTTGGCGTACGCGCGATTCGTCTCGATCTGTTCGCCCGCGCTCACTGGCCAACCGCCGATATCGTCGCTTACGTGAAACGGATGGCGGCGCGCGCAAGGCCTCGGGGGTGGCATATTCAGTTCTACACCCCCGGCACAATCGTCCGCGATCTCCTCCCTTTCATGGCCGACCTGGAGGACGATTTTGTGATCGACCACATGGGTTACATGCTTGAATCGGACGGGCTGACCGCTGACGATTTCGACCGGCTGCTCGACGTGCTTCGCCTGGGCAAATGCTGGATCAAACTCTCCGGTCCGTATCGGATCGCCAAATATAAGCCGCTGTCGAGCGTTGCACCGATCGCCCAAAAGCTCGTGTCGACGCGACCCGATCGGTTGATTTGGGGGTCGGACTGGCCGCATCTGACCAATGGCCAGCGCGACACCGGCGAGCTCCTCAACCTTCTGATCGACTGGGCACCAGACGAGGCCACGCGCCACAAGATTCTTGTCGACGGACCAGAAAGATTATTTTTCTCCCATTAAGCAGGTGCTGAATTGAAGCTGGCGCACGCATCCTCCCCGCGCCGACGAGACTATGAGCCGAGCATATGGACGGCCGCATTATACCCCCAGATAGGCCGCGCGGATGCGCTCATCCGTGATCAGCTCCTCGGCCGGACCGGACATGGTGATACGGCCGGTTTCCATGACGTAGCCCCGATCCGCGATCTGCAATGCCGCATAAGCATTCTGCTCGACCAACAGCACGGTCATACCCATCCTTTTGAGGTTCTTCACCACATCGAGGATCTGAGCCACCAGGATGGGCGCAAGACCCATGCTGGGCTCATCGAGCAACAGGCAGGCGGGCCGCGCCATCAGCGCGCGCGCAATTGCCAGCATCTGCTGCTGACCGCCCGACAGCCCACCAGCGGCAAGGTTGCGCTTCTCCTTTAGGATCGGAAACAGAATAAAAGCCTCCGCCATGTCTTTCTCGACCCGCGCGTCCGAGAAGAGATATGCGCCAAGACGCAGGTTCTCCTCGACACTCAGATTGGTGAAGATCTGACGCCCTTCCGGTGACTGCGACAAACCCAGCGCCACCCGGCGATGTGCGGGAACCGTCTGTAATGGCTCGCCGCGGAAGACCATACCGCCGCCGCTGATTGGCTGCACCCCAGAGATGCAGCGCAGGAGCGTGGTCTTGCCTGCACCGTTAGCGCCGACCACCGTGACGATCTCGCCCGAGCGTACATCAAGATCGACGCCGTGCAGCACTTCGATACGGCCGTAACGCGAGCGCAGGTTTTCAACCGAAAGCATGGCCGGTCGCCTCCGTCGCTTGCACGCCCAGATAGGCTTCGATCACTTTCGGATTGCGCGCGATCTGTTCGGGTTTACCCTCGGCGATCTTCTCCCCGCGATCGAGCACGACAATGTGGTTGGAGATACGCATCACCAGTTTCATGTCGTGTTCGACGAGCAGGACAGCAACGCCGGATTTAGCCACTTCGGCAACGAAGTGGTCGATCTCCTCCGTTTCAACGGCGTTGCAGCCGGCCGCTGGTTCGTCGAGCAAAAGAATGCGTGGCTCCAACGCGAGCGCCCGTGCGATTTCCAGCCGTTTCAGGGCACCGTAGGAGAGCGAGGATGCCTCTTTGTCGGCGGCACGGTCGAGGCCTACGCGCTCGAGAAGTTGCAAGGCGACAACGCGCGTCGCGGCCGTACGTCGTCGCGAGGCCGGCAAGGCGAACAGGTCTGCCAATAGGCTGCCGCGCTCCTTCAGATGACAACCTGCCATGGCATTTTCCAGCACAGTCATTTTCTGGAAGATCTGCAGATTCTGGAAGGTGCGCGACAGACCGCGCTCGGCAAGCAGATGCGGGGCCATACCCGTGACTCCTTCACCATCGAGCGTCACCGATCCGCGCGCTGGTCGGTAGGCGCCGCTGATCATGTTGAACAATGTTGTTTTGCCGGCGCCATTGGGGCCAATGACCGAGACGATCTCGCCCGGATCGACCTGAAACCCGACGTCATGGACGGCGCGCAGACCGCCAAAGTCAATACCGAGGCCTTCGACGCGAAGCAGCGGCATCACCCCCTCCCGCGCAGCAGCCGGGACAGGCTTGGCACCAACCCAGCCGGCATGAAGATCATCACCAGCATCATGATCAGACCAAGGATCATGTGCTCATATTCCTGCAGCACGGTAAGAGCCTGCGGCAACAGGGTGAGCAACGCCGCCCCGGCCACTGCGCCAGGCACGGACGCAGCTCCTCCGAGTACGGTCATCGTGACCAATTCGATCGAATGCAGAAAGCCAGCGGTATCAGGCGTGATGAACTTGTTCATCAGAGCCAACAACGAACCGGAGATCGAAGCATAGACAGCCGACAGGACGAAGGCGGAAAGCTTGTAACGCGCGACGTCGATGCCGACCGTGCGCGCCGCGATTTCGGAATCGTGCAGCGCCCGCAATGCCCGCCCTGATGGGCTGTCGTAGAGGTTCAGCGCGAGCCACGCTCCAGCGAGCAGACATATTCCGGAGAATGCATACCAAAACTGTGCGTTAGAAAGATTGACGCCGATCGCTTGCAGCAGATTCCGGAGACCAAGCTCCGGCACTTCGTGCCCATCTGGACCTCCGGTGATCGCCGCTTCGTTGGCAAGCACCATCGAGACCAGGATGCCGAAACCCAGCGTCGCGACGGCGAGATAATAACCTTGCAGGCGCAGGATCGGACGGCCGATCAACCAGGCAATTGCCGCACTCAGCGCGGTTCCCAGCAGCATCGCCAGCGCCGGATGCACACCGAGATATTTCGGGGCGAGCGCACAGGCATAGGCGCCTATGCCGGCAAAACCGGCGTGACCGAGACTGATCTGGCCAGCGAAGCCGATCAGAATGACCAGGCCCGTGACCAAAAGGCCGTTGACGAAGATCAGCGCGCCGATGCGGTAATAGAAAGTCGAGGGGAAGCCGAGCGGCGCCAACAGCACGATCACAGCCAGCACAAGCAGGACGAGGTGTTTTGACGACAGCTTCATCGTCACACCCGGTCAGTCGATTTGCGGCCGAACAGACCTTGCGGCATGGCAAACAGCACCACGAGGATCACGATGAAGGCGACTGCATCCTTGTAAACCGAACTGACGTAGCCAGCGGTCAGTGCCTCGATAAGTCCAAGCAGTAAGCCCCCCACAAGCGCGCCAGCCGGGGCGCCCATGCCCCCCAGCATCGCGGCGGCAAAGCCTTTCAGCGCATAGGCGACGCCGAGGTTATAGGTGGTCAAGGTGATCGGCGTCATCAATACGCCGGCCAGCGCACCGATGGCGGCGGACAATGCGAACGAGAGCGTCATCATATAGTCTGTGTTGATGCCGACCATCTTGGCAGCAACACGGTTATTGGAAGTGGCGAGTATCGCTTTGCCAGTCAATGTGCGTGTGAAGAAGATATAGAGCAAGACAAAGACCATTCCCGCGCCGCCGATCACCCACAGCCCCTGCGGCAGAATGGTAGCGCCGCCAATGATAATGGGATCGTCGCCGCTGAATGCCGGAAACCGGTGCAGTTGTTTGTCGAAGACGATCTGTGCAGCACCGCGCAGGAAGACGGATGCGCCGATGGTGATGATAATCAGGCTCACCACCGGAGCGTTGCGCGCGCGTTCGACCGCCAACTCGTTCAGGGCCACGCCGACGGCGGCGGCAACGACAATCGCCAGCAGCGCCGCGAACGGTAGAGGCACGCCCGCATGCCATGCGAAGAAGGTGACCATGCCGCCCAGCATGACAAATTCACCCTGGGCGAAGTTCACCACGTTGGAGGCATTGTAGATGATGGTGAAGCCAAGCGCGACGAGCGCATAGACCGCTCCCACCGTCACGCCAGACAGCACATATTGCAGCAGCTCCGTCACCGCGGTCCCCTTCCGCTGTCGCGAGGCAGGAGCGCGGCCGCAGGTGCCGCGCTCGCTTCTTCGTCGGAATTACTGGACCAACGCCCAGTCGCCGTTCTTGATCTCGAGCATGCGGAAGGCGGCAAGATCAAGGCCCAGGTGATCGGTCGGCGACATGTTGAACACGCCGGTGACGCCGACATAGCCTTTGGTCTGTTCAATAGCTTGGCGGATCGCCTGCGGCTTGGCTTGGTCAGCCCGACCGATGGCATCGACCAATAGCCGCAACGCATCGTGAGCATAACCGCCAAAGGTCGAGGCCGGCGAGCCGGTCTTCTTCTCATAGGCGGTCTTATAGGCTGTCACGACGCCATATTGTGGATCATCCTGCTTGAGCAGATGGGCGACGAGAATGGCCGTGCCCGGCAGCTTAACACCATTGGACGCCGGCCCGGCGAGGTCGATGAAGGCCTTGGAGGCAACGCCATGTGACTGGTAGAGCGGCGTCTTGATGCCGAGCTGGCCATAGTTGCGCGTGACGATCGCCGGCCCCTGACCGAAGCCGGGATTGAGAATGGCCTGCACCCCCGCCTTACCGCGAATGTTGGTGAGCTGCGGCGTCATATCTGCGTCGCTGGGGCCATAGGTCTCGTCGATCAGCACCTCGATGCCGTATTTACCGATGATCTGCAGGCATTGCTTGCGCATCGACGCACCAAAGCCATCGGAACCGGAGATCATGCCGATCTTGGTGATGCCGCTGGCCTTCATGTTCTCGAAGATCTTGGCGCAGGCCATACGATCGGTATGCGGCGTCTTGAACGTCCACGATTGTACCGGATCGACGATCTCTATCGCGCCTGCCAGCGAGATGAAGGGTATCTTGGCGTCGGCGACCACCTGCATGATCGACATCGTGGTGCCGGTCGTAGACCCGCCGATAATCGCGACGACCTCGTCGTCCTCAATCAGCCGCGTCGCAAAGGTGCGCGCCTTATTAGGGTCGCCCGCGTCATCATAGGCGATCAACTTGATTTTTTCGCCCCGCACGCCACCAGCCGCATTGATCTCATCGACCAGCAGGCGCAGCGTCTTTGCTTCCGGATCACCCAACGACGAGGCAGGTCCCGTCTCTGAAACAGTCGCGCCGATCTTGATGTCGGCAAGTGCCGGCCATGCGACGCCGAGCAAGAGCGCAACGGCAACGGTCCTCAAAGCAAATTTCATAGATCCCTCCCAGGTTAAACATATGCGCCCCAACACCGTGGACGCCACGCGCAAAGCAATCCCGAATGTCCGGCAAACCGCCGACACCTCAACGCACTGGCGGGTCCGACACGCTTCTCCCTTATTCCCTCTGACCTTATTATTGACCGACCGGTCGGATTATGCAAGAATTTTGTTGTCGAGATTTCGTAAGCGGTCTCGATCGCGAAATGGGAGGGAGTCGACGTGGTGCAATCCGAAACGCTGCTCGTGTCGATAGCCGACGGCGTCATGACGCTGACGCTGAATCGTCCTGACAAGCTGAACGCCTTCAATGAGGAGATGCATCGCGCCCTTCGCACCGCCGTGGAAAGCGCCGGTAACGAAGCAACGGTGCGTGCCGTTCTTCTGACTGGCGCCGGTCGTGCCTTCTGTGCCGGCCAAGATCTAGGCGATCGCGACCCCCGTAAATCCACCGAGGCACCAGATCTTGGTCATACGATCGAGACCTTCTATAATCCCCTGCTCCGTCTCATTCGCGCCCTGCACAAGCCAATCGTCTGCGCGGTGAACGGCGTTGCCGCCGGCGCTGGCGCCAATATCGCGCTCGCTTGCGATATCGTGCTAGCGGCAAAATCGGCCAAATTCATCCAGGCTTTTTCCAAGATCGGCCTGGTCCCCGATTCTGGCGGCACCTGGAGTCTGCCGCACTTGTTGGGCGAAGCGCGCGCCAAGGGACTGGCGCTCACCGCAGAGCCATTGCCAGCTGAGACGGCCGCGTCTTGGGGCATGATCTGGCGGGCCGTCGACGACGAACAGCTCATGCTGGAAGCCAGCACCCTAGCCAAGCACCTCGCGGCAGGGCCAACCTATGGGCTCGGCCTGACGAAGCAGGCGATACAAGCTGCGGCCACCAATACACTTGACCAACAGCTCGACCTCGAACGCGACCTGCAACGCCTGGCCGGTCGCAGCGCCGACTACGCCGAGGGCGTGGCGGCCTTTCTCGATAAGCGTCAGGCAGAGTTCAAAGGCAAATGACCGTGAACTTCACCGACCCCACCGCCCTCGCGACCGCTTCCGCCGATGCCATGTGGCGCGAAGACCGCGCCAGCCAGCATCTCGGCATGGTGCTGGAACACGTTACGCCGGGCGAAGCAAAGCTCTCCTTCACCGTGACCGACGTCATGACCAACGGCCATCGGACCTGCCATGGCGGCTACCTGTTCACCTTGGCCGATTCAGCCTTTGCCTTCGCGTGCAATAGCTACAATCAGCGCGCCGTGGCGCGTCAGTGCGATATAACTTTCATTGCGCCGGCCTTTCTCGGCGATCGCCTGACCGCCACCGCAAGGGAAATTTCGCGCGTCGGCCGTAACGGCATCTATGATGTCCAGGTGGTCAACCAGAAAGGCGAGCCGGTTGCGGAGTTTCGCGGTCACTCGCGGATCGTCAAGGGAACGCATCTACCGACACCGACATAAGGTCGAACACGCGTTTGGGAGGAATGAGATGGAAGACCTGAGCCCCCGCCCGGGTGACCTTGAACCAATCGAGACGGCTTCGCGGGACGAGATTTCGGCCTTGCAGTTGAAGCGCCTGAAGGCGACGCTTGATCACGCTTACCGCAATTCCTCACATTATCGTGGGAAGTTCGACGAGGCCGGAGTCCACCCGGACGATCTAAAAGCTCTTTCCGACCTGTCGAAATTCCCTTTCACGGTGAAGAAGGATCTGCGTGATGCATATCCGTTCGGCATGTTCGCCGTGCCCCGCGAAAAGCTTGCGCGCATCCACGCTTCGTCTGGAACCACTGGCAAGCCAACCGTCGTCGGCTACACCAAGAACGATATCGACATCTGGGCCAGTGTGATGGCCCGTTCCATTCGTGCAGCCGGCGGTCGTTCTGGCGATATCTGCCACGTTGCCTATGGCTATGGTCTGTTCACCGGTGGCCTCGGCGCACACTATGGCGCCGAGAAACTGGGCTGTACGGTGGTGCCGATTTCAGGCGGCATGACTGAGCGCCAGGTGACACTGATCCAGGACTTCAAGCCACGCATCATCATGGTGACACCGTCCTACATGCTATCCATTTTGGACGAATTCCGCCGGCTCGGCATTGATCCGCGCAGCACATCCCTGGCCGTCGGTATCTTCGGCGCCGAGCCTTGGACCAATGCGATGCGGCAGGAGATCGAGCGCGACTTCGACATGCACGCCGTCGACATCTATGGCCTGTCGGAGGTGATGGGGCCGGGCGTCGCCAACGAATGCGTGGAGACCAAGGATGGTCTCCATGTCTGGGAAGATCATTTCTACCCCGAAATTATCAATCCCGAGACGGGCGACGTGTTGCCTGACGGCGAGATGGGTGAGTTGGTGTTCACTTCGCTGACCAAAGAAGCGCTGCCGATTATCCGCTATCGTACCCGCGATCTGACGCGGCTGCTGCCGGGCACGGCGCGCGCCATGCGGCGCATCGAGAAGATCACCGGCCGCTCCGACGACATGATGATCCTGCGCGGCGTCAATGTCTTCCCGACCCAGATCGAAGAACAAATCTTGAAATGCACCGGGCTTGCACCCCATTTCCAGATCGAGCTCGCGCGCGTTGGTCGCATGGACGACATGATCATCCATGTCGAGGCCATGCCGGATGCGACGGCCTCGGACGCCCGGGCGCACGCGGCCAAGGAACTTGCACACCATATCAAAAGCGTGGTGGGTATCAGTACCAAGGTGAATGTTGGCGACCCTGATTCGGTCGAACGGTCGGCTGGGAAGGCAAGACGCGTCGTCGACAACAGGCCAAGGGGATAGCAGGACATGGCGAGAACGAGAGCCGCCGATTTCGACGACAAACGGCGAAGCATTCTCGACAGTGCGGCCGCAGTCTTCGTGAAACTCGGCATGGAACACGCGTCAATGGCCCAGATCGCCAAGGCCAACAACGTCTCCAAGGCCTTGCTCTATCATTATTATCCCAGCAAGGAATTGCTGCTGTTCGACATTGGGCGGACGCATCTGGTCGAGCTTGAAGCCGCCATCCAGAAGGCCGACCGTCCGGATCTGGACCCCTCGCAAAGGCTCCGCCATTTGATCGGTGGCGTTCTGGAGAACTACCGCACGGCTTCAAATTTCCAGCAGGTGCTGCTCAACGGCATCGGCTCGCTGTCCGAATCGCAGCGCTCGGAGCTGCGACTGATGGAGCGCCGCATCGTGAAGGCGTTTTCTGACGTGCTGGTCGACATCAACCCGGAACTGGGCAAAAACCGTCCGGGCGTGACGCCCGTGACCATGTCACTCTTCGGCATCCTCAATTGGGCCTATACCTGGTTCAAACCCAGCGGCGCGCTAAGCCGCGAAGGCTATGCCGACATGGTGACCACGTTGTTTCTCAACGGCCTGACCTCGCTGAACCGCTGATCGCGGGGGTTAGGTTATCGCCACCATGGTGAGAACATCGTATTGCGCCACCACCTTGGCGTCCTGATTGGTGACCACGCAATCCCAGCGCACTTCACCGTAGTCCTCGGTCTCGCGCGGATTGATCTGCTTGCAAGTAAGCGCGACCTGCAGTGCGTCGCCCGGGTTGACGGGCGCGAGGAAGCGTAGCGAATCCACACCGTAGTTCGCCAGCACCGGGCCGGGCGCTGGATCAACGAACAGGCCTGCCGCGAAGGCTGCAATCAGATAGCCATGCGCGACCCGTCCCTCAAAGAAAGGATTGGCCTTGGCGGCCGCCTCATCCATATGGGCGTAGAACGTATCGCCGGTGAAATGCGCAAAATGCTCAATGTCTTCCAGCGTCACAATGCGGCTGCCGGTCACCACCTGGTCGCCAATCTCCAGTTCGGCGAGCGATTTGCGAAACGGGTGCACATCGTTGCGAACCCGTGCACCAGGCAGCCAGCGGCCTGCGATCTCCGAGAGCAGCCAGGGTGCCGCCTGGACGGCTGAGCGCTGCATGTAATGCTTGACGGAGCGCATGCCGCCCAGTTCCTCGCCGCCACCCGCACGTCCAGGGCCGCCATGCACAAGCCCCGGCAGTGGCGAACCATGCCCGGTAGACGATTTCGCGCTGACGCGGTTACCGATCAAGATACGGCCATGCCAAGGGCCGAGCGCGATCACGGTATCGCGGGCAAAAGCGGGGTCGTTGGTGAAGACGGAAGCGACCAGACTGCCTTTGCCGCGTTGCGCCAGATCGGCCGCTTCATCGGCGGTGTCATAGGGGATGATGGTGCTGACGGGGCCAAAAGCCTCGACGTCATGCACCGCCCTGGCCACGCCCGGCTTGTCGCAATATAGCAGCACCGGATTGAGGAAGGCCCCCTCCTCCGCACTTCCAGAAACGATATTGGCGCGATCGGGGTCGCCAGCGACGATCTCGGCGTCGCCCTGCAACTCCTTGATCCGGGCCCGCACTTCGTCGCGTTGCGCAAGGCTGGCGAGCGGTCCCATCTTGACCGCTTCATCGGCTGGATTGCCGAGCGCTGTCTTCGCCAATCGATCGCCGAGCGCTTTGATCAGCGCCTCGACGCTGGCGCGTGGCGCGATCACGCGACGGATCGCCGTACACTTCTGGCCGGCTTTAACGGTCATTTCCCGCGCCACCTCCCTCACGAAGAGATCGAACTCTTCGGTGCCGACTACGCCGTCGGGGCCGAGGATCGCGGCATTGAGGCTGTCGGCTTCCATCGTAAAGCGCACGGAGTTATCAACGATCGACGGATGCGTGCGCAGCCGGCGCCCGGTGCCAGCCGAACCGGTGAACGTCACGACATCTTGGCAGTCGACATGGTCGAGCAGGTCGCCGACAGAGCCGCTGATCAGTTGCAACGAGCCCTTCGGCAGAATTCCGGTGTCGATGATGCGGCGAACCATCAGCTCGGTGAGATAGGCCGTTTGGCTGGCCGGTTTGATGATGGCCGGCATGCCGGCCAGCAACGTCGGCGCGAGCTTTTCCAACATGCCCCAGCAGGGAAAATTGAACGCATTGATATGCACGGCCACGCCTTGCAGCGGCGTCAGAATATGTTGCGCCGAAAAGCTATTGTCGCGCGAAATCGCTTCCACCTCGCCATCGAGCAGAACCCGCGTGTTGGGCAGCTCGCGCCGGGCTTTGGAGGCATAAGACAGCAGCGTGCCGATGCCGCCTTCGATGTCGACCCAGCTATCGGTCCGCGTCGCGCCAGTCGCCGTGGAGAGGGCGTAGAATTCCTCCTTAACCTCCATCAGTGCCTGCCCGAGCGCCTTCAGCATCAGTGCCCGCTCGTGAAAACTCATCTTTCGCAGGGCCGGCGAACCTGTCTCTCGGCCAAAACGAAGAGCGGCTTCCATGTCGAGGCCGCTGGCGTCGATCAAGGCGACGGCGTCGCCCGTGGCCGCATCGAGCAATGGCATGGCCTTGCCCGCGCCACGCACCCATCCGCCAGCGACATAGGATTCGAGTTGGCGGATCTTGGTCAAAGGAGCGTTCATGGATTTGTTCCCGTCAATTGGCGCGAATGGGTCTAAGCAATGGGAAAAGGAGTTGTCTCCGTCTCAGGCGAGACCGATTTCGGCGAGCAAGGCATCCACCAGCCGCTCCCATTCCTTGGCGAGATCGGCGTTGCTGGTCTGACGCAGGCCGAACTTCTTCTGCGTTTCGAAATGTCCTGACGTTCCACTGCCGAAGGAACCCACGACACGCGGCCGCCAGTAGGCGATCGATCGTTGCACCTCTTGGCGATTGTCTGGATCAGTGAGGATCTTGCGCAGGCCCTCAACGCCAAGTTCCAAGTGCCGGCGCTCGCGCGGCAGGATGGCAAAGAATATCTCCCCAAGAGGTTGGTAGGAGACGCGGGCAAACTCGCCGAGCTGCAGCACGACCGCATGGCCCATCAGAACGTTCATCACCACGGCATCCAGCCAGCCCTGCAAAGGATAGTGCAACACTGCAAGCCGCATGTCGGAACCGTGCCGCGCCGCACCCAGGTCATGGTCGCGCGTCACACGTTCGGCCCAGGGATGATGATTGGCGTAGCGCGAGATATCGGCTCCGAACCCGCCCATGATCGCCAGCACGCGCTCGGCGTGATCGAGCTTCTCCAGCACGATGCGCGAGGCGGCGATGCGCTCCTTGATGCCCGGTCCTTGATTGATGATTTCGGCAAAGCCGGCGGCGCCCGCCAATTCGCTGTCGACGAAGGTTGCCATCAGCCGGAGCAACTCGCCGCGATACCGCGGCGGTGCGTTCTCCGGTGTCGTCAGCTTGCCTCCCAATGCGAGATAATCCGCAAGCGGCATGGTTTCGGCCCCATCGATCATGTCACTGGTCATAGGTCACCACCACATGGTCGGACAGCGGATAGCACTGGCAGGTGAGCACATAGCCACGCCGGACCTCATAGTCCTCCAGCGCGTGGTTGGCTTCCATCTCCACCTCGCCCTCCAGCACCATCGCACGACAGGTGGAGCAGACGCCGGCCCTGCAAGCATAGGGCGCATCAAGGTTGGCGCCGAGCGCCGCATCGAGAAGGGTTTCACCTTTCTTCGGCATCTCGATGACACGAGTGGAACCGTCGAGCGTGATCCTCGCGGTACACGTCGCCCCCTTATGGCCATCGACGACAGCCTTCGCCACGGGCTTGGCACGGCGCGGCGCCGAGGCAAACAGCTCGAACTTAATCTGGTCGTCGCGCAATCCGTGTTCACGCAGCGAGCTGGCGATCGCCAGCATCATCGGCTCCGGGCCGCAGATGAAGGCCATGTCGACGGCCGCGATGTTGATCCAGCTTTTGAACAGCCTCGTACATTTGTCGGCGTCGATGCGCCCGGAAAAGAGTTCGATATCCTGCACTTCGCTTTCCAGCACATGGATAACGCTGAACCGGCCGAGATGAGCGTTCTTGATATCCTCCAGCTCTTCGCGAAACATAATCGTATTGTTTGAACGGTTGCCGTAGACCAGCGTGAAACGCGACTTCGGCTCACGGGCTAGTGTCGTCTTGATGAGCGAAAGCACGGGTGTTATGCCACTGCCTCCAGCAAAGCCGAGATAGTGTCGGCCACGCGACGGCTCCAACGGCACATGGAAGGCGCCCATCGGCTCCATCGCCTCCAGCACGTCGCCTGGCCGCAGCTCTTCATTCGCCCAAGTGGAAAAAGCCCCGCCGTCGACACGCTTGATCCCGACCTTGAGCACGCCTTCGTCCTTGCCGACGCAGATCGAATAGGAACGACGCAGTTCCTCGCCGTCGAAGGCCCGACGGAAGGTGAGATACTGCCCCTGCGTAAAGTCGAAAGCGCCGCGATCTTCGGCACGAGGGGCGAGCGTCACCACCACGGCATCGCGGGTTTCTCGGCGGACGTCTGCAACTTCGAGAGGAAAGAAGCGGGCCATGGTCTCTAGATACTCTTGAAGTAATCGAACGGTTCCAGGCATTCGGTGCAGCGGAAATGCGCCTTGCAAGGCGTCGATCCAAACTGGCTGATGCGCTCTGTCTGTTGCGAACCGCAACGCGGACAGGATACCTCCAGCGGCAGCAGTGTACCGGCGCAGGCGGCTGTGCCTTCGATGGGCGGCGCGATGCCATAAGCCTGCAGTTTCTCACGGCCATCAGCGCTGATCCAGGCTGTCGTCCAAGCCGGCGATAGCTGGCGCTTGAGCTTCAGTTTCTCGATGCCATGGTCGCGCAGGCGGCGTTCGATCTCGAAGTTGATGACGCCGGTCGCCGGACAACCAGAGTAGGTCGGCGTCACCGTCACTTCCAGCGTTCCGTCGACCCAGCCGACATGACGGATGATGCCAAGGTCGGTCAGCGAAATAACCGGAATCTCGGGATCAGGAATGGCGGCAAGCCAGGACCAGATCTGATCGACCGGCGGGCGCGTCAGTGTGGCATTCATGGCGGCCCTACCAGTTCGCGCCGGGATATGCGCGTTGCAGGAACTGCATTTCGGCTAGGATGAAGCCGAGATGCTCCGAATGAACGCCACGCTTGCCGCCCTTTTGAATATGGGACGTCTCGGGCATCTTCAGCGTCGCGTCGGCGAACGTGTGGGCCAGATGCTGTTCCCAGCCCGGACGCAGTTCCTCCGGCAGAGGAGCGATCCCGGCGGTGGCCAGCTCGTGATCGACTGCGTCGCCTATGAACAACTCACCCGTGTAAGGCCACAGGAATTCGAGCGCGGCCTGCATACGCCCACGGCTCTCTTGGGTGCCATCGCCCAAACGCACCACGAGGTCGGCGCTGCGCTGTAGATGATAAGCCACCTCTTTGGCAGCCTTCTCGGCGATCTCGGCGACGCGCTTTTCGCTCGATCCGATCAAGGCCGTCAGCAGAGGCAGATGCCAGGCGTCGAATAGATACTGCCGCATGATGGTGCGGCCGAAATCGCCGTTGGGCTGCTCGACCAGTAAATAGTTGCGATAGCCAGCGGCATCACGCAGGAAAGCTAGATTGTCAGGCGTACGCTGCCCGCCTTCCGCTTCGCTCGCCAGTCCAAGCCAGAGCTGGGTCTGGCCGATCAGGTCGAGTGCTGTGTTGGCCAGCGCAATGTCTTCTTCAAGCGCCGGCGCGTGACCGCACCACTCCGAGTTGCGATGGCCGAGGATGAAACAAGTATCGCCCATCCTGAGCGCGAATTCGGCGACGGCCGGCGACGTGGCGATGATTTCGACCATCACATGTGCCCCACTTCTTCCGGCACGTCGAAGAAGGTTGGGTGCCGGTAGACCTTGGAGTTGGCTGGATCGAACAGCGGTCCCTTTTCTGACGGCGCGCTGGCGACAACGTCGGACGAGCGCACCACCCAGATGCTGACGCCTTCATTACGGCGCGTATAGACATCGCGCGCATTGTTGATCGCCATCTCGGCATCAGGCGCATGCAAGCTGCCGACATGGCGATGGTTCAGACCATGCTGGCCGCGGATGAAAACTTCCCACAGGGGCCATTCACTGGACATCGGCTTACTCCTACTCGGCTGCCATCTTGACCGCGGCACGACGAGCTGACTGTTTGGCGGCATAGGCGGTCAAGCCGTCACGAAACCACGTGCCCTCTTCCCAAGCATTCTTGCGGGCCGCCAGGCGTTCGCGATTGCAGGGGCCATTGCCGGCGACCACCTCGAAGAATTCGACCCAGTCAGGTTCGCCAAAGTCATAGCCGCCCTTCTCCTCGTTCCACTTGAGCTTCGGATCGGGAACGGTCAGGCCGAGGAACTTCGCCTGCGGCACGGTCTGATCGACGAACTTCTGGCGCAGCTCGTCGTTGGAATCCTGCTTGATGTTCCAGGCCATCGATTGCGCCGAATGGACCGACTCGCTATCGGACGGGCCGAACATCATCAGCGATGGCCACCACCAGCGGTTCAGCGCATCCTGCGCCATCGCCTTCTGCGCCCCAGTGCCTTTGCACAGCACGTTGAGGATGTCGAAGCCCTGGCGCTGGTGAAAACTCTCCTCCTTGCAGATGCGCACCATGGCTCGCGCATAGGGACCATAGGAGCAGCGTTGCAGCGGCACTTGGTTCATGATCGCCGCGCCATCGACCAGCCAGCCGATGGCGCCGATATCGGCCCAAGTCAGTGTCGGGTAATTGAAGATCGAGGAATATTTGGCTTTGCCCGAGTGCAGCTGCTCGTACATCTCGTCGCGGCTGATGCCGAGCGTTTCGGCGGCGCAATAGAGATAGAGCCCATGGCCGGCTTCGTCCTGTACCTTGGCGAGCAAGATGGCCTTGCGCTCCAGTGTCGGTGCCCGCGTCAGCCAATTCCCTTCCGGCAACTGGCCGACAATCTCGGAATGGGCGTGCTGGGAAATCTGTCGGATCAGCGTCTTGCGATAAGCCTCCGGCATCCATTCCTTCGGCTCGATTTTCTGGCCGGCATTGATGCGCTCCTGAAAGGCGCGCTCCTGCGGCTCCATCTCGTCAAGGCCGCGCACTCGGGCGGCATCCGTCTTGACCATCTGTGCATACATCGCGTCGTCTCCTTCAGGTCCGCGCGTCAGACGCGCTCGAGGATCAATGCAATTCCCTGCCCCACACCCACGCACATCGTGCAGAGCGCATAACGTCCACCGCTGCGCTGGAGCTGCCAAGTCGCGGTGGTGGCCAGCCGCGCGCCGCTCATGCCCAGCGGATGGCCAAGCGCGATGGCGCCGCCATGGGGATTCACATGCGCGGCATCATCGGGCAGGCCGAGCTGGCGCTGCACGGCCAGCGCCTGGGCAGCGAAGGCTTCGTTCAGCTCGATCAAATCCATTTGGTCGAGCTTCAGACCCGAGCGCGCCAAAACCTTGCGTATGGCTGGAACCGGGCCAACGCCCATGATGCGCGGTTCGACGCCAGCCGCCGCCATGGCCACAACGCGAGCGCGCGGTGTCAGACCGTTGCTTCTAGCCGCGCTCTCGCTGGCCAAAACAAGCGCCGCCGCGCCGTCGTTCACGCCGGAGGCATTGCCGGCGGTGACGCTGAGATCGGGACCGTTGACGCCCTTTAACTTGGCAAGCTGTTCCAGCGAAACATCCGGACGCGGATGTTCGTCGCGATCGACAAGCAGCGGATCGCCTTTCCTCTGTGGCACGGACACAGGTATGATCTCATCGGCGAAATGGTTTGCGGCTTGCGCGGCCGCCCAACGCTGTTGGCTGCGCAGCGCGAAAGCATCCTGGTCGGCGCGCGACACACCGAAGTCCGCAGCGACATTGTCGGCGGTTTGCGGCATGGAATCGATGCCGAACGCTTTCTTGATCTTTGGATTGACGAAACGCCAGCCGATGGTGGTGTCGTAAACGTTGTTCGAACGCGAAAAGGCGGTATCAGCCTTCGGCATGACGAAGGGCGCGCGCGACATACTCTCGACACCGCCCGCGATCATGAAATCGCAATCACCGGCGCGGATCGACCGTGCGGCCAATCCCACAGCATCGAGCCCGGAGCCACAGAGGCGGTTCACGGTCGTACCTGGTACGTCGACGGGCAAGCCAGAGAGCAGAACGGCCATGCGCGCGACATTGCGGTTGTCCTCTCCGGCCTGATTGGCACAGCCGTAGATGACATCACACAGCTGGGACCAGTCCGCCGCGCTGTTACGTTGCATCAGCGCCGTGATGGGCAGTGCCGCCAGATCGTCCGCGCGAACACCCGACAACACCCCGCCATAGCGGCCAATGGGCGTCCGCACGGCATCGCAAACGAAAGCCTCGGGCATCTGGTCCCTCTCCCGAACCGCATCGGCTACATAATTCACCGACCGGTCGGTCACTTATTCGCATATTTCCGACCTGAGATCAACCCCTCTTCCACGACCTCTCCGGTTAAGGCCAGGAATGCATCAGCTCAGGACGACGCAAATCTGCGATTGGCTTTTCTGGGTGAACGACGCGCGCGGATAAGATCGGCCTAGCAGCTACCAACCGCTTCTCGAGCGTCAAAAATATGGATTGCAACCTGCAAACTATGCATGGATCTGCACGACGGACTATGAAGATCGTTGGCTAAACAGTGCGAGCACACGCCGCTGGAACTCATTTTGGATTAAATTACCGTTTTTGTTCAAACGAATAGCTCCTCGAGTACAACTGGTCGTGTGATGATCCCGTCCTCCAGCATGCTATTGATCGCCTTTTCAAGCGTCCTACGATTGGCTTCAAGGCCATCTGGCCAGGGATCTCGACCGAAGATCGCTATCGTCTCCTCCACCTCCGCATGCAGGAACGGCAGCATCGTCTTCGGTGCTCCCGTGTAATAGAGCCGCCGCAAGGCCTGCTGTTTCGCAGCTTCGAACGCCGCGCGCAATGGCCCAACGATCCAAGGATAGGCCTCGAACACACGTTTGCGAATGACGATCAGATGCATGATTGGATGGATGCCGGTACGCAGATAGTAATCTTTCTCAACGGCGCGATAGTTGGGAAACAGGCGCACGATGTTCGATGCCACTCCAAAATTGGTTGGCATCAGCGCACCTAATACCGCATCGATATAGCCACGTTCGAGCAGCTCGCTGAGCGAATGGACGCTCATATTGGCTTCGATCCGGGTCGGCTTCGCCAAACTGCTGGTCTTGGGCGTGCCATGGCTACCGGGCTTGCCGATCGCCCCTTCCACCCACGTGATCGTGCTAAGATCGACGCCATAATCATCCCGCAACAGCGCCCGGCACCAGATCGCCGCGCTCATCGTATAGAGCGGCACGCCGATCCGACGACCTTCAAGGTCCTTTGGTGTGTGAATGCCCGCAGCCGTGTTGCAGCAGATGAAGCTGTGGCGAAAAACCCGCGATGTGAAAACAGGAAGAGCGACAAAGGCGCTCGTGCCCGCGCTCGTCATGGTGATGTATTCGGCCGACGACATTTCAGCCAGATCAAACGCGGCACCCGCCACCACACGATCGAACAGTTCACGCGGATCATCGACGGTGACGACCTCCAGATCGATCCCCTGCGGGCGCACGGCGCCATCGCGCAACGGATCGATACGGTCATAGGAACCGCAGGCCAGCGTCAATCTCGGCCGCTCCATGTCGTCCTCCCAAGTTTTCTTCTCGCAGTTTGGACGAATTCCAATCCACTTGACTCATATTTCCATATGGAATATTTCCATTTGGGTCAATTATCGAAACGGATGGGGTTTCGGCAATCGAGGGGGAGGGTCCAATGCTTTCAAGAGCGATCGTCGTTGGCATATCAGCCTTAATTTCAATTAGTTCACTATCTTTTGCGCTGGCGGACAACAAGCCAGTCGCCATTCGCCTCGGCAACACCACGACCTCCGGCGAGGACCAAATTTGGCTGATGAAAGCCCGCCCGGATCTGACACCTGGCCAAGGCAAAGCCTATACTTTGGAGACATTCCCCTTTCGCGGCGGCGACCTGCGCCTGCGCGCTTTCCAGGCCGGCCAAGTGGACGGTCTCGTCTCGACCGGCACTGGCGCAGTCACCGCCGCCACCAAGGGCGTACCGCTGGTGATCGTCGCCGCTCTCTCGGAAGAAGACAACGACCACTACTCGTCGCCCTATGTCGTCTTGAACAACTCGCCGATCAAAACAGCGAAGGATCTGAAGGGTAAAACCATCGGCCTCAATGGCCTGCGCGAAGCCTTTGAACTCGGCGCCCGCATGGCTTTGCTTGATGCCGGGCTCGATCCCGATCGGGACGTCAATTGGGTTGTCATGCCGCCGGCCACCATGGGCGAAGCCCTGCGCGGCGGTAAAGTCGCAATGGTCAGCATGTCACAGCCGTTCTTCGCTGCCGAACAAGCGCGCGGCGATGTGCGCATCCTCTTTACCGCCGCGACCGCCTTCGGCTTCAAGGACGAGTTCCTGCTCTCGTTCAACCCCGACTTCGTCAAACGCAATAAGGAAGCGATGCGGGCCTTCGTGGCCGATTTCATCGCCGCCACTCAATATTATTCCAAGAATATGCTCGAAGCACGAAAGGCAATCTCGCAGGCCAAGCTCATCGAGATGGATCCAGCCGTCTACTTGCCGATGGTAGCCCTCAAGCGGAAAGAAGACGGCAAGCCCTCGCGCGACTATCTCATCGCCCTCCAAAAGGCGCTGCTGCGCGTCGGCTATATCGACAAGACGATCGATATCGACACGATCCTCGACACCTCGATGTTCCCGCAGTGATCCGGCCTGGAGAGAGAGCCATGTCACGCACATTCATTCAGATCGTATGCGCAGCCGTTGCGCTATTGTCCGCCCAGGCGCCGGTGCTCGCCCAGCAACCTGTCGAAATCCGTATGGGCGTCGGCACCGCCTCGGAGGAGCAGGCCTGGCTGATGCAGGCACGCCCCGATCTCACGCCCAATCAGGGCAAGGTCTATACCTATAATATGAATATGTTTCGCTCGGGCGGTGACCGTATGGCTGCCTTCCAGGCGGGCCAGCTTGATGCCGTCACATCGAGCACGACCGGCGTTCTCTTTGCGGCCTCGAAGGGCGTGTCCCTGGTCGTCCCCGTCAGCATGGCCAGGGAGAGCACGCAGACTTTCTCAACGTCCTACCTCGCCCTGAAGGATTCGGATGTCTCGACCTCCAACCTGAAGGGCAAAACGATCGGCATCAACGGCTATCGCTCGAGCATCGAGCTCTATGCGCGCATCGCTGTCGAGAAAGGCGGGCTCAATCCCGATCGCGACGTGCGCTGGCTGATCGTCCCTTTGCCGCAGATGGAAGAAGCGCTGCGCCAGAAGAAGATCGATCTCGGCGTATTTCCCACGACGTTCGCTTTCGTCGCCCTGCGTTCCGGCGAGTTCAAGCGCGCTTTCGACTCGGCCGGGATTAGCGGACTTGAGGAAGAGTTCGACATCGCCTTCAACCGCGACTTCGTCAAGAAGCACCCGCAAGTGATGCAGGCCTGGGTTTCCGACTTCATCGCCGTGACCAAATATTTCCTCGAACAGCCGGAGGCAGCGCGCAAGAGCCTGCTTGCCTCCAAGATCGTTCAGGTCGAGCCGTCCATCTATCTCGCCATGACACGCAAGGACGATCTCCTGCGCTCGGTCGACGTACGACCGGACCGCAAAATGTTCGAGCGCCTGCAAGACGAACTGCTGCGCGCCAAGTTTCAGGAGCAAAAGGTTGATATCGGCACGATCATCAATGACAGTTTCCTCCCGCAATCACGTTAGACCGAGAGGACCAGATGGCTTCCAAGCCGCAGGATGAACCGAAGAAAGAGTTCCTGGGATCGTATCTTCCCTATCTGCTCAATCGAGTGGCGCGGGAGATGCTGAAAGGTGTCGACGAGAAATTCGCGCAACACGGGCTGACGGTCTCGAAATGGCGCATTCTCGCCGTCCTTTCGGACCAGGGCACACGCCGCTTCGGCGAACTGGCCGACTTGACCAGTATCGAGCCAGCCACCCTGTCGCGCTTCGTCTCCGCTTTGCAAAAGGAAGGCCTGATCCGCCGGCGTCGTTCGACGACCGACGCTCGCGCCGTCCGGATCGCTCTGACCGAACACGGCGAGGCCGTTTTCAACGCCACCCTGCCTTGGGCCGGCGAAGCCGAAAATCGGTTGGCGCAAGGTCTATCCACGACCGAACTGGAGCAGCTCAAGCGCATGCTGATCCACATCTACGGCAACATCCACGAACACGAATTGACCGATCTCGAACTGAACCTCGCGATCGAAACATCTGAATAACCGCTCCGTCTGGGAGGACATGAATGGTCGAAGCCGCGCAGATATTGCCGCCCGTTGAAATCGCCCCACCGCCCGCCGGGGCACAAAGCGAATTGTTACGTGTCGAGGGGCTGACCAAGATCTTCAGCCGCAACGGCAAGAGGGTCATCGCCCTCGATAAGTTCAATCTCTCCGTCGGCAATGGCGAATTCGTCGCCATCGTCGGCC
This sequence comes from Beijerinckia sp. 28-YEA-48, assembly GCF_900104955.1. NCBI lineage: Bacteria > Pseudomonadati > Pseudomonadota > Alphaproteobacteria > Hyphomicrobiales > Beijerinckiaceae > Beijerinckia > Beijerinckia sp. 28-YEA-48. The sequence continues at coordinate 43,438 of NZ_FNSI01000002.1, forward strand.
CGTCTGGCTGCGGCAAAAGCACGTTCCTCCACATGCTCGGTGGTTTCGAAGCGGTCGACGGCGGTACGATGACCCTGAGCGGCGCGCGTGTTTCTGGTCCCGGTCCTGATCGCGGCATGCTGTTTCAGGAATATGCGCTTTATCCGTGGCGCACCGTCTACGACAATGTCGTCTGGCCGCTGGAAGTACAGAAGGTCGACAGCAAGAAAAAAGCCGAGATCGCCGATAAATTCATCAATATGGTCGGCCTGTCTCAGTTCAAAGCCCATTATCCCAACGAACTATCGGGCGGTATGAAGCAGCGCGTCGCCCTCGCCCGCCTGCTGGCGCTCGATCCCAAGATTTTCCTGATGGACGAGCCGTTCGGTGCGCTCGACGCACAGAATCGCGAGCTGCTGCAGGAAGAGCTGGAACGCATCTGGGACGCTTCGCGCAAAACCGTCCTCTTCGTCACCCATGATATTGATGAGGCCATCTATCTCGCCGACCGCGTCATTGTCTTCACCGCTCGCCCCGGCCGTATCAAGGCCGATATCCGCATCAAGCTTGAACGGCCGCGCGCGATGGAGATCAAGAAATCCGCCGCTTACACGCAATACCGCAACCAGATCTGGGACCTCCTGCGCGAAGAAGTGTTGCGCGCGCGCGAGGAGTATGCGTGATGGCCATGGCTGTCGAAGAAGCAATGCCGGAAACGCTCGCCCAGCGGCAAAACCTGCCCGGTGTCGGCTGGCTGCTGCCGATCGCTGTTCTGGTCGTCTGGGAACTGGCGGGCCAGAACGGTCTTCTGCCGCGCTATCTCATCGCTCCATCGGCCATCGTCAAGACATGGTCGGAGATGGCGATCTCGGGAGAGCTCTGGCAGCACGTCCGCTCGAGCATGTTTCGACAATCCGTGAGCCTGCTGTGCGGCGCCACCTGCGGTACGATCATCGGCGTCCTTGCCGGCACGTTTGGCCCGATCGGGCGCTTCTATGAACCACTCATTTCGCTGATTTACCCGGTGCCGAAGGTCGCGATCCTGCCGATCATCTTCGCCTGGTTCGGCCTTGGCGACCTGTCGAAGATCGTGGTGATGACCGTCTCGATCTTCTTTCCGACCTATATCGCCGCCTATCATGGTGCACGGTCGGTGAATAAAGTGCATCTGTGGACGGCACTCAACGCCGGTGCTGGTCGCGCCAAGATTATTCGCAGCGTCGTCATTCCCAGCGCCCTACCCGATATTTTCAACGGCCTGCGCATCGCTCTTGCTCTTTCCTTCGTCCTGATGGTGACGACCGAACTCGTCGTCTCCAATAGCGGCCTTGGCTATGTGGTTGCCCGTGCCGAAGAAAACATGCGGTTCGATCGCATGTATGCGGCAATCCTAACCATCGCTCTCATCGGCTTCTGCGCCGACCGACTGCTCCTGGCCATACGCAAGCGCCTGCTCGTCGGCCAATTGCTCGGAAAGGACCAAGGCCATGGCTGATACAGCTCTCAGCTTGCCGGCGCCCCGCCCGACACGCTTCATCGCTTGGCTGGATCCGGTGGTGCGGCTCTATCCGATCGCTATCGTTCTGGCGCTCTGGGAGATCGTCGCCCATTCCGGCACCATATCGCCGCTGCTCCTGCCGCCAGTCGAAAAGGTCGCGTATGAATTCTGGCGGTTTGCCGCCAGTGGCGATCTTGCCTTCCACGGCTTAATCACTCTGCAACGTGCGCTGATCGGATTTTTGTCGGCCGTCGCAGTCGGCGTGCTGATCGGGACGGCGCTCGCCCGCGTCAAGACTTTCAACCGGATCGTCGAGCCGATCTTCACCTTCGGCTATCCGATCCCCAAAATCGCGCTCTATCCGGTTTTCATCTTCATTTTCGGCTTTGGCGATGCCTCGAAGATCGTACTGATTTTCCTGGAGTGCCTTTATCCAATCACCATCCAAACCATGCACGGCATGCGCAGCGCCGAGAAGGTACTCGTCTGGGCCGCCCGAAATTATGGAGCTTCTAGCATGCGCATCTTTTGGCGCGTTCTGGTCCCCTCGGCGGCTCCGTCGATTTTCGCTGGCATTCGCATCGCTTTGCCGATCTCGATGATCGTCACCATCATCACCGAACTCATCGGCGAGAGCCGCGGCCTCGGCTATGTCATCTCCTTCGCCTCGGCTTCTTTCGAGCCGGCGCGCGCCATGGCCGCCTTTGTCGCCATCGCCGCCATAGGCTTCACGCTGGATCGTTCGCTCAACTGGCTGCGCGGGCGCGTCATCCATTGGCAGGGCAGCACCTACTCGCTCACCTGATTTTCAACGACTTTGCCTTGGAGGCAGACATGGCACGCACGCAACAAGGGACTTCTCTTTCCTACAACGGCTACTATCGCAATCAGACGGCCGAGCCGGATCTCTATCTGTGCGGGGTCCTACGCGGTACACCTGGTGGTGAATATCATCGCCGCTTCTGGCAGCCCGTCTGCTACGAGCGCGAATTGACCGATGTCCCCCTAAAGGTGCGCGCCCTAGGTGAGGATCTGGTTGTCTTTAAAGATCTCAGTGGACGGATCGGTTGCCTGCATCTGCAGTGCTGCCACCGCAATTCCTCACTGGAATATGGCATGCTGACCAAGGCCGGCATCATGTGCTGCTATCATGGCCGCGTTTTCGACGTTAGCGGCCGTGTCGTCGATATGCCAGGCGAGCCACAGGCCGAGCGGTTCAAAAATGAAGTCTCGCAGGGCGGCTATCCGGTGCATGTTTTCGGCGGCCTCGTCTTCATCTATATGGGACCGCCAGAGCGTATTCCCGTTTTCCCGATGCTGGACCGCTTCCAGATTCCCGGACTGCGTCTGGTTCCGGGCGAGCGCCTACCGCTTGACTGCAATTGGCTGCAGATCAAGGAGAATTCGGTCGATCCGCATCACACCAATATCCTGCATGTCATTCCTCAGATGCGCGGCATGGCGCATTTCGCCGAGGAATTCGCCGCTTATCCAGAGTTGACCTGGGCGGAGACGCCCGCGGGCGTCATCTATCTTGGCGTGCGCAAGGTCGGATCGAACATCTGGGTGCGTTCAGCCGAAACGTTTGGCCCGACGATCCATCAGATCAGCTCCATCTTTGAAAGCGGCCAGACGCCAAAGCGCGCCAGTCGGCCTTTCCTGACCTTCTGGACCCTGCCTGTCGACAACGAACACAGCCTGAATTTCTTTATCAGCCATGTCGGCGACGACGAGGACATGCCGTTCGAGCAGCGCCGCAGCCTCGAAATGCTCGGTCAATACGAAGATCGCCCCTATCATGATCGGCAGCTCATTCCCGGTGACCACGACGCGCAGGTCAGCCAGGGACCGATCAACGTGCATCGCATGGAACATCTGGGCACGCAGGATCGCGGCATCGTCATGTACCGCCGTTTCATCCGCCGAGGCATTCAGACCGTCGAGAAAGGAGAGGATCCGAAGGCCTTCTTCCTCGCTCAGGCGGATGTTCCGCCAACCTTCGCCAACGATCGTGTAACGCCGATTTCGGAACTGTCGATCGACGTCAACGATCCCGCCGCCCTGCGCAGCTTCGGCGACCAGACCGCCAAGGACTATTTCGCCCATCCGCCCATGCGTTATCTGCTCGATGAGACCGAATTCCTTAAGGAGCGAGCCACCCCATGAGCCGCGTTTCTGATACCCTGTCGCGGCTGGCGACAGCCATGCGCATTCTCGCCGCCGATGGACATGACGATATCATCCTCGGGCATATGTCATTTCGCGATCCGCAGGGGCGCGGCCTTTGGCTTAAGAAAGCGATGCGCGGCATCGACGAGGTTTGGGACGAGCAGGACTTTGTCCTGATCGACTGGGACGGCCATGTCCTCGACAATATCGGCCCGTGCCATTCCGAATGGCCGATTCATACAGAGATCATGAAAGCGCGGCCGGACATCCATTTCGTCGGGCACACCCATGCGCGCCATGCGGTCATCTTCTCTGCTGCGAACGAAGACTTGAAAGCGCTCAATCACGAAGGCGCCAATCTCGTTGGTCAAGTCGCCCGCTTCGACAAAACGGCTGGCCTGATCAACACGGTGGCTCTCGGCACTGAACTAGCCGAATGCCTGGCCGATCGCCCCGTCGTTCTGATGAAAAACCATGGCATCACCTTCGTCGGCGAAACGATCGAGGAAACGACCCTGAACGGCCTATTCCTCGAGCGCGCCTGCCGCATGCAGGTGATGATGGCTTCGACTGGGTGGAATTGGACAGCTCCCGACGGCACCGGCCATGACCGCAAGATGGCGACAAGCGTGGAGGCCGCTCGTAAATACCAGGCGGCTTTCTTCGGCCATTTCGAGCGCCGGCTGCAACGCTCCGAAGCGAATGACGCCAGTCGGCCATGAGCCTGCGCTACACCCCGTCGGGCATGGCCTATTGGGAGGAAGGTCAAGGGCCACCTCTCGTCCTCCTCCATGGCGCCTTGTCCGACTATCGCGTCTGGTCACCTCAGATCGACGAGTTGGCGCAGCGCTATCGTACGATCGCCGTGAGCCTGCGTGGTTATGTTCCCACACAAGATCAAATGGCCGGCGCGACGGCACAGCGTCATGCGGATGATCTCGTTGCCTTCTTGCACGACGAGCTTTCAGAACCAGTCACGCTGATTGGTCATTCGCGCGGCGGCCGCATTGCACTCGACGTCGCAACGCGCGTAGCCGTCGAGAAGCTCGTCCTTTTCGAGCCTGGAGGCATCGTCGAACCCGATTTTTATAAACAGACGATCGCTGAAGCCACGCCGATCAACCCATCCGACGTCCGGCCCATAGTCAGGGCTCTGGTCGCAAGTGGAAGCCGCGAAAAGGCATTGAAGCTTTATATCGACCACGGCCATGGTGCTGGCGCTTGGCAACGCCTGCCCGAGTGGTATAGGGCCGTCTTAGTCGATAATGCGCCAACGATCGATATGATGATCGCAGACGCGACAATCAAACTGTCGCGCCGGACCTGCGCAAACATCACCTGTCCGATACACTTGATCGGCGGTAGGGCAAGTCCCCCGGGTTTCGCCCGCGTTATGGATGTTATCCAAGATTGCAACTCTCTCGCCAGAAGAGTCATAGTACCTGGGGACCATTTTTCTAATGTCTGCGAGCCAGCGGGCTTCAACGTCGCCCTTCAGGCTTGTCTAAGATGAAACTGGTGAGAAACTCCCCACCCACTGCTTGGTGACAGTTTTCACGGTCAAGTTATGTCAATCGACTTACCTGGTCCGTCGACCATGCTTGTCTCGATAAGATGCGCTTTGCGCGCTTCTCGGTCCCCGGCCAAGCATTTGAAATCATCAAGGCCACGGCGCTGCCGTGCCTCGTACTCAGCCCCGCTGAGGAGCATCAGTTCTCCACGATCCCAAATCGGAATTGCCATAAAGTTATAGCAAAGGGTCCTTTCCGATGTTACGCTTCATCGGAGTTCTCCCGGAGTGCGTATGAAGCCTCGTGAGTTAGACACGTCGATCGCGTCCTCCGCCGGTTTGGCGTTCCTCGCCGAGCGCTCGCCAATGCCGCTCTATCACCGGCTCTATGTCCTTCTACGCGACGGCATCGCCAGCGGCACGCATCCGGCAGGTTCAGTCTTGCCGAGCGAGATTGAGCTCAAAGAAACTTTCGGCGTTAGCCGCATCACGGCGAAACGAGCGCTCGATGAGCTCGCAACCGAAGGACTGGTGGAGCGCGTGCGCGGCCGAGGCACCACGGTGACTGGCCAAGCTGCAGCTTTAGTCGGCGCACGACCGATTAGCGCGAGTATTGATGGGCTGCTCGAAAGCTTGAACGCTATCGGCCGCGAGACCTCGGTCGAGGTGATCGAATTTGCCTATGTGCCACCACCCGATTTTGCCCGTATCCCGCTTGCGTTGGAGGCTGGGGCACTGGTGCAGCGCGCCGTGAGAGTCCGCAGCCTGGACGGCGGGCCCCTTTCCCAGTCCACCACCTATGTGCCCGAACGCATAGGCCGCGCGTACGGCGCCAAAGACCTGGAACAAACCCCGTTGATCGATCTCCTCGAGCGGGCCGGCCTTGTGGTCGGCACAGCCGATCAGTCGATCACCGCAACTCTCGCCGACAGTTTGACCGCGTCCCGCCTGAAAGTGGGGGTCGGCGCGCCGCTCCTCCTGATGAAGCGCTGCGTCAAGGACACCAACGGCAAGCCGGTCCAATATATCGAAATCCTCTATCGCCCGGATCGCTTCGAGTATCGCATGTCGCTGACGCGCGATCAGACGGCCGGACATGGACGGTTCGAGGCCTCGAAGCCCTCGGCTATCGTTGCGAAGCGCAAAAAGCCGTCGCAACGACCGTCAACGCATTCAAAAACGCAGAAGGGGAAAGGGCGATGACCAGCAAAATCACAGGCAATGGCTTTCGGATGACGCGGCGCCACGTGATGGCGGGCGCGGCCGGTCTGGGCGTGAGCGCCATCGGCATGCCAGCGGTGCTACGCGCACAGAACCAGACGTTGAAGATCGGCATTCTGCATCCGGTGACTGGCGGCCTCGCTTACGAGGGAGAACAGAGCCGCAAGGGCGCCCTGCTCGCGCTCGAAGAAATCAACGCCGCCGGCGGTATCAAGTCGATGGGTGGCGCGAAGCTCGAAGCGATCCTGGCGGATGCCCAATCGAAGCCGGAGGTCGGCGCGGCCGAGGTCGATCGTCTCGCGGAAGCCGGCGTTCTCGCTATCCAGGGGCCTTATGCGTCCGGCATCGCGCTCGCCACCACCCAAGCCGCCGCCAAACACAACCTGCCCCATCTCGTTGATGTCGGTGTCGTCGATCAGATCGTGACGCGCGGCTTGCCAAATACATTTCGCTTCGCGCCGGGCTTCGGCAAGGTCACGTCGTTCGCGCTGGAAGCGCTACAGAAAATCAATGCGGCGGCGGGCAGCCCGGCGAAGACCGCCGTTATCGTCCATGAGGACGGCGCCTTCGGGGCCGGCATGGCGAAACTTCTCAATGAAAAGCTGCCGAGCCTCGGCATTCAAGTACTCCAGACCTTAAGCCACCCCACCCCGCAACGCGATTTCACCAATATCGCCTTGCAGATCCGGCAGGCCAATCCCGATCTCATCATTCCCTCGAACTACAAGAACGACTTCATCCTGATGGCCCGCACGCTGCGGCAGCAGCGCGTGCGCCCGAAAGTCGCCAATTACGCTTTGCTCGGTGGCGCCGCCTCGAATGTCGCCTTTGCCAAGCAATATCCAGATGCCGCCGAATATATGATGGACTGCAACCACTGGTACAATCCAACCAAAGAGCTTTCGAAAGCCTTCGCCAAGAAGGTCGCCGAAAAGGGCTGGGACCTAACCTATGAAGTGATGCTGAACTATTCCTGCATGCGCGTGCTGGCCGATGCGCTTGAGCGTGCGGCAGCGCCGGATCGCGCCAGGATCATCAGCGCCCTCGCCTCCTCCACCTATAACGATCACATCATGCCCTATGGCCCGACGAAATTCGTCAACGGCCAGAACGAAGGTGCGCAGCCTGCCAATACGCAAATCCTCAAGGGCAATATCGAGGTGATCTATCCCGGCGAATTCGCCTCGGCGAAGACCATCTTTCCGATCCCGCAAAACGGCTGATCGGGGTCTTTCGCGCGGCGCTCAATGATGTTCAATTTTGGCTTGCTTCTTCCCGCCGTGCTGAATGGAGTGACGACGGGGGCGATCTACGCCCTCATCGCACTCGGCCTCACGTTGATCTACGGCGTGCTGCACATCATCAACTTCGCTCACGGTAGCCTGTTGATGCTGGCGCTCTATGCCGCGTTCTTTCTCTACACCCTGGCCGGCATTGATCCCTATGTGGCGCTGCTGATCCTGGTGCCAGCCTTTTTCGTGCTGGGCTACGTGCTGCAGCGCTTCGTCATCCAGCCGACAAGCCATGGGCGCGACGAGAATATCCTGCTCGTCACCCTGGGCCTGGCCATCATCATCGACAATCTGGCGCTCTGGCTGTGGACCTCGACAACGCGAACGATCGACACCTGGTATGCTTTTGAAGTGGTGGATCTCGGCTTTGCCTTCATCCCGCTGCCGAAAGTCATCGCCTTTTTCGGTGCCCTCGCCTTTGCCGCTTTGCTATGGGCCTTGATCTCGTTCACCGATCTCGGCCGGGCAATCCGGGCGGTAGCGCGCGAGCGTGACGGAGCACGTCTGGTCGGTATCCGCGTCGAGCATGTCTACGCCATGACATTCGGAATCGGGACGGCAGCGGTGGCAGCCGCCGCCTGCTTTCTGCTGCCGACATTCTATGTCACCCCGCAGGTAGGTTATGCTTTCGTGCTTGTCGCCTTCACGACAGTGGTCCTGGGCGGCATGGGCAGTTTCGTCGGCGCGCTCAGCGCTGGGCTGCTGCTCGGCATCGTCGAAGCCCTGTGCGGGCTTTATCTCGGCGAAAGCCTGGGCCAGCTCGGTATTTTCGTCATCTTTATTCTAATCCTGCTGTTTCGTCCGATGGGGCTGTTTGGAGCGCGCGCATGACCGCCAAATTGCCCGGCATGATCCTGCTCGCTCTGCTCTTGAGCGTGCCCTTCGTCGTTCAATCGGAATTCTGGTTGTCGTTCTGGCTGCTTGTCCTGATGTATGCCTTTCTCGGCCAGTCGTGGAACGTGCTGGGTGGTTATGGCGGTCAATTCTCCTTCGGCCATGCGCTGTTCTTTGGTATCGGCGCCTTCGGCACAGCCATTCTGCAGGTCCGTCATGGCGTCAATGCCTATGCCGCCGGTGCAATCGCCATTGCGCTGGGCGCGATCGTCGGCTGCGCCATCGGCCTGCTCGTCTTTCGCTATCGGCTGCGCGGCGCTTACTTTGCCCTTGTCACCCTCGCTTTTGCCGAAGTCGCCCGCATTTTGATTTCCTCGTTCGACTACACCGGCGGCGGCTTTGGCATGCTGGTGCCGCTGGCGCGCGGCGCGGCCCACTTCCAGTTCGAGGATCGGCGGGTTTTCTATGTCATCGCCTGGGTGCTGGTGTTGCTCGGCGCGCTGATAGCCATCTGGCTCGAGAATTCGCGTTTCGGCGCGCGGCTGATGGCCGTGCGCGAGAACGAGGATGCGGCCCAGGCGCTCGGCATCAATCTCATTTGCACCAAGGTCTGCGCCATCTCGCTGTCGGGTGCGATGGCGGCCACGGTCGGCGTTTTCTATGTACAGAACTTCCTCTTCGTCGACAGCCACCTCGCCTTTGGTCCGGCGATGTCGATCGAGGCGCTGCTGGTCTCCATCATCGGCGGCATGGGAACGGTCTTCGGCCCACTGTTCGGTGCCGTGGTCCTGCATCTCTTGGGTGAAGCAGCCAAGCAGATCACCGGCAATGCGCCAGGGCTGAATCTCGTCTTCTACGGCGTGTTACTCATCCTGGCGCTGCGCTTCCTGCCGAATGGCATCACCGGCCTGCTGGCGCGCCGCCCAAGCCGCCGTCCGGAGAGCGCCCATGCTTAAAGTGCGGGCGCTGAGCAAACGCTTTGGCGGCATTCAGGCGGTCGACGGCGCTTCGCTTGATGTGCGCGAAGGCGAAATCGTCGCTTTGCTCGGCCCCAACGGCGCCGGCAAGACGACATTGTTCGCGGCCATCGCCGGCTTCGTCCGGCCCGACAGCGGCAGCGTCCGTCTTGCGGGCAGCGACATCAGCGGACTGTCGCCCCATGTCATCTGCGCGCGCGGCCTGGTTCGGACATTCCAGATCGTTCAGCCTTTCGGCGCTTTGACCGTGCGCGAGAACATCGCCGTCGGCGCCCACCTTCATCATGCGGGCCGACGCCAGGCGCTGACCCGGGCCAAAGAAGTGGCCGAACAGGTTGGCCTTGGTCAGCGCCTCGATCAGCCAGCCGCCACGCTGACGGTTGCCGGCCGCAAGCGTCTCGAACTGGCGCGGGCCCTGGCCACCGATCCCAAACTGCTCCTGCTCGACGAAGTGATGGCCGGGCTCAATCCGACGGAAATCTCCGAGATCGTGCCGATCGTGCAGGCCATCCGCGACAACGGCGTCACCATTCTCCTCATCGAACATGTCATGCAGGCGGTCGTCAGCCTCGCCGCGCGCGCCTATGTCCTCAACAATGGCCGCATCATCGCCGCGGGCACCACCGCCGAAATCGCCAGCGATCCGCAGGTCATCGAAGCCTATCTCGGCCATGGCGCGGCGGCGCGCGTGAGAAGCCGGCTGGAGGCGCGCGATGCTTCTTGAGGTGGATCGGCTGGAAGCGGGCTATGGCGTGGTGCCGGTGCTACGCGGCCTCTCCCTGCAAGTCGCGGCGGGCGAAGTGATCGCCGTCTTGGGCGCCAATGGCGCCGGCAAGTCGACGCTCAATCGCGTGCTGAGCGGGCTCATGCGACCCTGGAAGGGCCATGTGCGTTTCGAAGGCACCGACACCACCGGCTGTGATGCTGCCTTCATGGTGGAAGCCGGCCTCATCCATGTGCCTGAGGGGCGTCGCATCTTTCCCAATCTCAATGTCCGCGAAAATCTGGAACTGGGAAGTTATCGCCGTGGCCGCGCCCATCGCAGGCAAAATCTGGAACGCGCCTTCGATATCTTTCCCAGACTGAAGGAACGGATCAGACAGACCGCCGGCACATTGTCCGGCGGTGAGCAGCAGATGCTGGCCATCGGGCGTGGGTTGATGGCGGAACCGAAGCTTCTGATCCTGGATGAACCATCGCTTGGGCTGTCGCCCCTGCTGGTCGAGGAGATGTTCGGCCTGATCCAGCGCATTCAGAAGGATGGACCCGGTATCCTTCTGGTTGAGCAGAACGTGGTGCAATCCCTGGCGGTCGCCTCGCGGGCCTACATGCTGGAGAACGGCGCGTTCGCACTCGAGGGACCGGCGGCGGCTTTGCTCGACGATCCGCAGCTGAAAAAGACCTATCTAGGCCTGTAATGTGATGAGCTGGAGTACCGTTATGACCGATCTCGATCCCGTCACGCTGGCCGTTCTGAAAGGCCGGCTTGAACAGATCGCGGACGAGATGGACGCGACATTGTTTCGCTCGGCCTTCAACCCGATCATCGCCGAAGCGCGCGACGCCAGCCACGGCCTCTATCACGCCGAAACTGGCGACACCCTGGTGCAGGGCAAGGCGGGCCTGCCGATCTTCGTCGGCGCCATGGCTTTCGCCGTGCGCGCGGTGATCGAGAAATCGAAACGGCAGGCCGATCTGGCCGACGGCGATGTCTATCTCTTCAATGACCCCTATGACGGCGGCACCCATCTGTCCGATTTCAAACTGGTGCGGCCGTTTTTCCGCAATGGACAGGTGTTCTGCTGGCTCGCCTCCGTCGGCCATTGGCACGATGTCGGCGGCAATGTGCCCGGCAATTACAACCCGATCGCCACCGAGTGCTTTCAGGAGGGCATGCTGATCCCACCGGTCAAGCTCTTCGCCAGGGGCGAGATGCGCACCGACGTGGTCGATATCGTCACCGCCAATTCGCGCTTGCCCAACAGCGCCTATGGCGATCTCAACGGCCAGATCAATGCGCTCGACCTCGGCGTGCGCCGCCTCGCCGCCCTGCTCGACGAATATGGCGACGACACGATCGCCGCCGCCCTCACCCAGCTGCGCCTGCGCGCCGGACAGTTGATGCGCGCCAATATCACCGAACTGAAAGACGGAACCTATTCGGCGGAAGATTTTCTCGACAATGACGGCATCAAGAACGAACCGTTGAAAATCGCCCTCGATCTCAAGATCGAGGGCGGCACGATGACATTCGATTTCTCGCGCTGCTCGCCGGCCTGCGCCGGGCCGCTGAACATCGCCCGTTCGACCACTATCGCCGCGTGTTACGTGGCGCTGAAGCACATTTTTCAGGACGTGCCAGCCAATGCCGGCGTGCTCGATCCGATCCGTTTCATCATTCCAGAAGGCAGCCTGCTCGCCGCGACGGCGCCCAAGCCTGTCGGCGGCTATACCGAAACCATCCTGCGCATGATCGACACCGTCTTCGTCGCGCTGGCGCAGGCTTGTCCGGATCGTGTCAACGGCTGCGCCTACGGGACGATCAACGCCCTCTCGCTGGCCGGACATCGCAAGGATGGCCGGCGCTGGGTGATGTTCTCCTTCTTCGGCGGCGGCCATGGCGGCCATCCAAATGGCGACGGGCTCAATCACGGCAACGCGCCGATTTCGACGGCGACGATTCCACCAGTCGAAATTCTCGAAGCGGCCTATCCCGTGATGTTCACCCGATGGGCGCTGCGGCCCGACAGCGGCGGCCCCGGCCGCAGTCGCGGTGGCCTCGGCGCGATCTATGAAATCGAGCTTCTCGAAGAGCAGGCCGATGTCTTCCTCTTCGGCGAGCGCGGTCGCTTCGCCCCGCCGGGCGTCCTTGGCGGCGGTCCGGCGGCGCTGAACCGTTTCACCGTGCGACGCAAGGATGGCCGCGAGGAAACCCCGCCGATGGCCTCCAAATGGGTCGGCATCACATTGGCCAAGGGCGAACGCGTGCGGCTCGAGACGCCAGGGGGTGGTGGCTATGGGCCGGTGACCGAGCGCCCGGCGGCGGCCGTCGCACGAGATATCGAGAATGGCTACGTCACGAAAGACGCAGCAGAAGCGGTTTATAGCGTAAAGGGCATGGCATGAGCGGGCGTCTCGTCATCGGTGTCGACGTCGGCGGCACGTTCACCGATCTCTTCTTTCTCGACGAAGCCAGCGGGCGCAGCTGGATCGGCAAAGTCCCGTCCACCCGTGGCCGAGAGGCCATCGGCTTTCTCAACGGCGTGCGCCAGGGCACCGATGATCTCACCCAGGTCGCGACCGTAGTTCACGGCACGACGGTCGGCACCAATGCCCTGTTGGAACGCAAAGGCGGCAAGGCCGGCGTGATCGCGACGGAAGGCTTTCGCGACGTGCTTGAGATGCGCCGACGCGACCGGCCGCAGACCTGGGGCCTGTGGGGGCAATTCGAGCCCGTCGTTCCGCGTGAACGCCGCCTGGAAGTGCGCGAACGTGTGCTGGCGGATGGCACCATCCACCAAAATATCGACCCGGAGGAGGTAAAGGCACGCGCTCGGGAATTGCTTGCTCTTGGCGCGCAGGCCGTGGCGGTGACCTTCATCAACGCCTATGCGAACGGGCAGAACGAGCGTATCGCCGCACAAGCGCTCAAGAGCGTCTGGCCGAATGCTTATGTGAATGTGTCGAGTGAGATCCTGCCCGAGATCCGCGAGTTCGAACGGACCTCGACCACGGTCCTCAATGCCTATCTGCAGCCGGTCGTGGCCGATTATCTCGATCGTCTGGAAGCAGACCTCGGCGCGCAGGGCTTCGCCGGCCAGTTGCTGATCGTGCAGTCGAACGGCGGCGTGATGACGATCGAAACGGCCAAGGCCCGTCCCGTCCGCACAGCCCTCTCCGGCCCGGCCGCCGGCGTGATCGCGGCGGCGCATATCGCCGAGACCGCCGGCTTCCCAAATGTCGTCACCGGCGATGTCGGTGGCACGAGCTTCGACGTGTCGCTGATCGCCGGCGGACAAACGGCGCTGGCGGCGCAAACCGCCATCGATTTCGGCCTTGTCGTGCGGACGCCGATGATCGAGATCACGACCATTGGCGCGGGCGGCGGCTCCATCGCCTCGCTCGATCGCGGTGGCTTGCTGCAGGTCGGTCCGGAATCGGCCGGTGCCGTTCCAGGCCCCGTCTGTTACGGCCATGGCAACGATCGACCGACCTTGACCGATGCCAATGTGGTGCTCGGCCGCATCAATGCCGAGCGACCGATCGGCGGCGCCCTCGCCCGGCTTGATGTCGAAGCCGCGAAATCCGCTATCGCCAAACATGTCGGCATCCCCCTGGGGCTTGATCCGGTTGCCGCCGCCGAGGCGATCGTGCGTGTCGCCAACAGCCGGATGGCGGGCGCCATTCGCCTCGTTTCCATCGAGCGCGGCCACAACCCCCGTGATTTCGCTTTGATGCCGTTTGGCGGCGGCGGCGCGCTGCATGCCGGCGCCCTGGTCAAGGAAGTTGGCCTCAAGGCCGCGCTGATTCCGCCCTATCCCGGCGTGACTTCGGCGCTCGGCTGCGTCATCGCCGACATGCGTCATGACTTCGTGCAGACCGTTAATCGCACGCTCGAAGAGATCGACCTCGACGCCTTCAACGTCGAGATCGTCCGCATGATCGAGGACGGCGAACGGCTTCTCGATCGCTCCGATGTCGCCTTCACCGGCCGCGATATCCATGTCGCCTGCGACATGCTCTATCTGGGGCAGACGCACACCGTCGCTGTCCCCATCGATTGGGCGAGAGGCCGCACGCTCGATAGAGCAGCCATCCGCCAGGCCTTCGAGCGAAAATATCGTGAGGTCTACGGCCGCCTGCTCGATGGCATCGCGATCCGCGTCCTCAACCTGCACGTCGCGCTGATCGGCCGGAGGCCCAAGCTCGATCTTGCCGCGCTGGCGCCATCAGGCGGCAGTATCGAAAGCGCGAAGCAAGGCACGCGTCCGGTTTACGTGGATGGCCGCTGGCACGAAGCGACGATCTATGCGCGCCATCAGCTTCCGGTCGGCGCGGTACTGTCGGGGCCGGCGATCCTCGAACAGCAGGACACAACGATTTTCGTTGAGCCCGACCTTCAAGCCCGGGTCGACACACTCGGCAATATTATTATCGAGCGAACGAGCGGCGCATAGCCAACTCGGGACACACCAAGCGACCGCCATTCTCCCCCGCGCCATTAGTAAGGTATCTTTCCTCTATTCCGCTGCTACACGCCCCTCATCCCAGGGTAGTTTACGGCCAGATGCGACGAGGGCGCCAAGATCAGCCAGCATGGGCAGGCCGATGACAAAGAAAGTGGCTCCATCCTGCGACACCATTTCCTCGATCTTGGCACCGTTGCGAACAAACATATACGTACCTTCGCCGTAGATTTTCCCGCCATACCGAAAGCTGCCATTGATCAAATACCGCAGTTCCGCATCCTCCTGCGTTCCGGCCGGAACAGACGCGCCGCCCTGGAGCCGCATAAAGAAGATAGCAGTACGCGCTTCGCTGAATGTGCCGATATGCTTGATTTCAACACCAGGGCGCCTGCGATCCGGCCAAAACCGATAATTCTTGGTGAGCATCATCACCGGCTGGCGATAACGTTGGGACGGAAACGTCAGTTCCCGCCCCTCGGTCTCCTCCCAAATAGCTTCGTAGGAATCGCGATTGCGACGGTGCCCGTCAGGCAGCTGCTCTGTGTAGATGCCGTTCTCAAACCTGCCACCGGCCTTCTGTAGCTTTTCATATCCGGCGTTCATTTCCTCGTTGCTGAGCAGATGCTCACCGCTCGCACCTTGAAACTGCAGGACCAGGCAAGCGCATTCTCCCTCCTGTTTCTGCGGACCGTAGTGGGACCCCTCGGGGAAATAGCCGCATTCATCGGGACCGAGGTCGCCCAGACCTGTGCTTTGGATCCCACTTAACGTATAGCGGATCTGATCGAAGTTGTGCCGATGGCGCGGGGTGAAATAGCCATCTGGTACGATGGACAAAGAATATTCCATCGTAACACCGGGAATACCGCTCTCCAAAGGCAAGCGTTTACGGCGGATCATATGAACCCGGCCACGACGCACCTCCTCAAAAGGCATTGCTTGAGTGTCTACCAAGACCACATCGTTCATGCTCATTCTCCTCCGCTTCGAGCTGTCCCCGCTCGTTGGCTCTCCTGCCTGTCAGCAGATTCATAGAATGATGACTTGCTATCTGTCGAAGATATAAGAAATATATCCGCTATGCCTGAATGGTATGGAGCGGGAGATGGATTTACGGTCACTGCGCTACTTCGTCTATATCGCCGAAGCGCGAAGTTTTTCACGAGCATCGACGTTGTTGCGGATCGCCCAACCGGCTCTTAGCCGCCAGATCCGGAAACTTGAAACGGAACTCAACGCCGAACTCTTCCTGCGCACTGGCCGCCACCTCGAATTGACCGAAGCTGGTTCGATGCTCCTGCAACGCGCACACTTCCTGCTTCAGCAGGCACAGCAGGCGGCAGATGACATCCGCTCCCAAGCGCACCAGATCAGCGGTACGGTGACAATCGGCTTATCTCCGGCGAGCTATGAAATGATCGCGCCACTCGCGATCGCAGCCTGCGCCACCCGCCATCCACATATTCGCATCAATTTGGTCGAGGGATTCAGCGCCTTCATTTATGACAAGCTGCTCCAGCATGAGCTTGATCTTTGTCTGTTGCACAATCCGCCGGCGCAACAGGGCATTGAGTTCATGCCCTTGGTGACGGAGCAGATGTACTTGATCGGTCCGGGCAAAAACGTGGGATTATTGCCCGTCAAAGCTGGAATGAAGCTTGAGAGCCTACCGCTTGTCCTGCCAAATGCGACCCATGGCATGAGGCTTGTGATCGATCAGGCCCTCGGGTCACGCAGTGACAAGCTCAATATTGCTGTCCAGGTCGACGGCTTTATCACAACGAAGGCGGTTGTCGCCGCCGGCCTTGGCTATACGATTCTGCCGCTGAGTGCCGTCAGTCATGAGGTAGCGAGTGGTCGCCTATCGGCCACACGCTTGCGGCGGCCCGAAATTCCATGGACGCTGACGCTCGCCTGGAACTCCGGTCGTCGTACCATCCGCCGTGTCGAGGCGGTCAGAACCGTCATCTTCGAAGAGATACGCCGGCTCGGACAAAGTCGTCATTGGCCGGGATCAGCAGCGACGATCCATGTGCAAAAAGCACCGGCCCAGGAAAGCACCGGTCAGCGATGACTATGCCGAAACGGCATGGCGGCTTGACCCGTTTTGTTTTGGACGGCATGCCCGCTTCCCCTATAATCATTCCCAATAACGACAGCGGGCCTTGAGCGGTCGCGAACAGTGCGAGGGAGGAAGGCGGGCTTGACACTGGCGCTGAACGATCAGGACGTGTGCCGCGAAACGGCTATCAGCGTTCGCAATGTCTCTCACGGTTTCGGCCGAGCCGGCGACCAGCGCCGCGTAGTGGCACTACGAGAGACTTCGCTCGATATTCGCGCCGGCGAGCTCATGTGCTTTATTGGCCCCAGTGGATGCGGCAAGACCACACTTCTTAACATCATCGGTGGTCTGGTAACGCCCTCAGGCGGAACCGTTACGATTGGCAGAGACATCGTTGATGGTCCACGCCCTGCCGACATCGCTTTTGTCTTTCAGGAAAACGCCCTGTTCCCCTGGTACTCGGTGCATGACAACATCACCGTGGGACTCAAATTCCAAGGCGTTCCCCCAGCCCGGCGGGACGCACGCGCCACCGCGGCGCTAACCCAAGTCGGCTTGCCGCAATTCGCTCAGCACTTTCCCTCGCAACTATCTGGCGGAATGAAACAGAGAGTCGCTTTGGCGCGTGCATTGAGCCTTGACACCAACATACTGCTCATGGACGAGCCATTCGCTGCCCTCGATGAGCAGACACGCATGGTCCTGGGCGAAGATCTGTCTCAGCTCCTGAGCCGGGTTGGCAAGACTATTCTGTTCGTCACACACAGCCTCAGCGAAGCGGTTTTTCTGGCGGATCGGGTCGCCGTTTTTTCCGCTCGTCCTGGAACCATAAAAACCGTTATTGATGTCGATGAGCCACACCCTCGCACGCCAGCCTTTATGAAGTCAGATCGTTTTGCCGCTCTCCGCAACACGCTTTACGATCTGCTGCACGACGAGATTCGCAAGACTGTTGCCCAATCTATCATCTGAATGACGTTGAAACGAGGCGGGCATGCAATTGGATTCGACAATCCTGCGCTCCGGCAATAGTGTGACGAGCCGCTTAGTTCAATTCACGTTCGTCTTTGGCGTCTGGCTATTCTGGTATGCCAGTGCTCGCTTCGGTTGGATCAGCCCATTGGCACTACCCGCCCCGGATGCTGTGTGGCGGGAATTCATAGAACTTCTGTCCACGGGCGCCTTCGCCAAAGACCTTTTCGTCACAATGCTGGAGGTCGCTATCGCCTTTGCGATCTCGACCTGCGCCGGCCTCGGCCTTGGATATCTTATCGCAACAAGCAATTGGCGCGTGCGTGTGTTCGAACCGTTGTTATCCAGCTTGAACTCCATTCCTGCTGTGATGTTCGTGCCGCTCTTCATCCTGCTATTTGGCCTAGGAATTACCTCAAAAATCGTCATGGGCGTTGCGACCGGGTTCTTTCCTATCATTCTCAGCACCATAGCTGGCATCTCCAATATAGACCCTACTTATTTCAAGGTGGCGCGCTCGATGGGCGCCACCCGCAAGCAGATTTTTCGTTGCGTGATTTTGCCCGGCGCGTTGCCGGTTATTCTTACCGGCCTGCGGATGGGATTCATTGTCGCGTTTCTCTCCATCCTAGGAGCCGAAGCGATCGGTTCCTATGCCGGCCTTGGCCATCGCATCGTCGAGAGCGTCGAAATGCTCGCCATGCCACGCATGTATGCCTTCATCGCTTTCGCTGTCCTGATCGCTGCCGCTCTAAACGTGCTGCTGCAGTTTGCTGAAAGAAAAGGACAGTGGGAATAGCCATGCACGGTACACGCGACAGCAGCCCAGCTCTGGTACCAGCAGCAGAATATTCGACCACTCATCGTGCGCGATCAGGCTATTTTGGCCTTTTAGGGAGCTTAATGGATCGTCCCGGTATCACCCGCACGCTCTTCGTTCTGATGCTTCTCGCAGTTTGGGAGATCGCTGGCCGCGCTTTCGGTGACCCATTGTTCATCGCCACACCACTACAGATTATCGTCGCTCTGCCGCAACTCATCACCGTTCCTGGAATAGCACCTGCGCTTCTCACCACCGGCTGGGAAGTGTTGATAGCGTTCGCCCTTGCCTTGTTCTTTGGCTTCTGCAGTGGGTTGCTTCTGGGTCGTATTGGTTTCGCCCATCGCAGCCTGATGCCCATTGTCGTCATGCTTTACGCGCTGCCGCAGGTCACCATCAT
Source organism: Beijerinckia sp. 28-YEA-48 (assembly GCF_900104955.1). Classification (NCBI taxonomy): domain Bacteria; kingdom Pseudomonadati; phylum Pseudomonadota; class Alphaproteobacteria; order Hyphomicrobiales; family Beijerinckiaceae; genus Beijerinckia; species Beijerinckia sp. 28-YEA-48. Next base: position 62,361 of record NZ_FNSI01000002.1, read on the forward strand.
TCCGTTGTTTATGATGTCATTTGGCATTGGACCTGCTTCAAAGATCGCTTACGGCGTGAGCCATGGAATTTTCCCCATCATTATAACCGTGTCGGCAAGCATGGGGAACGTGCCTTCCGTGCTCCTCAAAAGCGCCAGATCGATGGGAGCCAGCCGTTGGCAAACTCTCCTCAATGTGCTCTTGCCGCATTCCGCGCCCGGTCTATTCGCCGGCATGCGGCTCGGCCTCAATGCGACCTTGCTCGGCGTCATCCTGGCGGAACTCTATGCATCCAAGACCGGTGTCGGTTATTTTGCGCAGAAATTTGCGATCAATTTTGAGCCGAAGCTGCTGTTCGCTCTTGTCGCCTTGATCGCCGCGCTTGCGATTGTGCTCAACGAAGGCTTACGCCGGCTGGAAGCACGGATCAGTTTTTGGCGCGATGGATAGCCACCGGTAAGCGCGGTTTGCCACTGAAAGCCTGGGAGGGACGGTCGGAATGAACAAGATGCAGCAAGAGCCGATGTCGTTTGGCCCATGGATTTCATTCTTACGCACGGCGCGCCGCAGTTTGCAGGCCGCGGCAATCGCGTCATGCGCCATTATCGGACTCTGCGCTCAGAATACGCCAGCGAGCGGCGCTGAGCGGATCACTGTGGCAAAAGCGGCCGACGACTTTGCGTTGGTGATTGCTGAGTTCGGCGTCGATCGCGGCATCTTTAAACGTCACAATCTTGATCTCGACGTCACCCTACTCACGCAAGCCAAGATGGTGCAGGCCGTCATAGCAGGCAGCATCGATATAGCTCTTGCCTCGGGAACCACCATCGCATTCGCGGCTAAAGGCGTCCCCTTCAAAGCTGTCGCAGCCATCGGCGGGCCGCCGCAATTGCTTGTTTTGTTGACGCGCGATGATGGTTCAATCAAGGACGTCTCAGCATTGAAGGGTCGTATAGCAGCCGTAACAAGTGCCGGCTCGCTCACCGATTGGGCCGTATCCCGGCTCGCGGTTCGCCAAGGTTGGACCGCAACTGATATTCGCCGCGTGTCCGTGGGTGACACGCCTGCTCGGATTGCCACGCTCCGGACAAAAGGCGCTGATGCCGCCGTCGTCGATATCAGTGTGGCGCTTGAACTTGAAACACGAGGAGAAGCCAGAATCCTCGTGCGATTTGGCGATATAATCAAGGATTTCCAAAATCAGGTGGTCTTCGCCTCCGACAATATGATTGCTAAACGTCCCGAGGCAGTACGTTCGTTCCTGTCTGCGTGGCTAGAAACAATCGACTACGCTTACAAGAACCGAACTGAATCGGTTGCTTTCTCTGTGAAGGCTCTGCGCATCACACAGCCTGTGGCTGAGAAGATATACGACGAGCTGATGGGAAAGTCTTATCTCGTGCGAAATGGGCGTTTTAACAAAGACGCGTTGAGCGCCATGAGCAGCGACTTGTTGGAACTGAAACTGCTCGACAAGCCGGACGATCTGTCAAAATATACCACCGAGGCCTTTTTGCCGACGCAAAAGTGACGCTTCTCATCAATCCTGCGGCATAACCGATAGATGGCCCGTTCCGCACGCCTTCGGTAAAGGACGATGCGAGGGAGGTTCTGAGTATACCCCCGTCATTGCATCGGCGATGCCGCTGCTACGCCAAGACGCTCGCTCAAGGTGAGCAATCGTTCAACCACATCTGAAGCAACCGGGACACCGCGATCACGCGCCGCGCGTTCGAGCGTCGCGGCACGCTGGCCGGGCAGACGTGCCGCCGGACCCGCGTTAGCCGCAAATTGCCGGGTCCAGTCGGTCGCCAAAGCGGCGTAGGTCAGGGTCTCCGTGGCGAGCGCGGGATTGATCACAAGGAAGAAGGCGGTTTGCCCGCCAAGTGCCCCCGCCCCAAGGCTCGCCGCCGCCGCTGGTTGCATGCGCTCGCGATCGTCCATATCGGCCGCCAGGCTCCCCGCCAATATTTCTCCCAGCATTGCAATGCCGAGCCCCTTGTACCCGCCGAACGGCAATAACATGCCATCGCGGGCACTCTTCGCATCGGTGGTTGGGGTGCCGAATTCATCGACGGCCCAGCCTCCGGGGATGTCTTCGCCGCGCTCGACGGCAAGCAAAACATGGCCCCGTGCCGCGACACTGCACGCCATGTCAAAGACCAAAGGTTCGCTGTCTGGAATTGGCGCAGCAAACGCGATCGGATTATGTCCGATCAATGGACCGCTGGAACCAGGCATCGCCAGCAAGGGCGGCGTGCGCTGAATCGCAATCGCAACGAAACCGCGTTCAGCCGCAATCAGCGGATAGAGCCCGACCGCACCCAAATGGCCCAGATTGCGCGCGAAGCACAAGGTGACGGCCTGTTCGCGCGCCAGCTCGCAACACTTCTCGATAGCGCGAAGCCCGGCGAGCTGACCCATCGCCCCATCGCCATCCAGCCGCACTGCTCCAGCTTTCATCGTATGCGTGATGTGCGCATGCGCATTATATTCGCCCGATTGAAGCTTTTCGACATAGCTGGGCAGCCTCGACAGCCCGTGCGTGACGACCCCGCGTGCTTCTGTGCGCACGATGAGACCGGCGATCGCGGCTGCATCCTGCGCCGCCAGGCCCGATACCACCAGTAGCCGTGTTGCCCAGCTCTCAAGACTGTCTATCGACCACGTGGTAGCAGACATCATGAGCCTAGGTTCCGCCGGGCTTTCAAGAACGCCACATCGACACGGGAGATCGATATTTCCGTGTCGCCCAAGGTTTCGGAACGCGTCTGCACGCCGTTGGCCACAGAGAGAAGCGTCGCCTTCAGACGTTCGGCTGCGTCGTCCATGTCGGATTCGCCGGTGATGATGCCGCCAAGATCCACATCGATGTTATCCGCGAACGTCCGTGCGGTGCCGGGATTACCGGTGACCTTGATCGTCGGCACGAGGGGATGACCGATCGGATTGCCAACGCCGGTGGCGAATAAAATAACCTGCGCACCTCCGGCGGCGATGGCGGCGATGTTCTCGACGCCGGGCGCTGGCGCGTCCATGAAGATCAGGCCGCGTTGCGAGGGCCGCTCGCCATAGCCGACCACTTCCATCAATGGAGAGGTACCGCCTTTTCGCACGGCGCCCATCGACTTCTCCTCCATCGTCGACAGCCCGCCCATGATATTGTCTTCACCGAGCGGCAAGAGCTGAATGCCCTGGAAACGCGCCTGTGCCTCCGCGTCAGCAACTGCGGTAAGCAACTGCTCCGACACTTCCGGCGCCGCCGCACGCTGGGACAGGAGATGTTCCGCGCCGATGATTTCATCCGTTTCCGAAAGGATCGCGGTGCCACCTGCGTCCACCACCAGATCAGCGACACGACCGATGGCCGAATTGGCAGTGAGGCCTGACGTGGCATCCGACGCGCCACATTCAAGTCCGACAGTCAGCGCGGAAAGCGGCGTGGAAACACGCTCGATCAACGCAGCCGCTGCCACCATCTTCGCCGCGCTCTCGATGCCGCAAGCGACGGCCTTGACGGTGCCCCCAAGCGATTGCACCGCGATCCATTCCACCGGCTTGCCGGCACCCGCAATGGCCCGAGCGAATCGCTCCGCCGTCACCGATTCGAGGCCGATGACCAATGTCGCGGCGACGTTCGGATGCATGCCGTAATGGATCAGCACGCGATCATGCTGATCGCGATCCTCCGCCACCATGCCGCGACCGTAAGCGACGCAGATGGGCACGGTTCCTGGCACCTGTGCGCAAATCCGACGCGCGACCGGATTGACATTGTCCATCACAGCGATGACCGCGACATGATTGCGCACGCCAATACGCCCATCCGGACGTGGATATCCAAGAAAGATGTCGTGCGCTGAAGAAGGCGTCGTCATTAGGAGCGATCTCCCCTGCCCCGATTGCTCTCGATATTGTGCAGATGCACGTGCTCGCCGGCGGCGATCGCCTGGGTGGCGCGCCCGACGACGACGCCATATTTAAGCACTGGAGCCCCAGCCGAGATATTGGTCAGCGCGAACTTATGACCAAACGGAATCGCAGAGCGCAACCGCACCTGCAACTGGCCCGACGCATCGACGATCTCGATCTCTGCGCCTGCGGCAAATTCCGCAAGACATGTCGCGACATTGTCTTGCGGATCTATCTTGAGCACTCGATCCATCACTTCCTTCCCTGGCTGCTTTGCTCTTCATCACCAGCCGCGTTCAAGGCTTCGAGCGACAACCGAATCTGGGACGCCATGAGATCGGCAAGCGTCGCACCCTTGGCGAATCTCACGTCGATCGCCGCTTCGGCAAACTTGGCCTGCAGGTCTTTATCCGCCAGGGCCGTCCCGGTCTCCGCTTCCAGACGCTTCACGATATCGACGGGCGTTTTCGGCGGTGAGAACAGAGCGATCCAAACAAGGAAATTGATCCCGCCGATGCCCGTCGCCTCGCGCACTGTCGGCGTATCGGGCAGCAGCCGGGTACGCTCCTCCTGCAGGACCACAAGCGGCTTCAGGACATTCCCGTTCACCTGCCCCAGCGCAGTCGGAAGCCCGATCGACACCATGTTCACGTGTCCGGCGGCAGCATCACTCACGGCCGGCGGACCGCCGTTGTACGGCACATGGAGCAGTTTCAGGTTGGCGCGTTGCTGCAACATTTCCATGGCGAGCAGCATCGCCGAACCCTGGCCGGGCGTCGCGAACGTTAAAGGCGAGTTGGCCGTGCGGGACTTCTCGATCAACTCCGGCAAAGTGCTGACCCCGAGCCCCGGATTGACCAACAGCGTCACCGGAATAACCCCGGTCAGAGCGATGGGCTCAAGTAAGCGATAGGGATTATTCTCAACGGTCGTGGTGCGCTGGATCTGTGTGTTCGTCCCCAAGAGCAGCGTATAACCGTCCGGCGGGATCGTCATCATGGTGTTCAATGCGATGGTGCCGAGTGCGCCCGGCCGATTTTCGACAATAAACGGTTGCCCCATTTGGGCGCCGAGTTTCTCCCCGAGAAGGCGGGCGACAATGTCCATCGAGCCACCGGCCGGGAAGCCGACGATGATGCGCACGGGCCGAGACGGATAGTCTTGTCCTGATGCCGCGCCCCCAGCGACGATCGCCCCAGCGAGCAGGATTATGCGAGCGAGAATTTTCAAGATCACACCTCCGGTGACTTTAACGAACTGCCGCCGGCCTGAAACATCGAGCGCGTGATCCGCTCGGCAAACCGCCAACCGGACGGTGTGAGCACGAACCTGTCGCGATACTCGCCAATGGTTTCGGGACTGGAAAGTGGATACGGAGGCTGGAGCGTTGTCGCGCTATCGCCATGGTGTCGATAGACCGTGACCAGGCAACGCGAAACCGCGGTTTGCGTGCTGAGCACATCGATCGCGATGTTCGAGAGAATGTGGCAAGTGACACGATTTACCGGCCGCGCTGCATAAACTGCGCGCAAGCTTTCGATTCCGATAAACCGCTGACCGTCTCGATCCATCACGGCATTTTCATCGAACAAGCTAAGAGCGGCCTCATAGTCGCTATTGTCGGTGTAGTCAGCGAGAGCAACAATTAGTTTCGCGCAAGATTGCTCTATCTCATCAGCGGCCGCCATTTAGGTCATTACCCTTGCATGCAAACGAAATTATCGCCCCTGCGATTCCAGCTCTTTGGACGTTTCGCCGATCCGGACAGGTATTCTTCACGTTGCGGCTTGCTCGATACCGCTGCGCCAAAAAGCCTCTGAAGCCTCGTCCGAGTACAAAACAGTCCGTGGCATAATTCGTCAATTTGTATTATATAAACCATTTATTATCAGAGATTATAAATGAAAAAGACGCTTGCTAAGGCCGGTCTCAGTCTTGTCCGTATCCGGAGCTTCATCGCTGTTGCCGAAGAGATGCAATTCAAAAGGGCCTCAGAACGGCTGGCAATGACACAGCCGGCCGTTACCACTCATATCCAGGAACTGGAAGAATTTCTTGGGGTCGCATTGCTTCGCCGCACCACTCGACGAGTGGAGCTGACGGTGGAAGGGAAGCGCTTCTTAGCGCGCGCTACACGCGCCGTCGCCGAATTGGACGTAGGCGTACATGAGATGCGCGACCATGCCTCTCATCAACGAGGGCGCCTAGTCGTTGCCGCCGTGCCCTCGATCGCGTCGAAGGTCCTACCCCTCACTCTCGAACGTTTCGGACACCAACTCCCCAATGTGCGTGTCGAAATCATGGAACTGATGTCGAGCGAAATAGAGCGGGCAGTCTCCGAGGGCGAAGCGGATATAGGGATCGTTCCAAGGCCAGCAAAGAAAACGAACCTTGCATTTTCGCCCCTCATTGCGGACCAATTCGTCGCGGTCGTTCCAACTGCAAATGCATTGGCCAACCGAAAGTCGACGACACTGCAAGAACTCTCACATCAACCCATCATCGCAATAAAGCGGGGATCGAATATTCGAGACAGTGTTGAAGCGGCATTTGCGAGGAGTAAGCAGAAGTTTACAATGCGCTACACCGTTGCACAGCCGGAAACGGCATTGGCGATGGTCGCCGCGGATCTTGGCGTGTCCATACTGCCGACTGTCTTCCTCAGCGGAAGCCTTCCGGTTTCCGTCGTGCAGATCAAGCCTGCTATTATTCGAGAGATAGGCGTTGTGAGCAGAAGAGGAGGACCCCTGTCGCAGATCGCGGTTGAGTTTCTTCGACACATGGAACAGGTCGTGCGAAGTCGTGGCAGCCGGCCCAAAACTATTTGATAGACGATACCGCGCCTAGCCTATTCTTCAATTCGCGCTTGTCGGTTAGTAGTTACTCAGATCATCTCGAACACGATTTAGAAGCGAAAGGGGAGCACGAGCCCATTCCGAGCGGGTGTCGGTTTCGCCATCGCCCGGCCGCGTCGTGGCCACCATGCCGATTTTGGTCACGGTGAGATTTTCATGCACCGGATCGCACCGGTCCGCCTTGACATGCGGCACGACAATCAAATCCTCGCCGCCGCGAAAACGCGCCGCGAGTGACCATTCCACCTCGCGCCAGTTTTCCGGATCGACATCGTCCTCGACCACGATCACCAGTTTGAGCAGGTTGACATGCCCCATGGCCAGCATGACGGCGCGCGCGCCTTCGCCAAGGCGCGGCTGATGCATGGAAATCACCGCATGCAGGCGGCCCATGCCGCCTTCGGTGATGACGACGCGCCGCACGGCGGGAATCATGCGCTGCAGGGCCTGACACAGCGTCGCACCGATCGCGACGCCGCCGAGAAGGCAATGTTCGGCGGCATAGCCCGGCAAAATCGCCTGATAGATCGCATCGCGCCGATGCGTGACGCAGTGGATCGATCCCCCCATCCCAGGACCATAGTTGACGTAGAAACCATGGAATTCCGAGACCGGCCCTTCGTCGATCAACGCTTCCGGATCGAGATGGCCTTCCAGCACGATCTCGGCGTGAGCGGGAACTTCCAGATCGACTGTCTTGCAGCGAACAAGCTGCAGTGCCTCGCCAAGCAGACCGCCGACCGTGTCGTATTCGTCATCGCCGAGCCCCAGATAGAGCTGCGAACCAAGCAGCACCGCCGTGTGATTGCCGATGGCAACGGCGATTTCAAGCTTGCGGCCAAGCGCCTTGGCCTTCTCGGCCAGGATATAGAGGTGATGGTTCTTGGCGATGCCCGCCATGATCCGTCCGCCGCCTTCCAGGCGCAAACGGGCGATCGAGACGTTGCGGCGGCCGGTTTCCGGATCCTTGGCGATGATGACGCCGGCGGTGATATAGGGCGCGGTCTCGCGCTCGAACCAGGTCGGCACCGGCAGCAGGCCGGCCAGATCGATGTTGTCCGCGTGCACCACCTGCTGGACCGGCGCCGCATTGACCAGAACCGGCTTGATCGGATGAGCCAGCGCCTGCCACAATTTCGCGTCCAGCTCTTCATGCTCCACGCCCAGGGCCTGCGCGAAGCGTTCGCGTGTCGCCAGGAGATTGCCGACCACCGGCATCGCATCGGCGGCGCCGACCTTTTCAAACAACAGGCCCGGGCCCCGATCCTTGAGCGCCATCACCGCGCCCAGCTCGAAGCGCGGGTCGACCAGCCGCTTCACACGGTGCAGCTCGCCCCTTTGCTCGAGGACGGAGATAAACCCGCGCATGCTTTGATCGGTCATGGATTGCGTACTCGCCTGTCTGAAATGCTTACAATGGCCTATTGCGGCGGCAACCGGAAATGCCGGATGTTCTTCTGGTGCGCTTCGTCCAAAGCCTCCTCATATCCGGCATCGGCATAACGCATCACGCCCGTGGTCGTATCGTTGGTCAACGACAGGGAGAGACGCTCATCGGCCGCTTCCGAACCATCCGCCACCAAGGTAACGCCGGCACTTGTCATATAGCCCGAGTAACCGCCGCCGCCGGAATGAATGGCGACCAGATCGGCCTGCGAGGCGCAATGGACCATGGCGTTGAGCAGCGGCCAGTCGGCAATCGCATCCGATCCGTCGCGCATGTTCTCGGTCATGATATTGGGATGCGCCATGGCGCCGGCATCGAGATGATCGCGGGTGAACGCCACCGGACCCGATAATTTGCCATCGCGCACCATCTTGTTGACCGCGAGCCCCAGTTCCGTCCGCTCGCCATGGCCGAGCCAAGCGATGCGCGCCGGCAGCCCCTCGAACGGCACGTGCTGGCGGGCCAGCCTGATCCAGTTCGAGACAATCTGATTGTCGCCGAAACGCTCGAGCACCAGGTCATCGATCTTGCGAATGTCTTCTGGATCATTCGACAGAGCCACCCAGCGGAACGGGCCGATGGCGCGGGCGAACAGCGGCCGCAGGAAAGCTTCGGTAAAGATCGGAATATCGAACGCGTCGGCGACGCCGCCGTTCTTGGCATGGGTGCGGATGAGATTGCCGTTGTCGAAGACAACCGCGCCCTTTTTCTGGAAGTCCAGCATCGCTGACACGTGGCGCACGATCGACTTGATCGATTCATCCATCAAAATCTTCGGATCGCCGTTGCGCATCTCACGTACATCTTCGAGGCTGCGGCCAGCAGGCACATAGCCATAGACGAGGTCATGCGCCGCCGTCTGGTCGGTCACCACATCGGGCACGATGCCGCGACGGACGATCTCCGGATAGACTTCGGCCGCATTGGCGCAGAGGCCCACCGACAAAGGCTTTTTCTCCACCTGCGCCTGGCGGATCATTTCCAGCGCTTCATCGAGCGACTTGGTTTTGACGTCGACAAAGCCAATCGCCATGCGCTTGTCGATGCGGGATTCATCGACATCGACGCACAGGATCGCCGCCTTCGCCATTTTTCCGGCGAGCGGCTGCGCCCCGCCCATGCCGCCCATGCCGGCGGTGAGCACGAAGCGCCCGGCCAGATCGCCGCCGAAATGTTTGGCCGCGATGCGCATGAAAATTTCATAGGTGCCCTGAATGACGCCCTGGGAGCCGATATATTGCCAGTCGCCGGCGGTGAGGCCGCCCCAGCAGATCAGATTCTTCTTCGCCAGCTCGTAGAAATTCTCGGCCTTCGCCCATTGGCCAACCATGTTGCAATTGGCCATGATGATGACGGGCGCCTTGGCATGGGTCTTGATGACGCCGATCGGCTTGCCCGATTGCACCAGCAGGGTCTCGCCGTCCTCGATCGTCTTCAGCGTCTCGACGATCTTGTCGTGCGAGGGCCAATCGCGCGCCGCACGGCCGAGCGCGGCGTAGACGACGAGATTGTCCGGGTCCTCGCCGACGGCCAGGACATTCTCCAGAAGACGCAGCAGTGCTTCCTGCCGCCAGCCCTTGCACCGCAATTGCCCACCGGAGGTGACCGAGAATGTACGCTTCGCCATCTGGAACCTCAGCTTAATGCGTAATCGGTGAGATTGAGGCCGAGCGCCTTTTCGACGATCGGATAGACCGACGGATCGGTGACGCTGGACGAGAGCGGAATCACATTCTTGGCGATCCGCAGCACCAGAAGCTCGTCGCCCTCACGGATTTCGCCGACGCTGGCGGGAACGCCGTTCTTATCCAGCGTGGTGATGACATCGGGGAAAGTGGCAAGGCGCGCGCCTTGCGCATCCTGTACCGCCATATATTCATTCATCACATGCAAGGTGATCGCCTTGGCGCCTTCGTTGATGGTAATGGTACCAATATCGAAGGCTTCATTGGTATATGTGACCGCCTTCTTCATCACCTTGCCCTGGCCGATGATCTCGCCCTTGGTTTCCCGGCAGATGGCGTCGATCACCGCCGCGCCGCCCTTGGCTTCCGCGTTCAAAATCGCTTCACCCAACGCCAACGCGATGGAAATGCCGCCGAGCGCCGCATGTTTTTTGACATAGGATGCGGGCACGGGATTGCGGCAGGAGGCGATGAAGCCCCCGGACATGTCCGAGGCCGTGCGCAGGATCGGCGAGATCTTGCCTGTCGCGCCACGCACCACTAGTTCGATATAGGCGTTCTTGCTGCGGTTGCCGCCGACCGCCGACTGGATCATCGGCACCGGCGAATTGGCGAGGCCGATCGAACCCATGTCGCCGGTCGGATGCGCGCGAATGTCGCCGACCGCATCGATGACCTTGGTGCCGAGAATGGCCGACGGCAGCCAGGCATTCATCGTGCTCGATTTGCCGTTCTGGCCGATGATCAGCCCATAGATCGGCGCGCCCAATTCCTTCTGCACCAGCTGCACGGCCTTGACGTAATCAACGCCGAGCATCTGCCATTCGGTGGTGCTGGCCGGCGCGCCGATGGCGGCGGCGGTAGCGATCCAGGCGTCATCAGGCACTTCATCCATCGACACCAGTTCGGGCTGGCCGGCATTGACCGCCGCCGTGCCCAGCATGCGGCCGTGATCGGCCCAGCCGCCGCCACCCGCTGCGAAAACCGCTCCGCCCTTGCCGGCGCATTCCACGTCGCGCGCGTTAAGAATCCGTCCCATTTTCGGCTCCGTCAGCTGTTGTGTCCGTCGAGAAGCCGCACGGCTTCATACATGGCGGCGGCGCCCGCCGCGATCTGTTCCGGCTCGGTCCATTCCTCCGGCGCGTGGCTTTTGCCATCGCGACAAGGAATGAACAGCATGGCGCTCGGCGCGATCTTGGCGACGAAGGCGGCATCGTGGCCAGCGCCCGAGGCCAGGGTCATCGCCGAAAAGTCATAGCGCTTCGCGCCCCGCCCAAGCAGGTCGCGCAGATGGCTGTCGCAAGCCGTCGGCTGCGTGTCAGAGAGAATGGCGTAGCGCTTCAATTCGACATTTTCCTGAGCGGCAAAGGCGCGGCTTCCGCGTTCCAGCGCCGATTTGAATTCCGCCACCAAAGCATAATCCTCGGCGCGGATGTCGAAAACGAGACGCGCTTCGCCGGGAACCACATTGGAGGCATTGGGATGAATGTCGATAATGCCCGTGGTGGCGACGAAATGGCCCTTGCCCTGCCCCGCCAGCTCCTTCGCCCGCCGGTTGACGAAGAGCAGAAGCTGCGCCGCCGCCAGGCTGGCGTCGCGCCGATAGCTCATCGGCGTCGCGCCGGCATGATCGGCCTCGCCCTTGAAGACGACCTCGATGCGGGTGATGCCGACGATCGCTGACACCAGGCCGAGATCGATCTTGTTGTTTTGCAGCACCAGGCCCTGCTCGATGTGCAGTTCGAGAAAGCCGGCAACATCGGAGCGGCGCGCCTGCGCCAGCCGGTCCGGATCACCCCCAACGCGGCGGATCGCGTCCGCCAGCTTTTCGCCAGCGGCATTGGTATAGGCCAGCATCTTGTCGTCGAGCGCGCCGACCATGGCGCGGCTGCCGACACAGGAAATGCCGTATTCGCTGGGCTCTTCGGCCAGAAAATCCACCACTTCGACCGGGTGGCGCGGCTGATAGCCCGCATCCTTCATGGCGCGGACGATTTCAAGCGCGACGATGACACCGGCAATGCCATCGAAGCGCCCGCCCGAGGGCACGGTGTCGGAATGTGATCCGAGCATGATCGGCGGCGCGGCCGCCTCCGTGCCTTCCACACGTCCGATCAGATTGGCCGCCTGATCGAGACGCACGCTCAATCCGGCTTCCTCGAAACGCTGGCGCAGCCACTCGCGTCCCTCAAGAAAACGCTGCGAGAAAGAGCGGCGCGTGTAAGGCCTGTCCGGATCGGTAATGGCCGCTAGGGCCATTATATCGTTCCACATGCGGTCCTGATTGATCGGCAGCTTGTTCATCAGGCTGCGGCCTCCGCCCGGCTCGCCAGAACCGGATGCACGAAGGTGCCGTTGCCCGGCGCGGCCAGAACGTTGGTGCCGTCGAAGATCGCCTTGCCGCGCAGGAAAGTCGCCACCGGACGATACGGCAGTTCGATGCCCTCATACGGGCTCCAGCCGACGAAGTTGTGACCGCTCGCGGCCGCATCGTAGCGGCCCGGGCGATGGGCCATCACCGTGATGTCGGCATCGCGGCCCGCTTCGAGCGCGCCTTTGCGATGGCCGATGCGGAACAGGCGCGCCGGATTGGCGGCCAGGAGGCGCGCCGCCCAGGTGACATCAAGGCGACGTTCGGTCAGCCCCTTCAGCAGCAGCGCATAGAGCACTTCGAGGCTCGGCACACCGGAGGCATTCTTCAGCATGTCCGGATTGGTCTTGCGATCTTCCGACCAACTCACATGATCGGTGGACACCACTGTCACATTGCCGGCGGCGAGATGACGCCAGAGCGCCTCGACTTCCCGGCGCGGGCGGAGCGGCGGATTGATCTTCGCTTTGCCGCCGAGCCGCGCCACGTCGTTTTCTTCGTCGAGGGTCAGGTAGTGGATGCAAGCTTCGATGGTGTGATCGAATCCCTGCGCCCGATAGCCCGCGCACAGGTCATAGCCGCGCCCGAGCGAACAATGGACGATGTGCCCGGAGCAGCCGGCATCGGCCGCCAGTTCGTAAACCTCCGCCATGGCCAGGGTTTCCGTCGCCGGCGGACGCGACATGGCGTGGGCGCGATAATCGCGGATGCCGGAGACTTCCACCGCCTGAATGGCGGCGCGCACCATTTCGTCGTTCTCGTTATGAACACCAGCGATCAGTCCATGGCGACCGATTGCCTTGAAACAGGCATGAAGGGTCTGCGGGGGGATGCGCGGAAACCGCTTCGGATCGGTGCCAAAAGTCGAGAATTTGAACGAGGCGGCGCCCGCCGCGACCATTTCGTCGATCCGCTTGGCGCCTTCCTCGGGATCGATCGTGGCATAGAGCGCAAAGTCGACGCGCGCCTGCGCCCCCGCCTCGTCAGCCTTGCGGCGAACGTGCTCGCCGGAGGACACCAGAAACCCTTCATCATAAGGCATGTCGACGATGGTCGTGACACCGCCGGCGGCGGCTGAGCGGGTCGACCAGATGAAATCTTCCTGGTCTTTCTGCGAGCGCGAATGGACCTGGGAATCGATGGCGCCCGGCAGCACATAGGCGGCGCCAAAGTCGGCTCGTTCCCTGGCCTGCGGCGGCGTGCCAGCGCCGACCCGTTCAACGATGCCGCCGCGAACGGCGACATAGCCATTGTCGATCACATGGTCGGTGAGGACGACACGGCCGGTTACGACAAGATCGAAATCACTCATCACAGTCACTCACTCATGCGCCGCATTGACGAAAACATCAAAGAGGTTCTCGTCAGCTTTGGCTTGTTTGGAAGAGCCGGAGAACGCCAGCACGCCGGACGTCATCACACAGACATTCTCAGCGAAATCGAGCGCACGCGCCGTGTTCTGCTCGACGAGCAGGATGGTGACGCCTTCTTGTTTCAGGGTCGCCAGCGCGCCGAAGCAAAGGTCGACCATTTTCGGCATCAGGCCGAGCGACAATTCGTCGATCAGCAGCAGCTTCGGTTCCGTCATCAGGGCCCGGCCCATCGCCAGCATCTGCTGCTCGCCGCCCGACAGGGAGCCGGAAATCTGCTTGCGGCGATCGGACAAACGCGGGAACAGATCATAGACGCGCTGGCGATTGATGCGGTCCCGCTGGACCGGCAGGCGATAGCCGCCAACCGTCAGGTTTTCCTCGACGGACAGATCGGTGAACAGGCGGCGGCCTTCCGGCACCAGAGCGATGCCCAGTTCGACGCGCTTCACCGGCGGCAGGCGCGTGATGTCCTGATCGTTGAACAGGATGCGGCCACCTTGAATGGTGGTGTGGCCCATGATCGCCATGATGGTCGACGTCTTGCCGGCGCCATTCGGCCCGAGCAGCGCCAACGAGGAATGGGTCGGCAGTTCGAAGCTCACGTCCTCGACCGCAACGACAGGCCCATATCCACAACTCAGATGTTCAAGCCGCAGCATGATCGTCGGCCTTTCCTACATAGGCTTCGCGAACAGCCTGATTGGCCATCACTTCGGCCGGGGCTCCATCGGCGATGATCTTGCCGCCGTCCAGCACCAGCAAACGCTTGGAGACACGCACCAGTTCGCTCAGATTGTGTTCGATCAGAACGATGGTCAGCCCTTCCGCATTGAGCGCGGCAAGCGTATCGGCTTGCTGCTCCGCTTCGCGGTGGTTGAGGCCGGCCAGCGGCTCGTCGAGAATGATGACGGACGGATCGAGCGCCAGGGCGCGCGCTACTTCCAGCCGCTTGAGATTGCCCAGAGGCAAGGCGCTGACATCACGGTGTTCCAGGCCGCCAAGGCCGACCTTGGCGAGCATTTCCGCGGCGCGAGACGTCTGCATTACCCGCCGCCAATGGAAGGCGGCGGTCAGCGGATTGGAGGTGATCTTATATCCCGCCGCCAGCGCCGTGTTGTCGAGCGCCGTCATCGAGCGGAACGGCCGCACGATCTGATGGGTGATCGCCAGCCCCTTGCGCACGCGCTTGGCCGTCGGCAGACGCGTTACATCAGCACCTTCAAGCATGACGCGGCCAGTGTCGGGCGTCAGAATGCCGGCGATGATTTTCAACAAGGTCGTCTTACCGGCGCCGTTGGGGCCGATCAGGCCGACGAACTCGCCCTTCTGGACGGAGAAATTGACATCCGTCAGGGCTTGAACGCCGCCGAAGCGGATGGAAACGGATTCGACTTGCAGCGTTGTCATGCCTTGCGCAGCCTCCGTGTGAGCGACGTCGCGATCCCGGCGAGACCGCCCGGAGCGAACCGCATGACCAGCATCAACACACCGCCGAAAATCAGCAGCCGATAGTCGTTGATGAAACGGAACGCCTCCGGCAGCAGTGTCAGAATGATCGCCGCGATCACCACGCCCCAGGTCGAGCCGATGCCGCCGATCACCACCATCGCCATCACCGTCACCGACAGAATGAAGGTGAAGGAATCGGGCACGATGAATTGGGTGAAATAGGTGTAGAGGCCGCCCGCCAGCCCGGCGATCGCCGTGCCGATGGCGAAGGCCAGCAGTTTATAAGTGGAGACGGGAATGGCGATCGTCCGCGCCGCCTGCTCATCATCGCCCACCGCGCGGAACGCGAAGCCGAGCCAGCTGCGGTTGAGATAGAGACACAACGCGATGGTGGCTGCGGCAAACAGCAGGATCATCACCGCATTGCCCTCGGGGCCGAGGCCGCTGGCGGGAATCTTGCTGATGCCCATTTCGGCGCCGAGCCACTTTTGCTTGCGCACGAAGCCGACGAACAGAAAGCTGACGCCGATCGTCGTCACCACGAGAAAATCTTCGCGCAGCCGCACGGAGGCGAAGCCGACGATGAAGCCGAGCGCGCCGCCCACCGCCATGCCGGCCAGCAAAGCGACCGGCACGGGATAGCCCGCGACCGCGCACAGCGCCGCCGCATAGGCGCCCGCGCCATAGAAAGCACCGTGGCCCAGGCTGAACTGACCGCAGAAGCCGCTGATCAGATTCAGGCTGACCGCCAGCATGATATTGATGCCGAGGATCGAGAGAAGACTGTAAGCATACAGGGTCATGCACGTGCCCCGGTCAGGCCCTGGGGACGCACCATCAGGACGATAATTAGAAACAGGAAGGCCAGCGCGTCGCGGTCGAGATAGGAACCGACCCAGATCGTGCCGAAGGATTCGACCAGGCCGAGCGCCAGCGCCGCGATCAACGTGCCGCGCATGCTGCCCAGGCCGCCCAGGACGATAATGGCCAGCGCCTTATAGCTGACGACAAAGCCCATGGTCGGCTCGACGAAATTGTTCAGAAGCGCGATCAATGCTCCTGCCAGCGCCGCCAGGGCCGACCCGATCATGAAATTCAGGTAGCGCACCTTGATCGCGTCAACGCCGAAACTGGTGGCGATGACGGGATTGGACACTGTCGCGCGCCAGGCGATGCCCATGCGCGTGCGCGTCGTGAACAGGGCCAAGGCAACCAGGCAGACCGTCGACAGGACGATCATCGCGATCTGCACCGTGTTGATCGTCACGCCGAACACATCGTAGATCTGCGTCGGATAGGGATTGCGCGTGAAGGTCAGCCCCTGTTCACCGAACACGATGCGGAACGCATCTTCCATAAAGATGAGCAGGCCGATCGAAGCGATCATCGCCACATAGGGCGGATGACTGAGCAGCGGCTGGTAGAGCACGCGATAGACGCCCATGCCGAAGATGGCCGACACGACGATGGCCACCACGATGCCGAGCGCGATACTGCCGGTGGCATTGGCGACGATCACGGTGATGAAGGCGCCCAGCGCATAGACGATGGCGTGCGCGATATGAAGAATCCGCAGCAGGCCATAGACCAGCGTCAGGCCGATGGCCATCAGCGCGTACATGCTGCCGAAGATCAGGCCGTTGAGAAGAAGATCGACGTAATACACAAATGTGATCCCACAGGAGAGACCGGATATCGAGACCGATCGTCAGGGCCCGGGCTTGCGCCCGCATTGGCCCTGACGTTACCCGGGTGAACCGCCTTATTCGGTCGGCGGCGCGAGCAGTTTCAGATCATCGATCCAGGTGAAGTGGCGGAACTGCCCGTCCTTCACAATATTGACGTTCATCGGCATGTTGATTTCGCGCAGCGGATTGAAGCTGACCAGTTTGCCAGCAAGATGCGGGAAGTCCTTCGTGTTCGCGAGCGCGTCGCGCACCTTGGCCTGATCCAGCGTACCGGCACGGTTGATGGCGTCAGCCATCAGAACGATCGCCGAATAGACGGTCGCGCCGACATTTTCACCAGGATAGCCGGCGCGCTTCTGGAAATCGGCCAGATAGGTCTTCAGCTCTTCGTTCGACGGGTCGCGGTTGAGGCCGCCGACGATATAGACGCCTTCCACCGCAGGACCGGCGATTTCGATGAGCTTTTGCGCATCGAAGGCCTGCGAGCCGATGATCGGCACGGTGATGCCGGCGGCGCGGAGCTGCGTCACCAGCGGACCGCCAGTGAAGAAATAGCCGGTGATATAGACCGCTTCCGGATTGTCGCGCTTGACGCTGGCGACGATCGAACCGAACTGCCGGTCGCGCAGCGGGTAAGAATATTCACCGAGAACTTTTATGCCGAACGTATCGACCGCGCTTTTGAAACCTTCGAGCGTCGCCTGGCCATAGTCGTTGTCCATCGAGATGACGGAAATCCGCTTCTTGCCGAGGGTGTCGCCGATGAATTTGGCGGCGGCGCGGCCCTGCGGCTGGCCAAGATGGACGGTGCGGAAGGCATATTCGCCGGTGCGCGTGATATCGGGATGCACGCCATAAGCGGAGATGAACGGCACTTTGGCGTTCTGGAAGATCGGCGCGGCGGCGCGGCCGGAGGCGGAATAGCTGCCCGACACGGCGAATTTCACGCCGTCCTGGCCGATCAGCTTATTGGCCGTGAAGACCGCGTCTTCGGTCTTGGCCTGATCGTCATAGGTCACCAGCTCGGCCTTCTGGCCGAGAATGCCGCCCTTGGCGTTGATGCGCTCGATCGCCAGCTCGGAGGCCACTTTGGCGGAGACGCCATCGGTGGCGGCCGGACCCGTCAGGGGAGCCTGGAAACCGATCTTAACCTGAGCGGCTGCCGGAAAGGCCGCCAGCGTACCGATCGCCAGGGCTGCGGCGCCTATTAAGGCGGAAGCGGAAACATAGGAAAAATGAGCTTTCATCGTCTTACCCTCTACCTAGGACGGAGCCGTTTTCGGCATTGCGCTCGGATCGTGCCGCCTTCGTCAAAAGCGGCAATTCTGCGGCAGAGTAAGCAGCCCCGCGCGCATCGACCAATATCGATTGAGAATGACGGATATCAGATTTTCCTATACCATCCTTCCGCGCGAAGGGTTGAAATTCATGGATTTTCGGCAGGTACAGTATTTCACGGCGGCGGTTGAGCAGCGCAGCATGAGCGCCGCGGCCGCAGCCTGCCAGGTGACGCAGCCGACTTTGAGCACGCAGATCCGTCAGCTTGAGATCGAATTGAACGATGTGCTCTTCGGGCGCACGCCGATTGGCCTGCGGCCGACCAAATCGGCGCAGCGTCTGTATCGAAAAGTATCGCCGCTGCTCGATGCCGCCATGCACGGCCTCCATTATGTTCGCGCCGCCGAGACCGCGCCGATCAGGACGCTGCGCGTTCAAATTCCCTATTCGGCGGCGAGCTTATTGATGCGGGCCTGCCGCCAAGCCGGCCAAGCCCTCGCGGTCAAAGCCCCGCAGATCAGAACCACTTATTTCCCCTCGGAGATCGGCCCCGCGCCGCGCGACGAGCTGATACAGATCGATCACGATATAGATCTCGCAGGAGACGGCACCGCGATCTCCGACCAATGGCTGCTGATCAGCATAGGCGGACCGGCGCAGGATCGCCGCGCGCAGCCGCGCGTCGAGACCCTGGATGGAGACATTAATCTTCCCGCCCTGCCACTCAGGGTGCGCGAAGCCTTGAAGAAATGGCCCATCGGCGGCGAATATGTTTTTCATCACCATGCCGAGGATGCGGATGAATTGATCGCCGTTCTGCTGGCACAAAACAGCGGACGGATTCTTGCGCCGCGCCTGGCGATCAATCCACGAATTCTGCAACATCCCCGGTTGCTCGTGCGCGATGTCACGAAAGTGCTTCCGCCGCTGCGCCTCACGATCACCTGCGATGATCAGGGCCGCCCCGAGCAGCGCGCCTATTGCGCGGTGTTGAAAGCGCAAATCGTCAAAGCCAAGCGAAACCCTGAAGAAACAAGTGAAACCCAGGCGCCTCCCGAGACGCGGCAATTGCGCTATTTCCTGCGTGCTTTCGAGGAGGGGTCCATGACCCGGGTCGCGGCAAAACTCAATGTCGTTCAACCGGCCGTCAGCATGCAGATCCGGACGCTGGAACAGAGCCTTGGCGGCACCCTTTTCACGCGCACGTCGCAAGGCATTCACCCAACGGCGCTCGCCTATACAGTGCGTGAGATCTACGCGCCGATCCTGGAAGCGCTGCGCCAGGAAGGACGCAACCCCACGGCAAAACCGCTGCGCGCACGCACCACCCTGCGCGTCGGTGTTCTGCCGGGACTAGACGAGGACAGTCTTCTTGTTCGCGCGATGACCGCCACGATCCTGCAATGGCAGAAGGCCTTTGCGAACGTCGAACTCAAGATCGTTGAATCGCACAGCGGCGTCCTGCTGGACTGGCTGGCCGAAAACGTGGTCGACATCGCCATCGTCGAGGATCTGCACACCCATACCGCGCTCAAGGAAACGGTGTTGTTTGCCGAACCGCTCTCGATTCTGACCGCAGCCGGACAATCGATTTGCCCGACAGGGCCCATCAAAATGGCCGACATCGGCAAGCTCGATCTTGTTTTGCCATCGCAGCGCCATGGCCTGCGCGCACTTCTGGATCGCAAATTCGCCGACGCCGGCCTGCCGCTCGTGCCGAAACTGGAGCTTGATTCCATGGCCGCCGCCATCCGCCTGGTGAAATCAGGCGGCTGGGCCACGGCCATGCCCGCATCGGCGGTGCGGCGCAGTCTCGAAACTCAGGTCCTTGAAGCCCACGCGATCGTGCGCCCCTCGATCCTCCGCCAGCTGCGTGCGGTCCGACTTTCTCGCCACCAGAATCGTCCGTGGGAAGGCAAGTTCAGCGATCTTCTGCGGGCGCAGCTGGCGCAGTTGACGAGCGTTTAGCTGCAGATGCCGTACCTGACAGTGAAGACTTGGACGAGACAGTATTGCCTTAGCTCAATCTGAGTTGAAGCGACCTTTCGGCTGGCAATTGATTCATTCCGTGAATCAATGCCATGACATGATTCAAAGAACGAATTGGACTGCCGACCCGAGACCGACGAGATTCCTTGGCATGTCCAACGATCTCGATTTTTCCATCCATCTTCGTCGCATAGACCATAGCCGCAACATGGCGCGCTTCTATTCGATCTCGCTGCAGCCCACCCTTTTCAGTTCGGCTTCGGTCGTTCGACAGTGGGGGCGAATTGGAACAATCGGACGACGTCGTATCGATCTCTATGACACGACGCAGGAAGCGAATCTGGAGCTGACGAAACTCCTGCGCCAAAAATGCCGCCGCGGTTACGTCGAGGTAGGCGGTCGCTTTCGAGCCTCGCCCACATTTTCGCATCCTCCTCGGCCCGGAGCGATCCTTCCCGACACTGCCGGAGCGAGCGAATTCACCATCCATAACTCCGTTCAAGTGCGCGCCAAGGGCCGCCGTACATCCTCGCCACCCAGAACGAGATGAAACGTCCCTTTCCCGCCTTAAGGATCAGAGGACAGCTTCCAGCCAACAACCGTGCAAATTGCCCAAGACTCCCAAAAGTGCACTATTGCCTTCCGGCATTCCTTGATCACCATTGTTCTCGATTGACGTTTAAGGACAACTTGCGTTGAACAAAAATTGCAACTTGCATTTCAGTTGCGCGGGAAAACTGCAAGAATGCTCCGATGATACGTGCTAATCGCCCTTTCCTTGAAAGCCCTCTCAAGCTGGTCGCCGTTGGGTGTTTTCTGTTGCTTGCTGCTGTCGGCACGCTTGCGATCATTCAGCGCCATACGCTGGCTGCCGAACTGGAGCAGGAAAGCATCATTCTGCATCGGCTCGCGTCCCAACGCGCCGACCAGCACGATGCGCACCTGACGGCATTGTCCGCAATTGCGGTCGCCGCGGAAGAAAAAGGACACGACCTGTTTCTTGATGTTGCCGCAACGATTTCGCGCTTTTATCCGCGCATCGATGAAGTGCAGCTCGTTCCTCTCGATCCCTCAGGACAAACAGTCGGTACGGAACCACTCGATCCGGTTGCCGCGGAGCTTGTCCGTTCGGCCGCCAAAGCCTCCGATGGGCGGATCGCCCTATTGCCGCATCCCCGGCGGACGCATCATTACATTATGGTCAAGCGCAGTCCCAATTCGGATGCAGCGCGTTACGGGTTGATGCTGGGTATTGATGCGGAAAAGCTGCTTGGCGAAGCGGAACCGTTCTGGTCGCGCCCTGGCGTCGTGCTTAGCCTGTCGTTGCCAGATGGCCATCCGCTTATTGGCCAAGTTGGGACGCCCGCGACAGTTCGCTTTTCAAAGGCGCTCGGCAGTGCGTCCCAGCCGTTGCCCTTTGAAACCGGAATGAAAATCGGACTTGCCGACCTCTATCCTCCCGTGCAGACAGGCTTGGTACTCATCGCTGTCTGCGTGGCCTATTTTGCTGCGCTCTTGGCCCTGCGCCAGCGAGCGCGTACCCGTGCGGCGATAGAGCAGGCACGGCTCAGCGCATTGGATTCGCGCCTCGCTCATGCTTCGCGTGTCAATGCCTTGGGCGAAATGGCAAGCGGCCTCACGCATGAGTTGACGCAGCCGCTAACCGCCATCCTTGCACAGGCGCAGGCCGGACGACGGATACTCGGCCGGGGAGATATAACGGCGTTGGTTCCAGTGCTGGACGACACTGTGGCCCAGGCACGCCGGGCATCCGCGATCCTGGAGCGGTTTCGCAACTGGTCGCGCCCGCAGACGGCACCGGCATCGGCGTTCGATCTACGTGAGACCCTGAGCAATGTACGCGCGCTGCTGGCGCCGCAAGCGGCCGCGCACGGTGCGCGGCTTGAGTTCGATATTCCGAGGGAGCCTGTTTCCGTGATCGCCAATCCCGTCGAGATGGAACAGGTGGTGTTCAACCTCGTGCGTAATGCCATCGAGGCGGCGAGCGATGGGGACGATGCGGGTCATGTCGCAGTTACTCTGCGGCAGGATGAGCGACAAACCGTACTTGAGGTTATCGACAACGGCCCCGGCGTATCCGAGGCGTTGCGGCCACGTCTCTTCACGCCATTCATGACGACCCGCGTCGAGGGCACCGGCCTTGGCCTGGCGCTGAGCCAGCGTCTGGTGGAACGCACCGGCGGAGAAATCGCGCTGATCAACGATGGGCCCGGCGCCACCTTCCAGGTCGTGCTGCCGCGCAAGGAGAGTGCCAAGGAGGTACGACAATGAGCCGCCCGGTTTATCTGGTCGATGACGACGAGGCGGTGCGTCGGGCCCTCGGCTTGCTTCTGTCCACCGTCGGGATCGAAACCATCAGCTTCGGCGACCCGCAAGCGTTTCTAGCCCAAGTTCCAAAGCTGAAGCCCGGCTGCCTGATCCTCGACATTCGCATGCCCGCGATTTCCGGGCTAAAGCTGCAGGAGCAGCTCACTGCATGCGGCATCGATTGGCCGGCCATCGTGATTTCTGGCCATGGTGACATCGAAGCCTGTCGCCGCGCGTTTCGCAACGGTGCGGTCGACTTTCTGTCCAAGCCGATCGACGAGCAGGACTTGATCGACGCGATCCAGAAGGGGCAAGGCGCGCTGGAGCGTATACTCAGCCGCCGCGCCGAGAAGGCGGAGACGCTGGCATTGCTCTCAGCGTTGACACCGCGTGAACGCGAGGTCCTCGATCGGATCGCCGAAGGTTTTACGACGCGCCAGATCGCCGAGGGCCTCGGCCTGTCGCCGCGCACGGTAGAAAGCCATCGCGCCGCCATCGGCGCCAAGCTCGGCACGACCTCGCAGGCGGAGATAACGCGCTTTTGGCTCGAGGGGCGCGAAAATCCGTAGAACTACGGATGTTGCCGCAAGGCCTACGAATACCGGACACGTCGCGGCCGGATTAGCTTCCTTCCATTGATTGGAAAGGAGATCCTGATGATCCGCAACCTCGTACTGGCAATCACGTTTCTTGCTCCGCTTGCTGCCACCGCGCAGGAACTGCCGACCGCGCCTTACCTGCCGCTCGACCTCGCGACCAAGGCCGCGGATGCTGCGCTGAAGGCCTGTGTCTCCCAGGGCCACAATGTCAGCGTCGCCGTCGTGGCGCGCGACGGCTCGACCAAAGTGCTGCTGAAGGCCGATAATTCCGGTCCGCATACGGCGACGAGCGCGCAGGGCAAGGCTTTCACCTCCGCCGCCATGGGTCGTGACACGGCCGGTCTTGCCGAGTTCATTGCCACGAAGCCAGCCAACGCGGGCCTGCGCGACATGGATGCGCGCATGGTCATTCAGGCTGGCGGTCTGCCGCTTAAGCTCGGCAAGGCTCTGGTCGCCGGCATTGGCGTTGGCGGCGCACCGTCCGGTGACATAGATGCCGGTTGCGCTGCCGCCGGTCTGAAGGCGATCGACGCGGCTCAGTAAGCCAAACATGCAACACTATGCGGCCCGCCCCCGCGGTGGGCCGCGCCTACTCCGTTTGGACCTGAATACCAGCTTTTGAAACAACATCCTTCCACATTTTGATGTTGTCTTTGATAAATGCCTTGAAATCGATGGATCGCGCATCCATCAAATCGGCGCCCACCTGTTTGAACTGCGTCTGCAGCTCCGGGTTTGCCTTGATGCGCTCGCTGGTCTCTTTCAACGCTTTTGTGACGCCATCGGGCAAATTGGCCGGCCCGAGGAGGCCAAACCAGCTCCCCACCACAAAATCGCCGTAGCCGGCTTCGACCATTGTCGGCACATTCGGCAGCAAAGGCGATCTCATTTGCCCCGTTTGCGCAATGGCGGAAATCGATCCCGCCTGGACGAACGGCAGAATGACAGTGGGCGAGGTGGTCGTCATCTCAATCTGGCCGGAAATCAGATCGCTGATGGCCTGCGAGCCGCCTTTGTAAGGCACGTGCGTCAGTTTGATGCCAATGCGAGTCTCCAGAAGCGCCGTTGCCAGATGCGCGACCGACCCAACACCTGGCGACCCATAGTTGATCTTGCCCGGATTGGCTTTCGCATAACGAACGAAATCCGCGACGCTTTTGGCCGGGATGCTCGGATGAAGCGCGTAGACAAAAGGAGCGGCAGCAAAGAGCGTGATCGGCGTAAGGTCTTTTTCGGCATTGTAGGGAAGGTTCGTTCGAATGGCTGGCAACACCGCCAATCCGTCGGCTGAGCCCCATAGGAGAGTGTATCCATCGGCCGGCGATTTAGCGACGATATCGATGCCGAATGCCGATCCCGCACCGGGGCGATTCTCGACAACAACGGATTGGCCAATGGATTGAGAGAAGGCCTGCGCGAATATGCGCCCCAACGCATCGGTCGTTCCACCCGCGGCGAAAGGAACCACCAGTTTGATGGGTTTATCTGGATACGCCTGCGCAACGGCCTGCGATGCATAGAAGACCGGCAGCGCCATAAGAGCGGGAAGCGCCAATCTCAAGAGCGGTTTCGCGCTTTCGAACACAGAAACATCTCCCCTCATTTTTCCGCTTCGCGGTTATATGGGTCAGGTCAGACCGCCCTGCCCGACGCGCCCCTGATGCGATCGATGACTTCGATCCCGTTGGACGGAAGACTGTCGGATCGCCAAGCCACGTGCCCGTCGGGGCGAACAAGAACATATTTTCTCTCGTAGAGAGCAGCGACATGCTCTTCGCCAACGTCAACGACGCGCAGCGGAACATTTCGCGCTTTTGCGGCCTCAACCAACGCGATTGGGTTCTCGCTTCCCGGAAATCTGAGAAGAACGAAGCCAGCCCCGAAGGCATCGATGATCGACGACCCATCCGTCAGCCAGGCATGGGGCGCCCTATGCCCGGGCCGCGCGGTTTGCACATAGGCCGACGCGTCATCCGCAGGCATAGGTGTTCCGTCGGGAATGCAGATCGATGAATTCTCATATCGATAGCCGAGATTAACACCGATGGTTTCCCATTCCGTCATCGTGGCGGTGGTGATCTCCGCGCCAATTCGATCTCTGGTGCTTTGACCCTGCGCGTTCTCATCGAGAATGTTCCGGCAATTCGCTGCGGAGGTGAGATGAAAATAGTTCTGGGTCGCAACGCCGGCATTGCGCGTGCCGACCGGCTGACGTTCCAGGCTGTAGCTCGACAGAAGATGCTCACCAGCCCAGCCGCGAAGCGCCGCTTCGAGCTTCCAGGAGAGGTCGATCGCATCGCCAGCGCCCGTATTAAAGCCGAAACCGCCGGTCGGCGACATCGTGTGCGCGGAATCGCCCGCGATGAAAACACGGCCCTCCCCGTAAGACTCCGCCACAAGGCTTGCCCGTCGCCACGGCATGGTATCGATAATCTCAAATGGAATATCGTCGGAGCCGAGCGCCTTGCGCATCCAGCCGGCAGGGTCGAAGCTGCCCATGTCGATATGATCCTGCGCTCCAAGTACAGTCAGACGCCAAAGATCGCTGCCATTGACTGCTGTTAAATTGCCCCACGTTCCCGCTGGCCCCACAAAAATGTATCGCTCGGCATCACCCTTCGCGTGGGCCTGCCGCAGTCCTGGGATCCGGACCAATACGGCGACCGAATAGTCGAGCGCTTTACGACCTTGCAGTTCGATGCCGAGGGCCTCCCGCACGCCGCTCGCAGCGCCATCGCAACCGACCAGATAATCAGCTTCGATCGTAAAATCGCGATCAGAAGCCAGGTCCCTGACCGACACCTTCACGCCGTTCTCGTCCTGCTGCAGAGCTCGATATTCAGTGCGGTAGAGAAAAGTTACCTTGCCGCTTTTTCTCGCCCAGGACGCCAAAATCGGATCGAAGAACAATTGCGGCGACCGCTGTTTCTTCTCCGGCGACTGCGGCGGCATCACGTCCGCATCCATGCTGGGATAGACGTGCGTCCCCAGATTGTGGCCGACGATCGACGTGCAGAACACCATGCTGAGGCCGTAATCGCGTGGAAACCCACATTGCCGGATGTCTTCGGCGATTCCCCAGCGCCGGCAGAATTCCATGGTGCGGTTGGAGAGCGACCCCGCCTTGGGATGCTTCACAGCACCATCCGTCCGTTCGACGATAACGGAGGGGATGTCGCGATAGGCAAGATCAATCGCCAGGCAAAGCCCCACCGGCCCCGAGCCGATGATCAAAACAGGTGTCCTCTCCATCTTTCGCAACGCTTCCCCTGAATACTGTTCGCCTCGCGCAGGAAAGCCGGTTGGCAATCTGTCTACGCGCCTGCCTTGACGCAGTAAGGAACGGCGGATGGGCAAAATCGTCAATTTGTATTATGTAATTCATTGATCAGCAGAGGTTATCAATGTCCAAAGCGCCTGCCAAAGCCGGCCTCAGTCTTGTGCGCATCCGCAGCTTCATGGTCGTGGCGGAGGAGATGCAGTTCAGACGGGCGTCCAAGCGCCTGGGGCTGACGCAGCCCGCCATTAGCGCACATCTGCAGGAGCTTGAGGAATTCCTGGGCGTATCCCTGCTTCGCCGCACCACCCGGCAGGTCGAACTGACGGCGGAGGGAAAGCGGTTTCTCGTTCACGCAACCCGTGCCGTAGATCATCTCGACGTGGGCGTGCATGAAATGCGCGACTACGGCTCTCTCCAACGGGGGCGCCTCGTGATCGCCGCCGTCCCCTCGATCACCAGCAAAGTACTGCCGTTTGCGCTCGAAGCCTATGGCGCACAATACCCCAGCGTCCACGTCGAGGTCATGGAGATGATGGCCAGCGAAATCGAACGGGCTGTTCAAGACGGCGAAGCGGACATGGGCTTCATGCCCAAACCCGCGGGCCGGATGAGCCTGGCTTTCTCACCCCTGATCATGGACCGCTTCGCCGTGGTCGTTCCACAGTCGCACCCCCTGTCGAGACGCAGGACAGTGACGCTTCAGGACATTTCCGGCCAACCTCTGATTACGATGAAAAGAGGCTCGAACATTCGCGACAGTGTCGAAGCAGCATTCATCCGTCGCCGGCGGAAATTCGTGGCCCGTTTTACGGTCGCGCAGCCCGAAACCGCATTGGCGATGGTATCGGCCAATCTCGGCGTCACCGTTCTGCCGACCATCTATCTAAACGGCGATCTGCCGGTCGCCGTCGTCGCGATCGAACCGGCCATTCCGCGGGAAGTCGGGGTCGTCCGGCGCAAGGGTGGCCCTCTGTCGCGCACTGCGGCGGAATTTATCAAGCTCACCGAAAAGATCGTCAGAAACCGTAGATTGATCGGATAGAGCTCATTGGCAACCCACCAACTCTCCCAATGAGCTTCGCCAAGTCGCTAAAAGTTATGAACACGACAAGTACACTAAAAAAGATCGCGTCCCCATCGACCATGACGGCGTCAGACTCTTTCGAAATGATCAAAACCTATCAATTTCCTCTGCCAGAATGACCCAGTTCGCTTCCAATCGCATAGGCGACGGCTTTCCTTGCCAGCATCCGCCGATTCATTTGGTTGGACATGCGCCCCTTGGAGCTCAGCGGATCAAGGCTTCTCTCTAACCTTTACTTTCGTCGGCCAGAACTTTGGCACGCTCGATCAAAATATCGAGCTTCTCGATCAGGGCGCGCGTTTCCTTGGCGGAAAAACCTTCCAGCAACGTATTGTTGCGCTCGACCGCCGCCACCGTCAGATCGGCGTGCAGCGAACGGCCGGCCGCCGTCAGGGTCAATTTGGCCTCGCGGCGATCCTCCGGGCTTTGACGGCGCGAGACAAGGCCGCGCTTGGCCAGCGCCGCGACAGCGCGGCTGACCTGGGCCGCGTCAAGCAAAGCGTGAAAGGTCAATTCGCGGATCGAGATCGGCTGAAACACGCCGAGCAAGGTGACGACCTGCCACTCCACCTGCCCGAGCTCAAAGTTGCTCCGCGCTTGGTTCACCGCCGCGCGAGTCAGATATTTGGACAGGGTATTGACATGCGGCGCAATCAGATCGGCCGCGGGAAAAGAAGTTCGGGGGGCGCTCATGCCGTCTCTGCTTAAAAGGCGAACAAGCACTAGTAATGGCCGATCGGCGTTAAACTGTCGAGATCGCTGAACGCTGGCAAGGCGGCGGTCGAGCGGCGGCCGTTTCGGATCACGATGCGGTCGGCTTGCGGACGCCGCAGCCATTCGCCCATGCTTCGGGCGTTGAAAACAATCAGATCCGCCGACCCGCCCGGTCGCAACCGGCTGTCGAACCCCATCGCGGCCGCCGGCTGCGTCGTCACCGCCGCCGACCAGGCCGCCAGATTTGGCAGGTGCGCCGTCCGCGCCGTCTCGCGCAACACTTCCAGCAGGTCGTAATCGCCATAGGGGTGGAAGGGGTCGCCGCAATTATCGCTCGCCAGCGCATGGTCAATGCCGCAGGCAGCGATTTCCTGCAATGGCGGCAGACCGCGCCAGCGCGGCGTGCGGCCCTCGCCGCGATCCTGCAGAAAGGTGTTGATCAGCGGCAGGCTGACGATGCGCACCCCCGCCTGCCCGCACAGCGCGAGGATCGCCTCCCGTTTCGGGTCGTCGTGGATCGAAAGACTGCAGCAATGGCCGCAGGTGACGCGGCCAGACCAGTCATGGCGCAGGGTCGCCGCCGCCACAGCCTCCAACCCATTCGCCTGCGTGTCGAGCGTTTCATCTACATGCAGATCGACATCGAGATCATAGAGCCTGGCCAGCGCGAACAGAGCGTCGAGGGCGCGCGCTTGCACATTCGCCTCCTCTTCCGGCGGGAGCCCCATCACCCTGACCACGCCACCGAGCAATCCGCCGGCCGCCGCAACGCGCGCGCCCAGTCCTTTGGCGCCGTCCTGCAGATAGAATTCTATTGGCACCATAGCGACGAGTTGCAGCTTGATCCGATCGGCCCATTGCCGACGCAAACCGTCCATCACGCGCCAGGACCGCTCCGCTTGCGGCCCGAGCGAATCGAGATGGCTGCGCATGAAGGCGGTGCCGTGAGCCTCCGCGCAACGCAGAGCGAAGGTGGCACGGTCATGCAAATCCTGTTCGGTCCAATGGACGTAATCGCCGCGCGTTGCCTCCACCGCGCCCCACAAGGTGCCGCGCCGATTGTCGGCACGATGAGCGATATAGGTTTTGTCGAGGTGGGTGTGGAGATCGGCGAACACCGGCAAGACCAGGGCGCCGCCCATCGATGGGGCGTCGCTGCCTTCGCGCGCCGGTGCGATCGCCACGATCTGACGACCTTGGATATCGATATTGACGGCCGCCAGACCATCGCGCGTCGGCCGCACGTCGGTGGCTGCCAGCGCCCCAACGGGCACCTGGCAGTTGGACAGGCGAAGCGGGCCATCGGCCCGCTCCAAGTCTTTCAGCATCGAATCTTGCAGCATGAAGTCTTGCAGCATGTGTTGCAGCGGATGCCCCATCATTTCTCCCGCACCAATGCGCTCTCATGCCAGCGGCTCAGCAGCAGATGCGACATATACGTGGTCACCAAGAAAATCGCCACGCCGGTGAGCGAAATCAGAAACAGGGCGGCGAACATGCGCGGCGTCTGCAACTGATAGCTGGCCTCGAGAATGCGATACGCCAGGCCCGACGCTTGTCCGCTGGTGCCGGCGACGAATTCGGCCACCACTGCCCCGGTCAGCGATAAACCACCGGAGATGCGCACGCCCGTCAGGAAATACGGCATGGCGGCGGGGATGCGCAGGCTCAACAAGGTCTGGCTTTGCGTCGCGCCATAAAGGCGGAACATATCGCGCAGATTATGATCGACACTGTTGAGACCCACGGTCGCATTGGACAGAACCGGAAAGAAGGCGACCAACCAGGCACAGGCCAACAATGCCAGATAAACATTGTCGATCCAGATGATGAGCAGCGGCGCCACGGCGACGACCGGCGTCACCTGCATGATGACCGCATAGGGGAACAGTGTCGTCTCGATGGTCTTCGACAGGCTGAAGAAGACAGCGATGAGGCCGCCACCAACAACGGCGCAGACGAAGGCCATCGCCGTGATCTCCAATGTCACCAGCAAGGCGTGCGACAGGAGCCCCCAATCGCGGATCAGAGCTTCGATGATTTTCACCGGCCCGGGGAAAATGAACGGCGAGACATCGAAAGTCCGCACGATCACTTCCCACAGGACGATACAGATGATGCCGAGGCCGACAGGCAGGGCAATCCGGCGTATGTTTTTTGAATCGTTCATGCTGCTATCGCTTTTTCAAGGGCATGGGACGCTTTGCGACACAGATCGGCATAAGCAGCCGACGTGCGGAATTCCTCGCCACGGGCCGACGGCGCTTCAATGGTGAGATCATCGAAGACGCGCCCGGGGCGCCGGGCCATTACCACCACCCGCTCCGACAGATAGACGGATTCGAAGACCGAATGGGTGACGAAGATGGCGGTGAATCTCTGGCTTTCCCAAAGCTGCGCCAGATCGTTGTTCAGCCGGAAGCGCGTGATTTCATCGAGCGCCGCGAACGGCTCATCGAGCAGCAGAACCTCCGGCTCGGTGACCATGGCGCGAGCCAGGGACACACGCATCTTCATGCCGCCGGACAATTCACGCGGATAGGCGTTCTCGAAACCCGCCAGCCCGACTTTGGCCAGCGCATCGGCAGCGCGGGCCCGGCGCTCGGCCTTGGGAACACCCGCCAGTTTCAAAGGCAGCATAACATTCTCAAGCGCTGCCGCCCACGGCATCAAGGTCGGTTCCTGAAACACGAAGCCGATGCGCCCTGCCCCGCCCACACCGCTGATCGTGCCCGTGGTCGGCTCGATCAGGCGGGCAATCATCCGTAGCACCGTGCTTTTGCCGCAGCCCGATGGACCAAGCAGGCTGACGAAGCTGCCGGAGCGGATGTCGAGATCGAGATTTTCGACGGCCGTCGTTCCCGAATTGAATGTCTTGGAAATGCCACGCAGTTCCAGCGTGCGGCCCTCCTTCACCACGTCGGTCATTTCAACCCCACCCGCTTGTTGACGAACTGCAGGGTGTAAGCCTTGGACACATCGACATTGCCCGGCAGAACGCCACTGTCGACCAGAGCCTTGTAATAGTCCTTCCAACGCTCGTCGGTCATGGCGCCGATGCCGAGCTGGCGTGCATCGCCCGCTTCGACGAAACCATCGCGGCGCATCACATCCATCGCGAAACGGATATGGTCGTCGGACATGTCCGGGTTGTTCTGCTTGATGAGATCATTGCCCGGCTTCGCGTCACCGTTAAGATAGTCAGCCCAACCTTCGATCGAGGCATCGACGAATTTTTGAACAAAGTCTGGCCGGCTGGCGATCGTCTTGTGTGTCGCCGCTATGGTCACGGCATAGGGCCGATAGCCATAGTCATCGAGCAGGAACATGACCGGCTTTTCCATGCCGGCCTTCTGTAACGCATAGGGTTCGGTCGTCGCCAGGCCTTGCTGGATCGACGCCTTGTCGGCAAGGAAAGGCGCGATGGAGAACGTGTAGGGTTTGACGTTGCGATCCTTGAAGCCGAAACGTTGGCGCAGAAACGGCCAGAACGTCGCCATGCCCAAAGCACCGATATAGGCGGTGCGATCGACCATATCTTCCAGCTTGGCGTAGCCTTGGCCGGGATGGCCGAGGAGAACGCGCGGGTCCTTCTGAAAGATTGCGGCGATGGCGGTGATCGGCGCGCCCTCACGCGCCGCGTTGAGCGCCGAACCGCTGCTGCCGATCGAGAATGTCACCTTGCC
This sequence comes from Beijerinckia sp. 28-YEA-48, assembly GCF_900104955.1. Taxonomy (NCBI): domain Bacteria; kingdom Pseudomonadati; phylum Pseudomonadota; class Alphaproteobacteria; order Hyphomicrobiales; family Beijerinckiaceae; genus Beijerinckia; species Beijerinckia sp. 28-YEA-48. The sequence continues at coordinate 94,079 of NZ_FNSI01000002.1, forward strand.
GGAGATCAGCAATGGCGCCGGATTGCTTTGCGGATTGCCGAGTTGGATATCGACCTGCAGACCGTGCTTTCTATAGATGCCCTTGGCCACGGCCTGGAAAAAGCCGCCGAACTCCGCCTCGGCGCGCCAGCCGATATAAAGCGAGGCTTTTTCCAGCGGCGCCGTCTCCGGCGTCTGAGCCGATGCGCCAAAAGGCGCGCCGGCCAGCAGGAGAGCCGCGAAGCTCGCCTGGATCAATCGTTGTGTCATCATCCCTTCCCTCATTGTCTCGTCTTCAAGCGTCGAAAAAGCCGCTGCAGTCGATGGGCTTCTCCAGGAGGCCCGCACCATGCAAAACGCGGACCCAGCCGGCGTACATGTTCTGCACGTCCGGTGCGTTCAGCGGAAAAGCGTGGAAGAGCGTGGTCTGAAAACCAATCTCCCTGAGAATGCCGATCTGTTGTCCAGTCTGGCGTGCCATGGCGTCGAGCGCGGCGGATGGATCGTCATAAATGGCGGCGATCGCCTCGTTCAGAATGTCATTGGTGGCGATGAAAAGCTCGGGATTTTCGGCATAAGTCTTCTTCGTCGTCCACCAGTTGGAGACAAGCGAAGGATTGCCCGTCGCCGCCATGGCAAGGGAACCAGCTCCGAAAACCTCGTCCACCTCCCGCCCCAGACCGCGCCGGCGCATGATGGTGATGAACGGCTCGACGCAGATGGCGACATCCACCTCGCCCGCCGCCAGCGCGTCCGGCATTTTGTGGAACGGCATGGTCTTCCACGCGATCTTGTTCGTATCGACGCCATGGTTGTTGAACAGATAGAGCGGCGCCGAATGGGTGATGCCGCCATCAAGCGCGAAGGCCGCCAAGGTCTTGTTCTCAAAATCCTGCGGCTTTTCGATCTGAATGCCATCGCGCGCGACGATATTCATGAAATCAGCCGTATGACCGTTCATCGAGCCGCGCAGCGCCGCCGCCGAGACGAACTTGGTGTCGAGCCCGAAGCGCTCGCGCGCCATGATGGTCAAGGTTGGGCCAGAGAAGGAAATATCCATCTGGCCGGCGCGCATGTCCTCGATCGCCTGTACATTGGTGCGGTCGACGAAGACGGGATCGATCCCGCGCTTGCGGAACAAGCCGAAGTCAATCGCACAAAAGAGCGGCAGAAGCCCCATCATCGGATCGGGATGATTGTCGATTCTCAATTTCATGATTGTCTAGTCTCACTCAGATAAACGACCTGCGCCGCAGGCGTTTCTTTTGACGTCATACGCGCGGCAACACCGCACGCGAGCCCCTCGGCCGCGACGTTGTCTGCGCACCCTCCACCACATCTGAAAGCAACGCCGTGAGGCGATCGCTTCTCCTCGTGCTTGTCGCCTCGCTTTCAGCCGCGTTGACCCACAGAGAATTGCATGACATTATCATGTAAATTTTCGCTGTCAAAAATTTTTAGATCGCCAGGCAGGGGCGTGTGTGGACCTGCTCAAAAAAGGGGGACCGATGACGAGATTAGCTGTGGTGTTGACCAGCGGAGCGGCCATGCTGCTGCCCGTTGCCGCGCAGGCGGCGGATTTGCCGGGCCGCAAATCCGCGCCCGTCGAATATGTGCGCGTGTGCGACGCCTATGGTGCAGGCTTCTATTGGATTCCTGGCACCGACACCTGCCTGAAGATTGGCGGGCGCGTTCGTGTCGATAGCTGGTACACGCCGGCCAAGAATGCGGTGCAAATGCGCTCTGCCGGTGGCCCGGCCTATGCCGGGCCTCCCGGCGGCGGCAATGCCAGCGCCACTTTCGTCAGCGCCAATGCGGTTGATTCCATAGGCTGGTATGCGCGCGCGATCCTGACCATGGATGCGCGCACGCAATCGGCATGGGGAACGGTGCAGACCGCGATGACCTTGCGTTTCGCGGCACAATCCGGCCTGGCGCAAACAGCGCCCTATCTTGGCTACGCCTCCGGCCTTTTCGCCAATGCGGGCACGAATGCGCCGACCTTCATCGAAGCCGCCTATATCCGTTTCGCCGGCTTCACCATCGGCCAAGCGGCGACTAATTTCCAGTTCCTCACGGTCTTTCCGCTGCATACGCCATGGTTCGGTAGCTTCCCCGGCGGCACACGCCAGATCGCTTACACGGCATCGTTTGGCAGCGGTCTGTCCGCGACGCTGGCGCTGGAAAACCGGGGCGACATGCCACAGTCCGGCACGGCTGGCGCGCTCGGCTTCAATCCCTGGTCGGCGACAGCCGCCACGGCGACGGGCAACGGGCCGCAGCGTCTGCCAGCCGTTGTCGCCAATGTTCGTCTCGACCAGTCGTGGGGCGCGGCGATGGTGTCGGGCGCGGTGCTCGAAAACACCGCGAATTTCGCCACGCCGGCCGTGCAGGCCACGACGGGCGGAACCGGCCCGATGATGCGCAAGACAGGCTGGGCCGTCGGCGCAGGTTTGCGCGTCAACCTGCCGATGATCGCCGCCGGCGATCATTTTCAGGGCTGGATCTCTTATGGCGTCGGCGCGTTGGATTATGTGGCGTTCACCGGGATCAACAGCAATCTCGGCTTCACCGCGAGCTATCTCGGTGGCTTCCTGCGGGCGGACCGCAACATGACGATCTATTGCCCCAGCGCTGGCTGCACGCGCCCCGGCGCGGAACAGACCGGCGCGTTCAACATCGCCGGCATCTTCACCCACTATTGGACGCCATCCCTGCGCTCGCATTTCTTTGCCTCGTTGGTCCGGCTCACGCCAGGCACCGTGACCCGCAACACCGACTGGACGAACGGCGGCCTTTCGACCGTCACCAGCTGGTCGACGCAGGGCAGCTTGATCTGGTCGCCGGTCCGCAATTTCGATCTCGGCGTGGAGCTCTCTTATGCGCGCCTGTCGCAGCGTCTGGCCGGCTTCGCCGGTGGTGCACCCACCGCCGTGCCCTGCGCACCCGCCTCCCCCATGTGCCTGGCCAATATCAGCCCCGGCAACTGGACCGTGCGGATGCGTGCCGAGCGGGTTTTCTAGACTTCGATCTCATCGGCGGACATTTGCCTCAGCACAGAAAACCCACACCCTGAAGCGGCCAATGAGCGAAGGGCCAGACTGGCCTTTCGCTCATTACTCAAGCATCAGTTTCGGCATGGATATTTTCTCTCACGCAGCGTGTCCTTCCCTACGTCCACCTCCATCAAGATAGACCCTAAATCATGGCTGACGCCGTCGTCATTTCTCAATCGATTCATCAATCGCGGGGTGCGTTTTAGAAGCCACTTTCTTTAAGAAACCGAAGCACCTGGGGGCCAATCACGCCACCATAACTGGTCTGATCCACAGGATCGGTGACAAAGAAATGACCGGCGCCGGGGACAGCAATGGCTCGCACGTAAATACCTGCCTGCTTCAAGGCTAATAAGAAAGCATCGCTCTGACTCGCAGGATCAACCACGTTATCCTCCTTGCCGTAAACGAGCATGAAACGGATGCCCCTCTTATCGACCGTCGCATAGTTGAGAGGTGATGATTCATAATAGACTTTGCGATTGACGTAGAGTGGCGCGCCCAGAAATACCTCGGTCATATTCTCGTAAGGACGCGTTGTCTGATAGCGTTGCCACATCGCCGGCATGTCATAGATGCCATAGAAGCCGACGACGGCTTTCACTTTTGTCGACATATCGGCGTGAGGATCGGATCGATACGCGCTCGAATAGAGTGGCTCCTCGCCTGCCAGCCCGACCAGGGCTGCCAAGTGCGCGCCGGAGCTGTCCCCGATCAAGCCGATTCGATCTGGATCGACACCCAGGCTTGCCGCATTGGCCCGCACATATTGGATAGCCGCCTTGATATCATGGATTGCGCCCGGATAGCTGCGCGCACCTGGCTTGTTGAGGCGATATTCAACGGAGAACACCGCATAACCATTCTTGGCCAGATAGGGGCCCCATGTCAGGTAATATTTGCGATCACCCATGATCCAGCCGCCGCCATGCAGAGCGATGAGCACCGGCGCTTTCTCAAGGCCCTGCGGCATATAGAGATCGCCGACGAGCTTCTCCTTATCGTGCTCGACGAAGGCGATGTCGTTGCGCGTCGTCACCGCATATTCGGCTCGCGCGGCGTCGAGCGGACCGACGACAATGATAGCTAAGCCGATTAGGGAAAGAATATGCCGTAGTCTGAACATATGAATCTCCTCCAAAATGATCAGGTGCGGATCAGGCCGGATCGACGAAAGCCGCGAGGCGTGCGTTCGTTTCCCGGATGTCGCTCAGCAGCTTGCGACGATCGACACTGGTCAACTCGCCGCCCTTCGCGAGCACGCGGCCATCGGCCATCACCAGCGAAACATTGCGCGGATGGGCATGCAGCACGAGCGTGTCCCACGGGTTGGTCATGGGCCCGGTGTTGAAATCGTCGATACTGACCAGGATCAGATCGGCACGCTTGCCGACGGTGAGGGAGCCGATGGTCTTTTCGAGGCCCAGAACCTTCGCACCTTCGATGGTTGCCAATTGCAGCAGCCGTTTGGTGGTGAGAAGGTTGCGCTCGCCATAGCCCAGCCGATGCCGATCATATTTGTACATGATGCGCACGATGGCGAAGAAGTCGGTATTGCCGGCCACTGTTTCGTCGATGCCGAAACCGCATTGCACGCCGGAATGCAGCAACTCATTGAGCTGAATCTCGCCACCTTCCGGCGTGATGCCGCGTCCGGCGCTCTTCTCGATATCGACCCGTGGCCGCTGGGCCTCGCCGGTCGGCGCGCAGCAGAAGGCCGTGCCGCGGCTCTTGAGAATGGCGCGCTCTTCCTCCACCGTGAACATCGGATGAAAGAGCTCCACATCGGGGCCCAGCAGGTTGTTCTTCTCCAATTCGAAGACAAGCCCTGCCGGCGAAGCGTGCAGAGTGATCGGCAGGCCGAGTTCGCGCGCGCCGCCCCAATCTCGTTTAGCGATGTCGTAAGTGATGGCCGAGCGCAGGCTCTGGCCTGAGACGAGATTACGCGAGCAGATGCCCAGAGACAGCCGATTGTCGGTTGCTGCAGGATCGGAGAACCACTCCTTCTTGGTTCGCGCCAGACCGGCCAGATCCATCGGTTGATCGGAGCGGCCTTGCTGCGGCCCGCCGTAAGAGAAACGGCCGCGAATGCCCATGTCGCGCATGGCGCTCAATTCCGCATCGGCCCATTCGGGACCACGTGTGTTGTGGCAGAAATTGTTGAGGGTCGTGACGCCGGAGAGGATGCCATCGGCCAGTGCCCAGCGTGCGGTCCGATAGGCATCCAGCGGCGTCGTGCGGGCGCCGATGCGGGTCGTCACCGGAAAATTGTCATAGCGGATGTCATCGGTACGCAACCACTGCCGGCAATTCGTGACCCACAAATGCCAATGGGTGTCGACAAAGCCGGGCATACAGATCGTCTCAGCCCCGTTGATTACTTCCGCTTGCGGCGCGTTGAGATTGGGGCCAATGGCAACGATGACGCCATCGCGCACATGCAAATCGCCCGATGGAATTTCGTTATGCTGGCTGTCCATGGTCAGCAGGTAGGCATTGCGAATGATGTATTCGCCGCGTCGGGGTAGCTGTCCGGCAGGTGCCTTGGAGGCCGCATATTCCGGAGCCTGCTGAGATTGGACGCTTCGTGTGGTGACAAGACCGATGCCAGCGGCGCCGGCAGCGAGAACTGTCCGTCGATTGACTTGCATGAATTCCCCCCCTCGCCTCTGCAAACGCTTCGTCACCACCGGGAGGCCGAACGCCGAAGGATGACGATTATGTGCATATCCAAGTTCTGAACTTTGGATGTCGTCAGCGTTCGATATTGCGGTAGATGTCGGATGGTTTGATGTTCTCGCCAGTATTGAACATCCTGCGGAACAGAATGAGACTTTCCTGGATGCGACTTGGCTGGATATCGCCCCGATTCATATCGAGTGCTAGCTGCTTTCGATCGAAAATTGCAGCCACCTCTTTAATCTGGGCGATCAGAATGCTCTTCTGCAGCGTCGGATACTGTTTGAGAATCAGATCGGCAGCTTCATCAGGCGCGGCAAAAGCAGCGTCAAAGCCTTTGAAAGAGGCTTCAATGAACTTCCCAGCGATCTGTGGTCGCTTCTTCAAAAACTCTTCGCTAGCTACGATTCCGCCGCCGTACGTGTCGTAGCCGGATTCGCGATAGCGAATGACGCCGATCTTCTTGCCCGCCTGGGCCGCCTGCTCGACGAGCAGCGGAAGACTGTTCCCCTCCCAGCAATCGGCGAGATCGATCTTGCCTTCAAGCAGCGAGGTATTAACCACGCCAGGGCTGACGCGCAGGACTTTAAGATAGTTTCGAGGCAGCTTATTTAGCTCGAGCCAGATCGGAATGACATTCTGCATAACCGAAGTAGCGCCAGCCCCGACCGATTTACCCGCCAGATCCGCCAACGTCAGATCCCGGTCGCCCTTCAGGTAGCAGATCGCTCCAGCATTAGAGTTGCTGATCGCAGAGATGTATAAGGTGTTGCCGCCGTTGACGCGGTTGAGAAACACGCTCAACGGGTCGCCGTAACCGAAATCGAACATCCCCTGCGCAACCTCGTTGACCGTGCGCTGACCGCCGTAACCTTGATAAATGGTGACCTCAAGACCGACGTCGGAATAGAAGCCTTTGGCATTAGCAACGAGAAAACCGCTTTGGCTTCCCTGCGGAAGCCAAGACATGTTGAAGGTGACTTTTTCAGAAGCCGAAATCGGCGATGCGAAGACCCAAAAAAAGGTAGCCAGAACGAAGCTGCGCAGCGTCTTCCTCGATTGGACTGTCATACAAGCCCCCCAAACGAATTCGTGCAGCGGTTGGGTCCGCCCGACAGCGGCGACCGCCCTCCCATCAAACGTTCAGAATAATTTTCTGTGTATGCATTGACCTGCTTTAGGTACACATATACATTATTTAGTATGGACGTAAATATAAATTGCATATTCAAGGTCGAAAGATTTTGGCCCGCGAAAAGGGCTGACGACGGGAAACAGCCGTCCTAATCATGGGTGAGGGGTGATGATCGATTTGTATTACGCCCCTACCGGCAACGGTTATCGTGCGTGCATCATTCTGAGAGAGGCCGAGCTGGAGTTTCGGCCGCATCGCATCCATTTCACCGCCAAACCGGAAGAGCTGTTCAAGCTCAACCCCAGCGGAACCATTCCAGTCATCCGCGATTCCGAAGGGCTGGATGGTCGACCATTGGTACTGTCGCAGTCTGGCGCGATCCTTGAGTACGTTGCTTTGAAGACAGGACGGTTTTGGCCGGCCGATTTAGGCCGCCGGGCGATGGCCTTGCAGTGGTTCGCGCATGCCCTCTCGGATGTCTCGGCATCGAGCAGCGCGTTTCATATGAGCCAGAATGACGTTCCCGAAAGATCGGAAGCCAACACGCGGTTTTGGGAGCAGTGGCTTTTGAACATGCTTGGCGCATGCGATCGGCAGCTCGAAGGTCGTGACTATCTGGCCGAAGAGGTCTCTCTGGCCGACTTCGCATTATATCCCGCAGTGATGCGCCGTCTGGGCGTCATCGAACGGCACGGCGGCATGGTCCATCTCAATCGATGGCTCGAACGAATGAGTGCGCGGCCAGGCGTCGCCGCCGGCATGGCTATGAAGTAGCGCGTTCCAACGCCATCTGCGTTAGAAGCCCGGAGGGGGAATGTCGTTTACGATTACAAATCGGTCCACGGGACACAGCTTTCCGGCTATCCCTGGTGCAAGCGTGCTGCAAGCTGCCTTGAGCGCCGGCTATGTGCTACGGCATTCGTGCCGGACGGGCCTTTGCCAGACATGCAAGACCCCGGTTCTCAGCGGCACCGTTACCTATGAAGGCAGCCTCTATGGCGACTCGCACCTCTCCGAGCAGGACCGTGCAGATGGTTTCGCACTTTTGTGTCAAGCACGAGCAAAGTCGGATCTCCTCATAGACACCGACGAGCTCTCCGGTATCGAATCATTCCCGATCAAGACCGTTCCCTGTCGCGTAATCGGGCTCGACAAGGTCGCTCCCGACGTCATGCTCGTTCGGCTTCGACTACCATCAATGGAGAATATGCGTTATGCGCCAGGCCAGCATATCGGCCTCATCATCGATGACAAAACGCAGCGCACCTATTCGATTGCCAATGACTGCAAACCCGAGGGTGTGACCGAGCTTGAGCTCCAGGTTCGCCATATGCCCGGCGGATTGTTCACAGACAAACTTTTTAATGGCCTGCGTGTTGGCCAGCTTTTGAAATTTGAAGGCCCTCTCGGTACTTTCTTTCTGCAGGAAAAAAGCAATAAGCCGATTATCTTTCTCGCCAGCGGCACCGGCTTTTCACCCATCAAAGCGATGATGGAGCACATCATCAAAAGGGGCATCCACAGGAGCCGAAAAATAGATCTCTATTGGGGTGGCCGACGGCGCGCCGACCTCTACCTCTTCGATCTTGCACAGAGGTGGAGCGAAGAACATGAAAGTATTCGCTTCGTGCCGGTCTTGTCGGAACCAAGCGACGCCTGTGCCTGGAGTGGCTCGACGGGCCTTGTACATGCACAGGTAATGAAGGACCACCCTGATCTTAGCGGCCATCAGGTCTATGCCTGCGGAGCACCCCTTATGATCCGCGCCGCACGCTCCGACTTCGCCACAAAATGCAACATGGACGCGAGAGACTTTCTCGCCGACGAATTTCTGTCCCAGTCGGACAGATAACGGATCTTCGATAGGAGCAGAGTATGAGCTTGATCAGGGAAAAAATCTTCGAACCGTTCGTCGATACCACGCCAAAGAAGGACGCGATCTTACAAACCTATATGCTATCCCATGGCACGCTGATGTGCCGGGATATGGCAAATTCCAGAAAGTTTTATGAGGAATTCCTCGGCTTCGAATGCGCTCAGCACGCACAACGGGCGATGTGTATTCGTCACGGCCTCAAGCTCCATATCGTAGTGGTCCAGGTCGGCGATCAGGTGAAGCCAAACTCCATCCTTCATCATTGGGGTCTCGAAGCCCCCACGCAAGAATATGTCGATGATGCCTATAAGATGTGCCTGGAGTACAAGGATAAATACGGCATTCTCGAAATCAAGCCACCGCAAATGTCTCACGGATCATACGGATTTTATTTTGAAGATCTCGATCATAACTGGTGGGAAATTCTCCACCATGCCGAGTTTTTCCACGACGATGCCTTTGATTTCGGCGATCGCTTTCCACAACTGAGAACACCTGCCAGTTGAAAGCACTAGACCCGCTATTCGCATCGTCGCGAGACACTGCGTTATCAATAATCGGTTGCGCGCGGTCTTCAATGGCGTTGGCGCACTGTCGATGCCGGTGCTGGCCTATGCAGAGGGCTGCCCGGTTGCTTGAATATCTGGCTGGCGGCGGCTAAGGCGATCCAGGAACGGATCATGAATCTCAGCTTATAGCGTTTTCGAACGAAGTGGACACCCGCTCGCGTGAAGAAACGCGTCAACATAAAAATCTGAAGTCTTTCACCGCTTCCGTGAAACGGTGAAAGACTTGAGTCTCACACATCGCCGTTCGTCAGATAGTGCAAACTGGCCAGCCATCGCGCCTTGCGCTGGCTGCGCGGCTCCGACTGCTGAATCAATGCTTCGCCAAAGATGAGCGAATACAGAAGACGTGCCCGCATACGCGTGTCGGCCTCGGAAAAGCCCATCGCCTGAAACTGGCGGAACAGAAAATCCAGGCGGCGCTCGTCAACGGCCCGCACGACTTGCGCAACCTTATCGTCCTGGATCGCCCATTGCCGCACCGCCAGTTCAGCGCGGAAGTTCACTGTGCCAGCATTGGCTTTCTCGAACAGCCGTTTCACGGCTTCGACGGGCGAGCTGGTCTGCGCCTCGATCTCGTCGATGATCGCCTGGGTCTCCTTATACTGCCAATGCGCCAACATCTGTTCTAGAAAATCGGCGCGCGATTTGAAGTGCCAGTAGAAACTGCCCTTGGTAACATTGAGGCCAGAGCACAGTCGCTCAATGCGGACCGCATCGGGCCCGGATTCGCCTAAAAGCCAGGCGCCATGGTCGACCCAATCCTGACGGGAGAGCTGGCGCGTCTCCGCAGTCTTTCGGCCGGTCGTCTCGCTCGTTTTCGCACTCACGGAATCATTCATGGGCCCATCATTTCGACCTGCGGGCGGCCGACGCAACGCCTTGCCCCGGCCAGACATCGATTTATCCGCTGTGATTTTGCTCAAACTTGGCTTCATGCCGATCTCCTTGACAGCGGCCATGGAATTTCTACACTCCATACCAAACAGAATGGTATGGAGGCTAGGGGCGTGAATTTCGGCATCCCAAGGACGGTTTACGACGAAGAGCACGAGATTCTGCGCGGTTCAATCGCACGCTTCCTGCGCGAGGAAGTGCTGCCGGAGTACGAAAGCTGGGAAGAGGCCGGCGCCACGCCCGCGGCGATCTGGCGACGCGCCGGTGAGATCGGCCTCCTCGGCACCAGCATTCCTGTGGAATATGGCGGCTCCGGCGGCGACTTCCGCCACGATGCCATCGTTCTGGAAGAGCTCGGCCGCTACGGCATCGCCGCCCCTGCCTGGGACATGCACAGCTACATCATCGCGCCCTTCCTGATGGCCTTTGGCACAGAAGAGCAAAAGCAGCGCTGGCTGCCGAAGATGGCCAGCGGCGAGATGATCTCGGCCATCGGTCTGACGGAACCTGGCGTCGGCAGCGACCTCAAGCAATTGCGCACCCGCGCCGTGCGCGACGGCGACAATTACGTTATCAATGGCGCCAAGACTTTCATCACCAACGGCCATATCGCCGATCATATCCTGCTGGCGACAAAGACCTCACCGGAACTGGGCGCCAAAGGCGTCACCATGTTCTGGGTCGATCTCAATTCGCCCGGCATCCGGCGTGGTCGCAATCTGAAGAAGATCGGCAACAAGGCGCAGGACACCGCCGAATTGTTCTTCGAGGACGTGCGCGTGCCCGCCGAAAACATCGTCGGCGGCGAGAACGAAGGCTGGAAAGTGCTCATGCACGGCCTCGTGCGCGAACGCCTGGTCGTTGCCGTGCGCTCGGTCGTCATCGCCGAAGCGGCACTCGATCAGACCATCGAATATACCAAGACACGTAAGGCTTTCGGCCATACGGTCTTCGACTTTCAGAACACCCAGTTCGAACTCGCCGGCATCGCCGCCGAGGTGGAAGTGGCCCGCCCGTTCGTCGATCGTTGCATCGAATTGCATGCGACGGACGAACTGAGCATGGATGTCGCGGCCAAGGCGAAACTCTGGACCACGGAGCTCGCCGACCGGGTGCTGGACAAATGCCTACAGTTGCATGGCGGCTACGGCTATATGTGGGAATTCCCCATCGCGCGGGCTTGGGCGGACGCGCGGGTGCATCGTATCTATGCGGGCACCAATGAAGTGATGAAATATATTATAGGCAGGAAATTGTAAGATCACCGTGTCAGAATCTGTCATGTCCGGGTTGTCTTTGACGTCTTTCTCCCTTGAGCACGGCACCATCCCGGCAATGGTGCTGTCGACTTGCCGTTGGACAGCGCATGAGCCACTGCTGTGCGAAGGCGATCTACGGCTGACGGGCGCCGAGACCCATGCCCGCATCGGCCCGCTGCGCGAGGCTCTGATCCAACAGGGCATCGGCCACGGTTCGACGATCGCCCTGCTCGGCGGCAGCACGATCGCGCTGGCGATCACACTGTTCGCCGCCCTGGAGCTAGGCGCGGTCTGCTGCTTCATCCACGCCTATGAGCGCGAGGATCACAATGCGGCGGTGCTGCGCCAGATCGAGGCGCGGCTGCTCATCGTCGGGCCACAAGACCTCTATCGCACCAAGGGCGCACGCATCGCCGAAAGCGCTGGCGTGCCTGTGGGGATCGTCCAGTCCGATGCCACCGCCATCGACTTCGGCGGCACTGTCGCCGCGACAGCACCGACCGCCCTTCGCCCCGTGACTTCGGACGATCCAGCCATGCTGCTGTTATCGTCCGGGACGACGGGGAAGCCGAAAGCCATCCTGCACAGCCATCGCAGCCTGTTGGCGACAGCCGCTTCAGGCCCCGCGATCTACGGGCAATGTAGCGCCCGCGACAGCGTCGCCATCGGCATGCAACCGTCCTTCGCCGCATGGATATTCACCATGCTGCCGTTCTTCGCGGCGCGAGCGCGCATCTGCTTTTCAGAATGGACGAGCGCGCAGGATTATCTGGCCCTGCTGGCGCGCGAAAAGATCACTATCGCGGCTTTGGTGCCCACGGTGTGGCGCATGGTCGTCGCCGCGGAGCCCGAACAACACGATCTCTCGGCCCTGCAGGTGGCTTTCTTTTCCGGTGAGCCGGGATCCTCGCGCCTGATCGATGCTCTGGCGGTGATCGCGCCTGATGTGCGCACTGCCTATCTCGCATCCGAGATCGGCTGCGCCTGCGGCATTGCCGGCGGTCTCGATGTATTGGCCCAACCGGGCAAGGCCGCGTCTGTCGGCCGCCCGGTTCCCAATGCGGACCTGCGTCTCGTCGATCCCGAAAGCGACGTATTGCGCGATGTCGCGCCAGGCGAAACCGGCGAGATCGCCATACGCGGCGCTTCGCTCGCTCGCGGCTATTGGAAGAACGACGAACTGACAACGGCGCGTTTCATCGACGGCTGGTGGCGCAGCGGCGATCTCGGCCTGATCGATGCCGATGGCTATGTCTTCGTCAAAGGGCGCATCGACAACCGCATCAACAGTGGCGGCGTCAAGATCCATGCCGAGGAAGTGGAAGCCGCCCTGCTCACCCACCCGGATATCGCCATGGCCGCCGTGGTCGGCGAGCCCGATCCGCAATGGGGCGAGCGCGTCGTCGCCCATGTGGTGTCGCGCAATGTCAATCTGACGGCCGCCGCCATCGGTGAATTCTGCGTCAGCGCCGGCCTGCTGTCCGGCCGGAAGATTCCTAAAGCAATCTATTTCCACGACCGCCTGCCGACCGGACCAACGAACAAACTCTATCGGCAGGCGCTGCGGCAAAAAGGGGGGCCTTCCGATGCTCAATGACCGGATCGAGGAACGGTGGATCGCCGCCTTCGAGAAAGTGTTCACGCTCAGCAAGATCGGCGCGGGCGACGATGTCGCCATTCTGGCGGAAAGCCAATCGCGCGCGCTCAACATCCACCTGACCGAGCTGGCCCTGTTGCGCATGGGCGCGCGGCCCTTTCACGTGAGCGTGCCGACGCCGGCGCAAAAGATCCGCGTGCCGATCCGTTCCACCGGCGCCAGCGCCGCCATCGGCGGCCAGCGCCCGGTGATCGAAGCGCTGAAAGCCTGCCCCGTCGTCATCGATCTAACGGTCGAAGGGCTGATGCATGCGCCGGAAACCCGCGAAATCCTGCAGGCCGGCACGCGCATTCTCAACATCAGCAACGAACATCCCGATGCGCTCGAACGGCTGGTGCCGGATGAGACGATCCGGCAGCGTTGCCTGCGCGCGCGCGAACTGTGCAAGAACGCCAGCCGCATGACGGTGACATCGGCCGCCGGTACAAACCTCGACATCGATCTGGTTAAAACCGTGCACGTGCCGATCTGGGGCTATACCGACAAGCCCGGCACATTGGCACATTGGCCCGGCGGGCTTATCGTCAATTTCCCGCGCGCCAACACCGTCAACGGCACTTTGGTGATCGATGCCGGAGACATCAATCTCACCTTCAAACGCTATCTCGACTCGCCCGTGACATTAACCCTTGAGAACGATTTCGTCGTTGATATCGCCGGGCAAGGTACAGACGCCGAACTGATGCGCCGCTATCTGGCGGTGTGGGGCGACAGGAATGCCTATGCAGTCGCTCATGTCGGCATTGGCCTGCATCCGGATGCGCGCTACGAGGCGCTGACCATGTACGACCAGCGCGACACCAACGGCACGGAGCTGCGCGCCTTCGCCGGCAACTTCCTGTTCTCTACCGGCGCCAACGAATTCGCTGACCGGTTCACCCTCGGCCATTTCGACATTCCCGTGCGCGGCTGCACCATCAAGGTGGACGATACGGTGCTCGTGGAAGCCGGCGCGTTGACGCAGGTGCTAGCATGACCGAGCTTGCAGCCAACACACTCGCCGCAAAGACGCGCGGCCGAGGCCAGCCCATCGTGTTCCTGCATGGCCTCGGCGGCAGCAGCGAAAGCTGGGTGCCGCAATTGCGCACGCTCGGCGATCATTACCATTGCATCGCGCCCGATCTGCCGGGCTATGGCGCCTCGCCGGAAACGACGCCGATGAGCCTGTCGGCCTGGGCCGATGCCTTGGCGCGTCTCTTCGATGCCATGAAGCTCGACAAGGTCATTCTTGTCGGCCATTCGCTGGGCGGCATGCTGGCGCAGGAATTCATGATCGACCATGCGGCGCGCGTGTCGAAACTCGTGCTCTCCTGCACCAGCCCGGCCTTCGGCCGCAAGGATGGCGAATTTCAAAAGCAGTTCGTCTCGGCCCGGCTGCGCAAGCTGGAAGAAGGCGGCACGATGCGCGATGTCGCCGAAGAAGCGACCCCGACCTTGTTCAGCCCCGCCGCCAGCCACGAGGCCGTCGATTCGGCCATTGTCACCATGTGGCAAGTGCCGGAAAAGACCTATCGCGCCGCGCTCGACTGCCTGGTCGGCTTCGACCGCAAGGAAGAATTGACGAAGATCGCCGTGCCGACCCTGCTTCTGTCAGCCGAGCACGATCGCGCCGCGCCTCTCATCGTGATGGAGCGCATGGCGGAGAAAATCCCGCACGCCCGCCATGTATCGATGCCGGGCCTCGGCCACCTGCCCAACATCGAAGCGCCGGAACGCTTCGACCATGCGCTGACCACGTTTATCAAAGCGGTTTGAGGCGGGATCGCGGTTCTGGAAACGCGATAGAGAGGCCTCGGTGTCATCCCCGACGCCTGCGCGGCAGGCGATCGGGGATCCAGGGCAACCACTTTATTCTTATGGAGCGCATCGCGCGCATCCATCACGCAGCCGTTCGTCACACAGGCCAAACATAATTCCGCCGCCCCACTTTCCTATTCTAGAAGACGGAAGGTCCTCGCTGAGCGCACCTTCTGGGGTCCGAAGAGCCCTCAGGGAGGGGGTGTCCCGCGATTCTGAGGAACAACCCCATGGAAGGACACTGTCAAGCGGGCAAAAAGCGCAAATGCGGGACAACCGTATATGCCATAAATAGCTGCGGCACAGTGCTAACCTGAAACGCCAGCACCGCGCCCCTTGTCCTTATGGCACGGTGAGAACGATCTTGCCGATATGCGTCGAGGTTTCCATCAGCGCGTGCGCCTCAGCCGCCTCTTCCAGCGTGAAGACTTGGTGAACGGCCGACTTGATCCGCCCCGCTTCGATCAACGGCCAGATCTTGGCGCGCAGCGTCGTCGCGATCGCCGCCTTGAAGGCAACGGGGCGAGCCCGCAACGTCGAACCGGTGATCCAGGCACGCTTAAGCATCAGCGGCATGATGTCGATCGGCGCCTGCGAACCCCCGAGGAAAGCGATCAGCACGATACGGCCTTCCAAGGCCACGCAGGCGATTTCGCGCTTCAGATAATCGCCACCGACCATGTCGAGAATGACGTCGGCGCCCTTGCCTTCGGTCGCCTGTTTCACCACTTTGACGAAATCCTGCGTCTTGTAATTGATCGTCACGTCGGCGCCGAAGTCCTGGCAGGCGCGGCATTTGTCGTCGCTACCCGCAGTGGTGATGACGCGGCTGCCCAGCGCTTTCGCCATCTGAATGGCGGTAACGCCGATGCCCGAAGAACCGCCTTGGATCAGCAAGGTTTCGCCGGCCGTCAACCGACCGCGATCGAACACATTGCTCCACACGGTGAAGAAGGTTTCCGGCAAGGATGCCGCTTCGATCAGGCTGAGACCCTTTGGCACCGGCAAGCATTGACCAGCTGGCACCGCGCAATATTCAGCGTAACCGCCGCCTGTGACCAAGGCGCAGACTTCATCGCCGACCTTCCAACCCGATACGGCCCCGCCGACCTGTTCGATGCGGCCGGCGATTTCAAGGCCGGGAATGTCGCTCGCGCCGGGCGGTGGCGGATAGACACCGCTGCGCTGCGCCACGTCCGGCCGATTGACGCCGGCAGCCGCCACGCGCACGAGCACGTCGTCGGCCGCTATCGTCGGCACCGGCCGCGTCGTCATCCGCAGCACGTCGGGACCGCCCGGTTGCGTGATTTCGACAGCCTGCATCGTCTTTGTCATGCGCTTCTCATTGGTAGGTGAGGATGGTCAGGCGCGCCAAAGCCGCCGCGACTTCATCTCGTAGCGTGGCAGCGTATGGGGCGGCAGCAGAGTAATCTCGCTCGGAACCTGCAGCCGTTCAGCGAAAGCCAAGGCCAAACGCCGCTCGAGGTGAGCGACATCGCTGACGTCGAGACCGTATTCGGCGCGCAGATGCAGACGGTCATCGTTCTGCCGGTGGACAATTTCGAACGCCAAGGTCGTTTCGGGATTGAACGCAGCAACCACGGCCTGCACCTGCGAAGGCAGGATGCGGCGATCTTCGATGACGATCGCATCATCGATGCGGCCGAGGCAAGTCAGGCGCGGCGTCGTGCGCCCGCACGGACAGGCCGACAGATGGGCGCGCACGATGTCGCCGGTGCGCAGCCGCACCACAGGCGTGCATTCGCGTGTCAGGTGGGTGGCCACCAGTTCTCCTTCGATACCATCTTCAAAAGGCAGAACACGCCCCGTCAACGGATCGACCAATTCGAGCAGCAGGCCGTTGGTCGCCACCAGATGATTGCCTTCCGACAGGCCGCAGCGCGCACCGTAAACCGGCAGGAGATCGGCATTGCCAAGACCCTCGACCGCCGGAACGCCAGTGACGCGCTCAATGACGCGGCGCAATTCCGGAATGCTGCCGCCCGGCTCGGCGCCGAGCAGAATGCCGCGCAAGGTCGGGATGTTCAGCCCGTCCGCGCCGAGATAATCGGTCAAGTGATCGATATAGGACGGCGTGCAGATCATGAAGTTGATGCGCGTGTCGTTGGCGATGCGCAACAGGTGTTGCGGATCGACCGGGCCGGCGGGCACCACTGTCGCCCCGAGCCGCTGAAACCCAGCCGCGATCGGCAAGCCGCCAGTGAACATGCCGAAGCCGAGCGCGTCGAGCACGACATCGCCCTCGCCCACGCCATTGATGGAGAAGCATTCCTGCGCCGTCGCCACCCAGCTTTCCCAGTCGCGCGCCGTGATGCCGACATAGTGCGGCGGCGCGGTCGTGCCCGACGATGAATGAATGAAGCGCACATCTTTCAGATCGGCAACGGCATGGTGGCCGAGCGGCGGCGCCTGCGTCTGGCTCAGGCGGATTTCCGACAGGACCATCATCGGCAGATCGGCAATGTCGCGCATATGATCGAGTTTCGCGACGGCTACGCCCTTGAGCTTCTGCGCATAGAAAGGCGAGCGCGCCACGAGGCGCTGCAATTGCGCCTGTAGCACTGCGACATCCGGATCGGCGCAGTAGAATCGGGCCGCAGCCATCAGCTATCGGCACCATGTTCGAAAAGCAGATGGGCCTTCATCAGCTCCACCGCACGTTCGCTGTCGCCCTCCTCCACCGCGCGCGCAATCGCTTCGTGCTGGGCATGGCATTCGATGACCCAGGCACGATCCTGGACACGCGGACTGATCGAGGTCCGGATCGGCCGGACTAACTCCGCCAGGAAATAGCCGAACAGTGGATTGGCGGCGAGATGAGCGAGCGTGATGTGGAAGTCTGTGAGCGCGTTGATCGCCCGCGCCGGGGTTAAGTTCGGATTGGCCGAATGGGACAGGGCCGTGCGTAGATCAAGCAGATCGCGCGGCGAGCGGCAGGCAACCGTCCGCATCAACCCGGGCTCGATGCTGAGGCGCACTTCAAGCAACTGACCATCGTCCGTCACCGGCAGAGCGACGCTGTTCCGCGATGGCCGGAATTCATCTGGCACGCGCTCGGAAACGAAGGTGCCACCAGCCGAGCCGCGACGAACTTCCAGATAACCACGGGTCTCCAGCACCCTGACGGCCTCGCGGATAACCGTACGAGAGACGCCGAAGCTCTCCGCCAGTCGCGGCTCGGACGGCAATTTCGCGCCAGGACCGAGATCGCCGCGGTTGATCGCATCGCGCATCTGCTGGACGACGGATTCCGATTTGCGCCCCTGACGGATCACTTCGATGTTCTTCAGGAGTGGGCTTGATGGCATGGAGGCTTCACTATCTGGCTCGGCATGCGGCCGGATGGCCGCCCGAATGGTTCATACCCGCCTCCCGCAGTTCGTACCATTTGTAATCCCTGTATCGGGAACCACTGAACAGGCTTGACTCGGACGGCAAGGCATATGTCTAATGTCTAACATATAATGTTAGATGCGGGAGGGGATTGGCAACAGAAAGTTTCGGCCGTCGGCACCAGACCGAACGGCAAGGGGGACGTCAACGGACGCAACGGAGGGGACCGGCCCATGAATGGCCGGGAAAGCCAGCGGCAAACGGCCCCAAGAGGCCGGGCGCCGACAGAAGAGTCCTGATGCCCAACCTTGCCCGAGAGGCACTGCTGCGGGCGCCGCCTGCACCGCATCGGCCACGGGCGCCGGGCGCGGCCAGCATCATCTCGGGGGAGCACATCATGACGCAAGTGAACACCACGGCCGCGGCCGCACCACGAACATCCAACATGTTTCGGGTCGCATTGGCCTCGTGCATCGGCACGGCCATCGAATATTATGATTACCTTGCCTTCGGCATCGCCGCGGCGTTGATCTTCAACCAATTGTTCTTTCCGGCGCAGGACCCGCTGACCGGCACCCTGCTCGCTTTCGCCGCCTTCGGCACAGGCTTCATCGTGCGACCACTGGGCGGCATCATCATCGGCCATTTCGGCGATCGCATCGGCCGCAAACGCATGCTGGTGCTGACGCTGGTGTTGATGGGTGGCGCCACGTTCCTCATCGGCTGCTTGCCAACTTATGAACAGATCGGCATCTGGGCACCGATCGCGCTTGTGCTCCTGCGGCTGATCCAGGGCTTTTCGGCGGGCGGAGAATGGGCCGGCGCGGTGTTGATGGCGGTCGAACATGCGCCGCCGAACCGGCGCGGCTTTTACGGTAGCTGGGCCATGCTGGGCATTGGTCTGGGAAGCCTTCTCGCACTCCTGGCTTTTGCGGCGCTGGGTGGCCTCGATCCGCAGGCTTTCCGCGATTGGGGCTGGCGCGTGCCTTTCCTCATCAGCGCGATCTTGATTCCAGTCGGTCTATATATTCGCCTGCGCATCGCGGAGTCGCCATCGTTCGATGAATTGCGCAAGCGCAATGCGGTCTTACGCGTTCCCATTCTCGATGCGATCCGCAACTATCCGAAGGCCATCCTGCTCACGGCAGGCACCAATCTCGGCTACAATACCTTCATCTATCTTGTTTTCACTTTCACACTCACTTATGCGACGCAACAGTTGAAGCTGCCGCGCAGCCTGATTTTGAATGCATCAATGGCCGGCGCGGTGCTGCAAATGCTGTCGGTGCTGCTGTTCGCCGCCATCTCAGACAAGGTCGGCCGCAAACCGGTGCTGATGGTCGGAGCGGTAGCGATCGCGGCCTACGCTTTCATCTTCTTCCGTATTCTCGATATCGGTACGCCGACGGCGGTCTATGTCGCGATTTGCATGGCTTATGTCGTGTCCGCCATCATGTTCGGACCGATCGGCGCCTTCTTCTGCGAGCATTTCGGCACGCAGGTTCGCTACAGCGGCGCGTCACTGGGCTATCAGCTCGGCGCGGTGCTTGGCGGCGGCCTCGCCCCGACCCTGGCGGTGGCGCTCTACAGCATGAGCAACAATCAGACATGGTCGGTGTCGCTCTACGTCGCGATCGTTGCAGCCATCAGCCTCGTCTGCCTGATGTTGTTGCGCGAAACGGCGCACGAGGAGCAAAAATAGTCGGCATCGGCCTCTCCGGACTGGTATCGCTTCTGCGTCCAGTCTGGGGAGTGTAATAAAGTATCGTAGAAAACTTCAGAGGGAGACATGAATGTGCTTATCACTTCGGCATACGGCCCTCGCGGCTGCATTTCTCCTGCACATCATCGCAAGTCCGGCAAATGCTCAACAGCAAACCGTACGCCTCTTCGTCGGCCTTCCCGCTGGCGGATCGGTCGACGTGCTGGCCCGGTTGCTCGCCGATAAACTGCAGGCGAGCCTGGGCAAGAGTGTAATCGTCGAAAATCGGCCAGGCGCATCGGCACGTATTGCCGTACAGGCCGTCAAATCGTCCCCGCCCGATGGCAGTGCCCTCTTGGTCACGCCCGGCGCCATTGTTCATCTCTATCCGCACGTCTTCAAAAATCTCGGCTACGACCCCTTCAAAGATCTGACGCCGATCTCGAAGCTGGTGACCTGGGACTTCGGCTTCGCCGTACCCGCCAATTCCTCCATCAAGACGGTGCGGGATTTTATCGATGCCGCAAAAGCCAACCCGAAAGCCGCCTTCTACGGCTCGCCGTCGAGCGGCAGCCCGCAACATCTGCTCGGCGTGCAGATGGCCAGCGTACTCGGCGTACCCCTGCAACATGTCTGGTTCAAAGGCGCTGCCGATGCCGTCAATGCGCTGTTGAGCGATGCCGTGCCTTCGGCCGTGCTGGCGCTCGGTGATCTGAGCCAACAGCATAAAGCTGGCACGCTCCGCGTTCTGGCAACGTTTAGCAAGGAACGCTCCATCCTCATGCCCGACGTGCCGACGATGACGGAACTCGGCTATCCGGAGCTACAGGCGACGGGCGGGGTTGCCTTCTACGGTCCAGGAGGCATGAGCCGCGAGCTTAGTGAAAGCCTGAGCCGAGCAGCTCAGGCCGCACTGGATGATCCCATTGTGAAAGATCGCATCCAAAAGATGGATATCATCCCAGTCAGCAGCACGTCGAGGGAATTGCAGGAGTATGATCTTCGCGAACTCGATCGCTGGCACGACAGCGCCAAGGCATCCGGCTTTTTCGCCGACTAATGTCGCGATCCGCCTTGTGGACAGCGCCAGACCGTCTTTCTGCGTTTTGGGCTTGGCGAACGTGCGCCGCGCTCCCATAAGTTTGCTCACCTGATACAAGCCAACCTGACTGAGTGAGACATGTCCGACGCCATTCGCCATTCCGCCTCCGAAGCCGCTTTCCTCGACGGCAATATCATTCTGCCCAATGGACAAGCGCGCGCGCTGTTAACGCGTGGATCGCGGATCGCCGCCATTGGCTCGGTCGCGGAGATCCGGCAAGCCATGGCGGCAAACGCCCGGGTGATCGATCTCAAAAATCGCACGGTGATCGCCGGTCTCATCGATGGCCATGCCCATATGGATCGCGAAGGCATGAAGAGCATCCTGCCACCGCTCGCCGATGCGACCAGTGTTGAACAGGTGGTGGATAAGATCGCGGCACTTGCAGCAACCAGACAGCCGGGCGAGTGGATCGTCACCAATCCGCTCGGCCTACCGCCCACCTTCGACAACTTGCCGGGTACGCTTGCCGAGAAACGCTATCCGAACCGCTGGGACCTCGACCGCGCTGCTCCTGATAATCCAGTCTACATCCGCTCCATCTGGGGTTATTGGCGCCCGTCCCTGCCGCTGGTGTCCGTCGCCAACAGCGCCGCCCTGAAATTGGCCGGCATTACCCGCGACAGCAAGGCGCCGGTGGAAAGCGTCCAGATCGGTGTAGATCCCTCGACCAGTGAACCGGACGGCATCTTCTATGAATGGAACAAGATGCCGGTGGTTGAACATACGCTGATGCGCAGCGCCCCGAATTTTACGCGTGATCAACGCATTGCGGGACTGCGGGAGTCGATGCGCATCTACAATAGCTTCGGTACGACCGGTGTATTTGAAGGCCACGGTGCGTCGACGGATGTTATCGCCACCTACAAACATCTGCGTGCCAGCAATGCGTTGACTGTCCGCGCCGGTTTGATGTTCAGTCCGGCCTGGCGCTCCTCAAATCTGGCCGATTGCGTTGATGTTCTGAAATCGTGGGGCCAGTGGCTCGCCGGGCGAGGCCTCGGTGACGAATGGCTGCGCGTGCAGGGCATGTTCTGCGAGGCGGACGACTCACCTGAGCAAAAGTTGCGCGCCGCCGCTTTCCCGCAGACCGGCTGGGCGGGCTTTCACTGCTCGGCCTTGCCGGAAACGATCCTGCAGCCGTTGCTCGTCGAAGCGGCGCGCGCCGGCATTCGCGTCACCGGCATCTGGCCCAGCAACTTGCGCCTTTTCGCTGAGGTTGACAAAATCGCTCCCATTGCCGGGCAACGCTGGGTCCTCGGCCATATCATGAGCTTGGACGCGGACGACATTCGCCTGATCAAGGATCTTGGCCTTGTCATCACCACGCACACCAGCGCTTTTCTCTACAAGCAGGGTTTGCAGCAGAAGGCGACACTGGGCCAGGCACGCGAAAGCGAGATCGTGCCACTGCGAGCCCTAATCGATGCGGGCGTTCCCGTATCTCTCGGCAGCGACAACGTTCCTCCGACCCTATTCGCCTCGATCGGCCACTGCATCTCACGGCGCGAACGCAGCGGCGCTATCGTGGCTGCCGACCAGGCGATCAGCCGTCGTGAAGCCCTTCACTGCGCGACGGCAGGCGGTGCCTATCTCACGTTCGAGGAAGACGAACGCGGCACGCTGGAAGTCGGCAAGCTCGCCGACTTCGCCGTGCTCTCCGAGAATCTCCTCACCTGTCCCGAAGATCGGATTGGTCATATCCTTGCCGACATGACCGTAGTCGGCGGCGCGGTCGTCTATGAGCGGGCGATAGCGCAACCACATGCAAGTTGAGTTCTAATCGACTGTCCAGCAAGTACGCGATCAGAATAAATTTCTTAGACTGCCGAGAGCAAGAATGTAGCGCTTATGCTGCTTATACTCCAGTCTGTAACAACGCTGTCGCTTCTAAGTTTGCACGTCCTTACGAGACGACTGGGTGGAAATGCTGGTTGCGTTCTGGTGAGCACACACAGCCCGACGTTCCACGACCTCTCGATTTCCCTTAAGCACCTTGAAAAGCGTGTCTTTGCCGTCCCGCCAGAAGCGGATATCGAAGCTTTTCTTTCCCAGTCTCAGGTCAGTCAATGTTATGTCCAGCAGCCAGTCAGGCAGCGCGGGATCGACATATAATTTGCCCCGCGGTGCGTCCTGCTCGAGACCCAACATTGCCTGCAATAGCATGAATGGAGATCCGGCGGCCCAGGCCTGTGGCACGTTGGCACCAAGATACTGCACCGGAAAATTTGTGGGGTCGCGTTGTAAACCGGCATATAGCTCCGGCAATTGGTTCAGCAGGAAATAGCGCGCGGCTCCGCTGATATCGCGTGCCACCTTTGCCGCCTCCGCCGCAAAGCCGTAACGGCGCATGCCGAATGCTATCAGCGAATTGTCATGCGGCCAAACCGCCCCGGTTTGGTAATTGTACGGATTGAACGAAGGATGATTCGCCGACAGCGTTCGAATGCCCCAGCCGCTCCACATATCTTTTTGCATCAGCCGCTTGACCACGATGGCTGCACGTTCCGGCGCGATGATGCCTGACCACAGGCAGTGGCCGACATTGGAGGTCACCGATAGAACCTTTTTCTTGTCACCATCCAATGCATAGGCATAGAAGCCCGTTTTCTCATCCCAGAAGTCATCGTTGAACTTCTTGAACAGCGCCGCCGCTTTTTTTCGCAGCGCATTGGCGCGTCGTCTGTTCCCCAGTTCGTCGTAGATCTCGGCCATCCGCAGCCACGCGTCATAAACATAGCCCTGTAATTCGCATAACGCTTTGGGCCCGCGGACCAGCGAGCCGTCGGCATACATGACGGCATCTCCAGAATCCTTCCACGACATGTTCTCATAGCCAGCGGTCGATCGCGTCTGGTATTCTTGGAAACCGTCGCCGTCTCGATCGCCGTATTTGTCGATCCAGGTAAGGCAGGCCTCGGCGTTGGGCAGTTGGCGTTTTATGAGCGCGGCATCGCCGGTGGCGCGCCAGGCAGCGTGCAGCGCTACAAGATATAGAGGCGTCGCATCTGCGGTGCCGTAGTAAGGGGTGTGTGGGATCAACTTGAAATGTGCCAGCTCGCCATAACGCAGCTCGTGCAATATTTTCCCGGGCTCGGCGTCGCGGTAGTCGTCGCGCTGTGTCGCCTGATATCGCCCCAGGACTTCCAGTGCTCCGGCCGCGAACTCCGGATAGACGATCATCGTCTGCAAAGAGACGATAAGGGTATCGCGGCCAAACAACGCCAGGAACCACGGCAATCCGGCGGCCGGTACAAACACCATATGATCCGTACCCTGCAACGGAAGCCGCAAGGCCGCCATATCCTGTATACCCTGACTATAGCAGCGATAGAACTCCTCATTGCTGGAGGTAATTTTCAAAACCGTACGCTGCCATTCGTCCATCTTGTCGGCATGGTCCGATGGTCCGTGATGGCATTCCTTCGGGCCCCGAATAAGTTTCGAGCCGTCCACTAGGCCATAAATGAGGCAACGATGCCAGGCTTGCCCGGGCTTCAGCGCGATATCGAAACTCAGACGCCCGTTGGCGTTCACCGTCGGCTTGCCCACTCCCTCGCTCGTGCGGATGATCACTTCCCGACAAAAATCCTTATTGCGATAGGTGATACGGAGTATCTCCCGCTTGGCTGACCACGCGGTGGTGATGCGGCCTCGCCGAACGATGTCCTCACCCTTCACCTCGAAAATGTCAGCGAAATCAGCGCGGATCGCGATCTCCAGGTTGAAACGTACTGGCTGCTGACTGTTGTTGGTGATGTCGAGGTCTTCATGCAGTCCGCCATCGATATGACGGCCGATCACCAAGCCCAGTGTACGCGCCGCGATCGGGCCACCTTCGGTTACGAACGCGCCGTTGGTCAGGAATATCCGCGCCGCGTGGGGAGCAACGGCGCCGCCGTTCAGCAAGTCCCACGGTTCGCCGTTGGCATAGATCGCCCAAGCACTGATGACCCTCGTATCGCGGAAATATAGACCGCGTTTGCTGGGCCAGTTGATCTGGCCGTCGGGCTCGGTCACCAAAACCGTGTGCCCCTGATGGATCGCGATCTGGTCTGGGCCAACCTGAACCCTGAACGCCATGCGCGCAATCCTTCTCGAAGCTACCCGTTCACGGCCACTGAAGACCGGCGTCTTTGACGTCGCAAATCCAGCAAGGCCTCCCACATGCTGATTAAAGGGAGGACTGCGATCGAATCCGGATACTCAAATCGCGCTTATCTTATCGCCAAGATGTTCCCTATCGCAGGCTTGGAAACTAAACTTCTTTACAGGCAAACCCAGTCGGATTCGGGAGTTGGTTAAACAGCACGATAGCCGGATCTAAGTAGTTTCCGAGTCTGCTACTGCAGACGCCCCAATGTTTATCATATTTCCGTCGCCTGGGCCGGAACTTTAAGGCGTAGGCGTAAGTTCAACTGTCGGTACAGGGACGACATATGTCGATCGAGGCCGATCGAGGATCTCCTGCTAAAATTTGAATTTACGCCGAAAAATGTGCTCGGTCACGCGCTTCGAGCTTCGGCGGTCACATTGAAGGCAACGGTCCTATCCACCCCTTGGCGAAAGCCAAGAAGTCGCAACGACGAGCATCCGCGCAAGAGGCAGCGGAGTAGCGCATGCCAGGCAACCGTTCAGGTCCGGCCCCGCCGGTGACAGCGTCTCCACCGCAACGCCAGCTCAGCCAAGCTGATCCCTGTGCCATGGTGATTTTCGGCGCTACTGGTGATCTGACCAAGCGGCTCGTCATACCAGCGCTTTATAATCTCGCCCGCACCAAGCTGCTGCCGGAAAAGTTTGCGCTGATCGGTGTAGCTCGGTCGGCAGGAACCGTCGAAAGCTGGAGGCATCATCTTTACGACACGCTGAAAAGCTTTGTCGGCAATATGGCGACGGAGTTCAATGTTGATCACATTGACGAGGTTGCGTGGAAGCAACTTTCCGACAAGATGTCCTATGTCCAGGGCGACCTGACCAAGCCTGAATTGTACGAGACACTTCGCGGCAGCCTTGACGAAGCCGAAAAGGTGCACGGCACGGCGGCCAATGTCGTCTTCTATCTCGCGGTTGCCGATAGGCTCTTCGGCACGGTGGTAGACCAGCTCGGCAAAGCGAAGCTCACCAATCAAGATGAGCATCAAACCGATAAGCGCAAGTTCTGGCGACGCGTCGTGATCGAGAAACCGTTCGGTCATAGCCTAGACTCAGCGCGCGAATTGAATGAGCGCATCAAGCGCACACTGAGCGAAGACCAGATCTTCCGGATCGATCACTTTCTTGGAAAGGAAACGGTCCAGAGTATTATGGCCTTCCGTTTCGCCAATGGGTTGTTTGAGCCGATCTGGAATCGTGATCGGATCGATCATGTGCAGATCACTGTGGCTGAGACCGTTGGCGTGGAGGAGCGCGGCACGTTCTACGAGGCGACCGGTGCACTGCGCGACATGGTCCCGAACCACGTGTTTTCTCTGATTTCAATGGTGGCCATGGACCCACCGACCGGATTCGGTGCTGCCGCTATTCGCAACAAGAAGGCGGAGGTACTGGCCTCAATGCCTGTCGCTCGGCCGCAATGCGCTGTGCGCGGCCAGTATGGCGCCGGCACAATACTGGGCAAGGAAGTAAAAGCCTATCGGCAAGAGCCTGATGTGGCTTCGGATTCGAAGGTGGAAACCTACATCGCCATGGCGCTTGAGATCGACAACTGGCGATGGGCCGGAGTGCCTTTTTATATCCGTACCGGCAAGCACCTGTCGCAACGCCTTACGGAGATCGCAATCTGCTTCAAGCAGGCGCCTTACGCGTCATTCAAGGATACACCCGTCGGCTCTTTGCGGCCCAATTGGCTGATCCTGACCATTTCCCCAAACGAAGGGATTTCCCTACAACTTGAGATCAAACGTCCCGGCCCAGTGGTTGACCTTGCTGCTGTTAAAATGGACTTTCGATATACCGACTGGTTCCCCGAGGAGCCAAATGTTGGATACGAAACGTTGATCTATGACGTGATGATCGGCGATCCCACTTTATTTATGCGGGCAGACATGGTGGAGGAAACTTGGCGCATCGTGCAGCCAGTTCTTGATGCATGGGCCGCAGACCGCATGACAGTGTTACCGACCTATCCCGCAGGAAGCTCTGGACCGAGCGAAGCGGACGCGCTTTTGAAGAGCGATAACCGTCACTGGCGAAACATCGATGGAACTGACGCAGGAAGCTCTTCATGATAACGCATAAGCGAACTCCCTCGCCTAAAATTTCCGCCGTTGTGTCGGACGTCGATGGAACGCTGGTGGCCGACGATAAGACTTTGACAACGCGTGCCCGGTCAGCCGTTGCAAAGCTACATGCCAGCGGCGTCATATTTGGCGTCATCAGCGCCCGGCCACCACGCGGCCTGTTCATGCTTGTCGAGCCTCTCAAAATTAAGACGCCGTTGATCGGGTTCAATGGTGGGATGTTGACGGACCCAGATCTTAGGATAATCGTGGAGCATCCGCTGCCCCCCGACGTCGCCCATCGTGCGGTCGAACAGCTCGATATGCTCGGCGCGCAGGTATGGGTTTTTAGTGATCGGGATTGGCTGCTGCGCGATCCTGAGGAGCCCTATGCCGCGCTCGAGCAACGTACCGTTGGCTTCCGACCGACAGTCGTCGACGATTTTGGATCCGCGCTTAATTCCGCGTCGAAGATCGTCGGTGTCAGCAGGGATTCCGCGCTCCTTACAAAATGTGAGGCTGATGTCTCAGCCCTGCTCGCCGGCCAAGTCTCTGTCGTGCGTTCGCAGACTTACTACCTCGACATTACACACCTGCTAGCGAACAAGGGTGCGGCGCTATCGGAATTCGCGAAGCTGTCAGCCATTCCGCTGGCGGAAATCGCCGTCATTGGTGACGGTAGCAATGACGTCACGATGTTTGAAAGGAGTGGTCTGAGTATTGCCATGGGAAATGCTGCACCGGCGGTGCAGCGGGCTGCGGATTTTGTGACCAATAGCAATGGTGACGATGGATTTGCCAATGCGATCGAGAGATTCGTCCTCGGGGGCCATCGTTCCGACGCTTCGGTGGGAGCCGGTGGAGGAATAAACGTATGACAGACTCTGCTCGCGCTGCGGCGAAAATTGCGCTTGTCCTCGCCGATGTTGACGGCACTCTTCTTACCCCGGAGAAAGTGCTGACCTCCGAGGCGGTGATGGCCGTGAAGGACCTTCAATCCGCAGGCATCGTGTTTGCCATCACCAGCGGCAGGCCGCCGCGCGGAATGGCAATGTTGATCGATCCGTTGGCGCTGCGAACTCCTATAGCCGGCTTCAATGGCGGCATCTTTGTCAAACCTGACTTCTCGGTCATCGACAGCCACACGCTTGATCCCACTGCAGCAAAACAGACTCTGAAACTCTTTCTCGATCAGGGACTAGATGCATGGGTTTATACGAAAACAGATTGGCTGATCCGCGACCAGAATGCGCCGCATGTTGCGCGGGAAACCTGGACGGTCAAGTTCAATGCTAGGATCGTGTCCGCCTTCACCGATTCGGATTTAGCGGATGCGGTGAAGATCGTTGGGGTTTCTGATGATCTTGGCCGGGTCGCAGCCTGCGAGAAGCTGGCGCAGAGCGTACTCGACGGTGAAGTTAGTGCGACACGCTCGCAGCCGTACTATCTCGACGTCACCCATCCGCAAGCCAACAAAGGTGCGGTCGTGACAAACCTTTCTAAATTTCTGGACATTCCTCCCGAGCATATCGCCACGATCGGGGACATGCCTAATGACGTTCTCATGTTTCGCAAGAGCGGATTTTCCATCGCTATGGGAAACTCAAGCGACGATGTTAAGGCACAGGCGAATGCGGTCACCGACAGCAACGAGGACGAAGGTTTTGCCAAGGCGCTGCGGAAATTTGTCCTCCGCTCGGTAGATACTTGATCCCGGGAGGTCTGCTGCGATCCAACAGGCTGCCTGCGGCGCGGATTAACGAAGCCGATGTCACATGGGGCCGATCTACGGGCCCGACAGGAGGAAGATGATGAGACCGCGCGTAAAGGAAATCCTGGGCTGGTATGGTGCAGACAATCCCGGGACGCTGACAAACCTCGCGAAACTGTTGAACCACGGCCGGCTGGCGGGCACCGGGAAGCTGGTCATTCTACCGGTCGATCAGGGGTTCGAACACGGGCCGGCACGTTCGTTCGCGCCCAATCCGCCGGCTTACGATCCGCGTTATCATTTCGAACTCGCGATCGAAGCCGGCTGCAATGCCTATGCGGCCCCGCTCGGTTTTCTGGAGGCGGGAGCGCGAGATTTTGCGGGAGAAATCCCGCTCATTCTCAAAGCGAACAACAATGACAGCCTGCGGGATGAAAAAGATCCAAACCAGGCCCTGACGGGAAGTGTGCAAGACGCGCTTCGTCTTGGTTGCAGCGCTATCGGATACACCATCTATCCAGGATCGGTACACGAGCTTGAGATGTACGAGCAGCTTCGTGCGTCCGCCGAGGAAGCGAAGCGCAACGGGCTCGTGGTTGTCGTCTGGTCATATCCGCGCGGGTCGGGCCTGAACCAGGAGGGGGAAACAGCGATCGACGTAGTTGGTTATGCCGTCCAGATCGCAGCTCAACTCGGGGCGCATATCATCAAGGTAAAGCTACCAACGGCGCACATCGAGCAGGAAGCAGCTCGAAAGGTCTATAACGAACGGCGCATTCCGATCGCAACCCTGGCTGAGCGGGTTCGTCATGTGGTCGATTGTGCTTTCGCAGGCCGCCGTATCGTCATCTTCTCCGGGGGAGCCGCCATCTTTGATGATGACAAATTGCTCGATGAAATTCGCGCTATCCATTCTGGAGGCGGGTTTGGCTCTATCATTGGCCGCAATTCGTTCCAACGCCCCAAGGAGGCGGCGCTCCGAATGCTGGGAGAGGTCATAGATATCTACGCAGCCGCAGCCTAGTAGCATCAGGCTCCGCGAGCGCTGACATACTATGCCACGGCATGGAACGACCAGAAAATCCGGTTCAGGAGAGTTCGAGAATGGTGGGCTCGATCGTTCCCAGCCGCTGAGCACCCGCTAGAGTAATCATCACGGAATCACCCCAGACAACATCGGCGTAGCCATCACGGATCACCATAGGTTTAATGATAAAGGATGCGTTCTCCTCCAGAACCCACCGTTTGATCTCGTCGGCAGCGGAAAAGACATAGATCGGTGCATCGTCGCCGAGGCCGCGCCCATGCATCAGGAAACGAATGCGACAAGGCGTATTTTTCGCGATCGCCTCCGTGCGCGTCGCCAATTCACCAAGAGTAATGCCTGGCTTCGCCCATTCGCTGCAAAGTGCGACCGCCTCCTGTTGCAGCTGCCACAGATCGTTGTAGCCGGGAGGGATTTGCCCCAACACCGCCATCTGCGTGACCTGCCCGCAATAGCCGGCGTAGCGGCTTTCGACCTCGACGCGAATGAAATCGCCTGGCTCAAAGCGCCGTGCTGTAGGCAGACCAGCCGAGACAAGCGCCTCAGGCCTCCCCGCCGACCACATGATCATCGCCGGAACTTCGCTGCCACGCGCGACCATAGCAGCCAGCATCGCAGCATAGACTTCATTCTCGCTTATGCCAGGTCGGGCCGTCGCCTGCAGCGCAGCAATCGCCGCCTCCGCTTGGACAACGCCGCCGCGGAGGAACTCTATTTCTTCGGGGCCCTTTGTGTAACGGGCAACATCGAGAAGACGCGTACAGTCACAGAGCACGGCATTTGGAAAGGCCTGGCGCAGTTTCTCGTAGAAAGCGTGCGTCACGAGACCGTCCGCGAAACGCGGCACACCCGTAAGCCCTGCCAAGCCAATGCGGGAACGGTCGAGCCCCAATTCCTTTAGACGGGTGATAATTCCATCGCCAAAGGCGCGCCCGTGGCTTCGAATATCGGTGACCCAATCCTGTTGCGCGTGCCACTTCCGTGGGGCCACGTCGGGGACCACGATCGCCGTGACCGTGCCGTCAAGGGGAAACACCGCACCGACCTCCAAAGAATAGCCACCAAGCCCCGTCAGATAACGCGAATAGGCCGAGAAATGATCGTGATGCCCCGTATGCGGTGTCGCGACAATCACATCCATGCCATCACGGGCCATCAGCTCGCGAACGCGGGCCCAGCGACGATCGCGCTCAGCCATTGAAAAGCGCGGTACGTCGATATTTGGCATGGCTCAATTCCTCCGTGGCCTCTATCGCGAGACGCCATTTTTGACGCTTATGTCGGTGTTAATGGCTCGATGCTGGTTTGAATCAGAAATCCTCGATATCAAGCCGCTCCGACAGTTTCTCCAAAAGCTTCATCGCTGCCTTCAGTTCGGCGGCCGTGCAATCATGGGCAATCACATTGGAGAAGGCAGCGTAACGGGCGTTGAGTTGCAGAATAGTTTTGCGGCCGAGGGCTGTTGGCGCCAACAATTTCGAACTCTTGTGCCGCTCATTGTCTTTGAACTTGGCCAGTCCGTCGCCGACCAGAGAATTGGCGATCTGCTGCACTGATTGACGCGCCAGGCCCCGCTCCCGCGCGATCTGCGGCACCGATTTTGGCGCCGGCAAGATCGATCCCAGCACACGCCAGCGCGCACCGGTGAGACCGCTGCCGGCCGAGAAGCGATCCCCCCAAATGTTGATGCGACTGTTGATCCGGAATATTTCGAACATTAACGCGGTATAGGCAGCGCCGCTCGGGGTTTGGGCTTCGATCTTCGCATCCACCTCTGCCCGGTCCGCCCGTTTCGAACTCTTGCTCATGTTTCCGTCTTGATCCTATCTCCAAAACCAAAGGTGGCCTCGACGGCCCGCTTGATTTCCGCTTCGTCCGCAGCCTTACCGTGGAACACGATTCGCCCCGCCTGCAAGACATAAATTTCATCGGCGATCTCAGCCGCAAAGCGATGATCTTGCTCGACCAGAAGGATGCCGATCCCCCTGCGCTTCAGCTCCTGCAACACATCCATCACCCGGCGCACCATAGCCGGCGACAAGCCTTCCGTCGGCTCGTCAAGAATGATGAGACGCGGATTGCTGACCAGAGCGCGAGCGATAGCCAGCATCTGCTGCTCGCCACCCGATAACCCGCCGCGCACCGCCCGCCGTACCTCTAAATTGGGAAATAGCTGGAAAATTGCCTCGCGGCTCCAGCTGTGCCCTTCAAGACCGTTCCGCATCGCCACAGTGAGATGTTCGTCGACCGTCAGAGATGGAAAAATGCGCCGCGATTGCGGCACATAGGCGATGCCATTGTCGACCCGTTCCCAGGCCGGCCGGTCTATGAGGTCGGCCGCGCCGATCATGATGCGCCCCGTCGAGACGCTGGCGCCCAGCCCCATGAGAGCGCGAACCAATGTGGTCTTGCCCGCACCATTGGGACCGAGAATGGCGATCGAACGCCCTTGTGGGACGCCGAACGAGATGCCCTGAACGATATGGGCACCGTTCAACATGACATCGAGATCGACAACGGTGAGGTCACTCATTCTGGTCAACCAAGATAGATTTTGCGCACGAAGGGATCCTCCATCACCGCGGCCACCGCCCCATGAGCCACCACCTGGCCAAGATGTAGAACCGTCAGCCGATCCGCCAATTTAAGCGCCACCTCCAGATCATGCTCGATCAAAAGGATGCCGGTGGAGGCGCTGAGTTCGATGATGCGCTCGGCGACGACGCCACGTTCGATCTGGGTGAGACCGGCCATCGGTTCGTCGAGCAACAGGATCTTTGGCGCCGTCGCCAACCCCATGGCGATTTCCAATCGCCGCTGCTCGCCATAGGAGAGGTGCCGCACGGCGCCGTCAGCCTTCAGGCCACAGAACTGAAGCGCATGGGCAGCATTTTCCTCGGCAGATTTTCCGCTACGGCTCCCAGCCTGCGGCGCGCCAGCGGCGATCCGCAGATTGTCGCGCACGCTCAGATCTTGAAACAGACTGGCGATCTGAAATGTCCGCCCGAGGCCCAGAAGAGCCCTTTGCCGTACCGACATACACGTGACGTCGACATCAAGGAATTCGATCTGGCCGGCACTCGGCTTGTATTGGCCGTTGAGGAGATTGAAGAAGGTCGTCTTCCCCGCTCCATTTGGACCAATGACCAAATGTCTCTCGTGGTGCGAAAAGGAAATATCGATACCGCGGATCACTTCGATCGATCCGAAGGATTTCTTCAGGCCTTTAACCGAGATGGCAACTCCAGCAGCGGCGCTCATGGCAAGACCGCCGACGCAAGCGGTACGGATTTACGCGCACCAACACGCCGGCGGACCAATCTGATACCCCCGAAGACGAAGAGCGCTACGAGAATGTAGAGTGCACCGAGCAATGTGTTCGACCGTTCGGTCCAACCAGAGAAAACTTCTTCCATTCCGATGATCGTGACCGCACCGACGATGGGTCCAAAGAAAGTTCCAGCCATGCCGATCACCACCATCAGCAACACCTTCGCTGACGTATGAACACTGAACAATTCCGGCGCAGCAAAGCCCGAATAAATGGCATAAAGGCCGCCGGCAAAACCGGAAAAGGCGCTCGACACCAGGATGGCTTTGAAGCGCAGAAGATCGACATGATAACCCAAGGCCAGCAGTCGCGGTTCGTTCGTGCGCACGCCGGTCAGAAGTAACCGAAAGTTCGATCGCACAAACCAGGCATAAGCGATCAACGCCAAGACAAAGGCGGCGGCGACATGAACATAGAGATTGGTCGACGGCGACATACCCGTCGACATCAGCGGAAATGCCTGCGGATGAATTAGGCCGTCATCGCCGCCGGTCACCGAGCGCCATTTGAACACGACGCCCCACACAACTTGGGCCACGGCGAGGGTGACGAGCAGCAATTGCGCATCCCGCGCGCGCACTGCCACGGCAGCCAGGAAGAGCGCCGCGGCACAGGCGCAGGCAATGGCCGCTACAAGGCCGACGTAGCCGCTCAAGCCGGCAAATCCCGACCAGGCCATGGCATAGGCCCCCGCGCCGAAGAACAGCGCATGGCCGAGCGACGGCATGCCACCATAGCCAAGCATGACATTAAGCCCGATGGCGAACACCGACCAGATCAGCATCAAGACCACGACCGTGACGAGGAATCCTGAACCTAGAGCTGGGATGGCCATGGCGACACTCAGCGCGAAAGCGACGGCTATCGGCCAGGAGCAGACAGCCGTCGCTCTTCGCACGGCGTCAAAGGCTCTCCAGACCCAATTGGGCGCTGGAATGCTGATGGGCTTGATTTGTCGCGCGGCGGCGGCCACACCCGGCGGGCTACCAAACAGCCCATACGGCCGAACAATCAAGACAACGAGCATCGGCGCGAAGAGCAGAAACATCGAAAGCTCAGGCCATAGGCTTTTGCCAATGGAATCGATCATGCCGATGGCAAGCGCCGCGACATAAGAACCAACGAGACTGCCTGGGCCGCCGATGACGACAATCACAAGCGCCAGGAGGATGATGTCGAGATCGACCCCTGGCTTGGCACCGATGAAGGTCGATCCCAGCGCACCGGCGAGGCCAGCCAGAAGGCTACCCAATGCAAAAACGAAGACACGCAGGCGGGGCACGCTAATGCCAATCGCCTGAGCGATTTCCTCATCGTCGACCGCAGCTCGCACCTTCGCGCCAATCGCCGTGCGCTCGATGAGAAACCACAACGCAATCGCAATCGCTGGGCCGACGGCCACCAGAATGAGCCTATCGACAGGGTAACGTAGCGCTCCCAACGAAACGGAGGCGCGCAAACTGTCGGGCAGCGCATAGATGCGTGGCGTGCCGCCCCAGTAGACCTGAAACAGATCGCCGACGATCATCAGAACACCGAAGGTGACGATCACCTGAGCCAGATAATTACCTTGGATGCGATAGAGTAAAGTTCGCTCAATCACGGCCCCCAGAAGCGCCGCGACGAGCGATCCGGCAAGAATTCCGGCCCAAACACTCTGGGTCACGGTCGCTGCCGAGATCGCCGCATGGGCGCCGAGCAGAAACAGTGATCCATGCGCCATATTGATAACGCGCAGGATACCGAAGATCAGCGTGAAACCCGCCGCGATCAGAAACAGAAGATTGCCGTAGGCAATCCCATTGACCAACTGCAGGGCCATCATAAGCACAGTTCCATAGCGATGCTTTCGGAGGATGAGTCAAACGTCGGAATGCGGAGCGCCGTCAGCGGGCAACCCCATACTGGTCGACGGCTTTCTCCAGCGGCTCGACCACCTGCAAGGTGTAGCCGCTCTCACTGGGGCCAACTTTTCCAAGATAGAAATCGAGAACGATATTCTGCTTGGCATCGAATTCGAACATGCCGATCGGCGTTTTCAATCGCACTTGGCGTAGCGCCGCGAGGAGGGCAGGCTTGTCCTCCACTCGCCCATCAATGGCCTCGATGGCGCGCGCGATCGCCATGGCCGCGATATAACCGGATGCGGCCGTGGCACCAGGCTCACGTCCATAGCGAGCTTTGAAGGACTGAACGAAAGCTTTGTTCTCCGGACTATCGAGCAATGTCGTATAGTAGATTGGCGCCATGATACCTGTGGCCGCCGCGCCCATAGCGCCAAGAAGCGCCGGGTCGATCAACCCAGACGGGCCAATCAGTGGCAGCTTGTCTTTCAACCCCAATGCTTCATATTGTTTGACGAAGGCGATGGCATCAGCGGCAAAGAACATCGCCCACACACCGTCCGCTCCGAGTGACGCGACCTGGCCTAGAAATGGTGTGAAGTCCGATGTGCCCAGCGGCACCATGATCGTACGCACCACCGTGCAACCAGCCCTGGTATATCGCTCACCAAACGCCGCGGATTGCTCGTGGCCTGTGACGAAATCACTAGCCATCACGACGATTTTCTTCAAGCCGAGTTTTTCGCAAGCATACTGACCAATTGGCGCGGCAAGCTGCCGATTGCTGAAACTGGTGCGGAAAATATAGGAACTAGCCTGCTTGTCGGTGAGATCATTGGCGCCGGCCGACCCCATGATGACAAGCGGAATCTGGCGTTGGTCCACATAGGAGCGCAGCGCATAAGCGACGGCACTACTGGTTAGGCCTGACAAAATATGGATTCGTTCGCGTTCCACCAGGCGACGGGTTCGCTCCAAACCTTGCGATGGATTGGCCGCATCATCCTCTTTCAGGATCGTCACCGGCCGGCCCGCCACCCTATTGCCGATCTGTTCAAAGTAATGAACGAAGCCATCGGTGGATTCTATCCCGACCAAAGCCAGCGGGCCGGTCAACGGATGCAGTACACCGATCTTGATGGGTTCCTGAGCTGCCAATCCACCGGGTGCGGCGATGCTCGTCCATATGGAGGTAAAAGCCGCCAATGCCACACGCTTCATCATCATCAATTCCCTCCCCCAAGCTTTCCGATGTCAGTTGAACGCGACAGCGACTTCCCCATCCTGCTCGCGGACTTCATAGAGTTTGAGTCTCATGAGGCTTTCGCCGACGCCGACCGCCCTCCCCGTGATCAGATCGAAACGAAAGAAATGCCACGGGCAGATGATCGTCGAATCCCTTATCGCGCCCGTGCCAAGCGGCCCTTTAAAATGCGGACATTCGTTATGAAATGCGACGAGGCGATCGTCTTGCAACCGCGCGACGGCAACCGGATCGCCGTTCGGCAAGCGCTTACGTTTGATGCTGCCTGCCGGCATTTCTTCCGAGCGACAAATCGTCGTCCATGCCATCCGCCATATCCCTCCGCCATCGACAGGCTGCAGCCCGTTGCTTTTATGCGGCGAAAAATTGACATGTTCCTGTCAAAATGGCAAACTCAATTTTATCGAGCTAGCGGAAAGCCAATCGCAGCACGGGAGGGTTCGGCATGTACACGAACATCTATGTCGATGAACCAATCGAGAAGATCCACGACGACTGGGACTTTCTGAACGATAAGGTGATCAAGAAGCTGCAGGGGTTCATGCCGATCGGCGACAATGTCTACGGCATCCGCCAGGTCTCACACACCAAACGCGATGAGATCGGTAATGCCAAGCTGGCGATGGAGCTGGTCAAGGAGCGCAAGAACTTCGAGATAGGCCCGAAAGGCATCGTGCAAGTGCCTCGCATTCCCTATGTCGCTCACATCACCTGCGCCGGCACGCCGCATCATACACAGTTCGTTTTTGGCTACTGGCACATCAACGACAAGGATGAAGTGATCATTCCTGTGCCAGGCGTCAACGGCGATCCCGACCACATCATCATCGTCATGGGAAGGCCGACAGGCGAAGAAACGGATCGTGCGGCCTGGTATTGCGAAGAATGCACTTCGCTTCTGCATATGAGCGAGTATGTTACTGGACGCGAAGGCTTTCGCGGCTTCTGGCGCTGGGAACTGGCGGCGGTGCGGGAATATAATGACGATATGCGCCTGCGCACCTGCTGGAACTGCGGCCACGTCAATCCGCTAGCCTATTCGGGTTTCATGAGTACCGATACGCCGGAAATGCGCGAGGCGCGCAAGCAATGGTAGGGCCACAATCGCAAATCACGCCGGGTGGAGGCCCGCTTCTGTCCTATACCCGTTCGATGATCGAAGGCTCAGCGAGTTGGCCGCTGCTCGGCGACTACGCCATCTGGTCTGGCCATCTGAAGCAGGACGTCTCGCCTTATCTGTTGCACGAGCTCGTGGGTCAGCGTGTTCTGCCGGTCCCGATCAGTTCGACCCGGGCCATCTTGCATCCCGTAACACGCTCGACCTGGTTCGAGGTTCGCCATCTCTTTGGATACTGGATGAGAGCCGACGTCGACACTGTCTGGCTCGACGCGCCCGGCACCGATGGCCATTATTACACGCTGTGCATTGGCGGTTCGGAAGCACGTCCCGGCGAAGTCAGCTACGGTTGGGTGTGTCCGCACTGCGGCACTTTGTTTGGCGCGGTCACGATAGACGTCACGGTCAAAGGATTTCAGGCCTTTCTTGACGCAGCGGAAGCTGGTATCAGTCGCTTCAATACCGATGCAGGTTCACGCACCTGCCCGCAATGTCAGCACGTGCACCCCCTCACCTACGGGTTCGATCCGCAAAACGACACGGACGTCACCCGGCGCGCCCGCCAGGCTGTTTAGAAGGGTCTTCAAACACCGGCCTCACAACCTGCATGCTCACTATTTGAAGCTCGGATAGCTGCGGCCCCGCTCCGATCGGAGCCTGCAATTTCTTCAATCTAAGAATCAAACCACGGAACGATTCAAAGAACGAGTTGAGGTCAGCAGGCTAGCCTCAGTTCGTTGATAGTTAAGATTGGGGCAAACGTACGATTGGCTTAATCAACATCTTCCAGCGCCCGCTTAAGCCGACGTAGAATAACACCCCGAGCACGATCGTCGGCGGCCTTGTCCAACGCCTCTTTCAGATCGAGCAGGAACTCTGCGGAATCGTTATGCCAATCTTTTCCGACAGCCCGTCCTGGTTCAACTCTGCGCGGCTCAGGCGGCAGAATACGACGCAAGGAGCCGACACCAATTTCAAGAATGTCATCAAGATGAGGCGCAATCACATGCTCCGGTGCGACGATCTCGGCGCCTACGGTCGGAATGAAAGCGGTCAAAGCCTTGTTTTCGGCATGCGTGAGTGCCACGCCGCCACGAATTGGCTTACGCGCCTTGAGCCAATC
Organism: Beijerinckia sp. 28-YEA-48; assembly: GCF_900104955.1. Taxonomy (NCBI): domain Bacteria; kingdom Pseudomonadati; phylum Pseudomonadota; class Alphaproteobacteria; order Hyphomicrobiales; family Beijerinckiaceae; genus Beijerinckia; species Beijerinckia sp. 28-YEA-48. The sequence goes on from NZ_FNSI01000002.1 coordinate 132,791, forward strand.
GAGGATTTCGCTTCTGTCAGCATGCCCAGAATAGCTGTCGATGTACCGAAGCTGCGCCTTCACCCGAACCGCGTCGCCTTGAATGGTAACAGTCGATGCGCCTTCCAGAAGAAGACGGCCAAGCGTTCCCTCTGCCTGATAGCCGACGAACAGAACCGTCGTGGAAGCGCGCCATAAATGATTCTTCAGATGGTGGCGGATTCGCCCTGCGTCGGCCATGCCACTTGCCGCAATGATAATGTGGAAACCACGGAGTCGCGCGAGCGATTTGCTTTGATCGGCACTCTCGGTGAAACGCACCTGAGGAGAATTGGTGAGCCGCGCCAGCCATTCACCATCTTCCAATTCACCCGCATGGCTTCGGAAGATTTCAGTCGCTTTGATGGCGAGGGGCGAATCGACAAAGATAGGGGCTTGCGGAATTTGACCACCATCCATCAAATCGAGCAGATCTGAGAGAATTTCCTGGGTGCGCTCTACGGCAAAGCACGGAATCAGTAGCGGGCCACCCCGCTGTGCGGCCGCTCGCACCTCGCCTGCTAATTCAACGCGTCGATCTTCGATCGTTGTTTCCGGCCGATCGCGATCGCCGTAAGTCGCCTCACAGACAACGAGGTCAAGCCCCTTCGGTCCATCAGGATCTGCATGGAAAAGTTTCGCATCTGGCCCAAGATCCCCTGACATCAAAATGCGAATAGGCTCGCCTGAACCCTCGTTCACCTCAATCTCGATGGAAGCAGAGCCCAGAATATGACCAGCATTCCACCATCTAGCGCGAACGCCCGATCCAAGGTCCAACCAAACATCATAGCCCACAGCCCGGAATTGACTCATGGCAGCTACCGCATCCTCAGCCGTGTAAATGGGCGCCACCGGTAATTCACCATTGCGCGCGCGACGACGGTTGAGCTGCTCCACCTCCATCTCCTGGATATGGCCGGAGTCACGCAGCATGATCGAGCACAACTCCACAGTGGAGCGGGTCGCATGGATCGGCCCGTGAAAGCCAGCATTCGTCAGTTTCGGAAGGAGGCCTGAATGATCGATATGTGCGTGAGTTAGCAGCACCGCGTGCAACTGCTCCGGCTCAAAAGCAAAAGGCCGGTAATTCAGCTCCTTTAAAGTTTTCGATCCTTGGAACATGCCACAATCGATCAGAATGCGCCGTCCATTGGTCTCCAGGAGATAGGACGAGCCCGTAACGACATGGGCAGCGCCCAAAACATGCATCCGGACGACCATGACCTACGCTCTCCTTTTTTCCCTCAACCGAGAATTGATCTGTGCCATAAGGATCGGACCTAGCGAGAACTCTCCAGCTTCCGCTTTTCGCGTCAGCCCACGGAGATAGCCACCAGCGGAGTTGATGTTAGCACTCCGCTGCAGGATGCAGGCAACCAGGATAGCAGCCTGACGTTCACCCATGACTGATTGGGCTTCTTCATAAGCGCTGGGACTGATGCCAAGCATTGAGCGGACAACCGTGGCCGTTGCCACGAAGTCACGCCAATTCGCAATTTCCCCCCCTGACGCATAGTCGATGATATCGGGGCAAGCATCGAGCACCATTCCCAGCGGATAGGACCCCTCCGCCAGCTTCGATGTCGACATAAGAGTCTCCACTCTCGCCGCCCTGCCTCCTTGGAGGTCAGGTTCAAAGTCAGTAGAGGGGTTTGGGTTTGAACTCTGTATGTGACGCTCAATTTGAGACTCACTGCCGCTTATATTTTGAGATTTGATGTATGTTTCGAGGAGATTGAGTACATCATCCGCGAGCTGAGATAAGACCTCCGCAATCGGCTCCAGTTCGGCCCTCGCCGCAGACCGCGGAATCCCCTCGACGATCGCCCGAAAGCCCGCGTGGATCTCCTGCCAGTCCGCAGGCCCCTGCCCTGCACGTCGGGTCGGCACGTTTTCTTCGATACCCGTCTCAATCATTTTGGCGATGTCACGCCGACACAGGGTAATCCGCTCGCGGACGAGCTTGAGTGCCCGTGCCTCAGCCGCCACCGCCTCGGCCAAGCTTTCGAACTCTTCCGAGCGGACCACCAAAGGCGAGAGGTCGAAGCCGAACGCCAGCTCGATCTGACCGTCCCTGCCTTTTCGCGCGTAGCGCTTGCCGTTCGGACTATCCCGCCGCACCACAAGACCGGCGTCCACCAGCACCGACAGGTGGCGACGAAGGGTCGACGCCGGCATGCCATGAGCCCGCAACGACAACTGCTGGTTCGAGGGAAATACGATGAGATCCCCCTCGCCTGTCAGGACGGTCTCTGGATGGAATGTCAGCAAGGCGTTGAGGACCGACAGGGCCCGCTCCGACACGCCCAGAAGCGGCCGGGCGGCACAGATAGCCTGATAGATCTTCCATTTATGGACAATCTTTTCGGGCTGGCGCGTACCGGCGGCGATCTGGCTTGCCACATGGGCAAGCGTCAGCGATCGCCGCCCAAAGGGCGTCGTTGGTGAATGTGGCTGCATGTCTTTGCCTCAATTAGGCAAAAGAATATTGCTCACCAAAACGGCGTTCGTCTCTCACGAGACTCTTGACTGTGATTCGCGGAAGTGAGATTCTCTAGGTGCGAACTATGAGAAGGGCTTCCGGACGCTGTTTCGGGGGCCTTTTTCTTTTGCTGTTTTTCTCCACTGTTAGTTGCAGTCTCCCTGTCTGACCGGATTCCCCGGCCGGACCGAGTTCGTTCAAGCCGAGGGATTCTCCGCTCGATACTCATCAAAGAGCGCCTCGAGCTTCGTCTCAACGAAGTCGCCGAAATTTGGCGCCACGCGATCATCGAATGTCAGCGAAAGCTTTCGCCCGGCGCGGGTAATTTTTGCCGCGTGCGTTCCGTCCCGGGCCACCCAGGTTTCCGGGCGCGTGCGGGTGGGCTTCGCCCGTAGCCCGTCCACGACCTTTTCAAATCGCTTATCGCTTTCCAAAGACAGGAAATCGGACAATTTCACAATTTCCAAAGCGCGAGCACGATTGCCATCCTGATCGAGCAGATCAATCAGCTCCTGCCAACGTACGCGCCCAAACGCGGGAGCCGGACCAATGGCCTCGACAACTTGGATTGGGATACGCGTGGCAATCGCAATCAGACGAGACAGTGCCGCTTTGTCCACGTTGAGCGCAGCCATGATGGTCTCACGGGAAAACTTTCTGTCCTCCAGGCGCGCGGCAAACCGAGCGCGCTCGATGAAAGTCAGATCCGTACGCCCGCTGTTCTCTTGGCCTTGAGCGACAACCAGTTCTTCGTCCGACAGAGGCCGAACAACCGCCTTGACCTTGATAGCGAGTTCTCTTGCAGCACGTAGGCGGCGATGACCAAAGGCGACTTCGTATCGGCCCGTGGTATTCGGCTTCGGCCGCACCAAGATCGGCGTATTCTGACCATGCTGGCGAATAAGCTCCCGGAAAGCAGCATTCTGCTCCTCCGTAGACTCCATTCGATCGGGCACGAAAGAATTATCAATCAGTTCTGGATCAAGCTCGACGATCACCTGGCCTTCGACCAGCTTTTGTTCGATTTGCTCGGCGCGCTTTACCTTCTCGTTGATGCCACCGAGAGACTGAGAAATGGCGCCGAGCGCGCTTGATTGCTTTATCGTTCGCTCCAGGCCCAATAAGGGGCGGAATGGTTGCGTGGAGGCCGCGGGTGTAGCTGCCTCTGGCACTGTTTCCTCGGACGAAGGAACATCAAAAGAGATTTTTCGCGCCATTATTTGCGGCCCCAAACCTGTTTGATGAGCCCTTCAATCTCGCCATTGACGAGATCGAGAGCTTCGACCGCGCGATCATAAGTACCGCGCGTGAATTGCTGCCGTTCCACCTCGTAAAGGGTCTGCTTGGTCAAGCCAGCATCGGCGATCGCCGTGCTCTTCACCATGGGATGGGTTAGAACGCGCGAACCAAAAATCGAGCGCATCAGTCCGACCATCGTGGTCTGAGGACCATCGCTCGGCTCGTAACGTGTCACCAGATAGCGCATCCAATCATACTGCGTGGCACCGCCAGCCTGAGCCACAACATCCAGCAAGCTCCCTGTCATATTGAGGAACTGAGACATCGACATCACGTCGAGCATCTGCGGATGGACGGTGATGAGAACAGCTGTCGCCGCGCAAAGCGCGGAAAGAGTGAGGAAGCCGAGCTGCGGCGGGCAATCGATGACAACGATGTCATAGGCATCACCGACCTGCGCCAAAGCCTGACCAATACGAGAAAAGAACAAGGAATCGTCGCTCGTCCGAGTCATGAGCGCCTTCGGCGTCTCGTGCTCGAATTCCATCAGCTCAAGCTGCCCCGGAATAATGTGCAGGTTGGGGATGTATGTACCACGAACGATCTCCGTCATATCGCGGCGCTCGGATCCATATCGAATAGCGCCATAGATCGTTTCATTCTCGCCGACGTCCAATTCCGGCTGATGCCCAAACAGAGCCGAAAGGCTAGCCTGAGGATCGAGGTCGATCGCCAGCACGCGATAGCCGTGAAAGGCAAGATATTGAGCGAGGTGAGCGGAGGTCGTCGTTTTGCCGCTTCCTCCTTTAAAGTTCATGACGGAGATAACTTGTAAGGGCTCGCCTTCGCGACGATGCGGAATGTAACGGCGAGCGCCCTTGCCGGAATTATCGAGCTCCACGCGCAGGGCTTCGACGTCTTGGATTGAATAGGTTCGCCGACCCGTCGGAGAAGTTGCAGGAGCGCCCTTCCCTTCCGAGACGAGTTGCCGCAAATATCCTTCGTGAATCCCGATGAATTTAGCCGCTTCGCCAGGCGTAAACCGCCGCATCGATTTTTCGGCCGTCGGCGGGAAATCACGCAATTGCTGAGCGCGCAGCCGCTTGGACAGCTCCGCTGCATCAGCATTGATAAGCGACCTCAAATCTGGAAGAGGTTCACCTAGGAGCATTGAGGAATTCGGCATCGCTGATCTCTGCATCTGCGCTTATTTTGGCTGGTCGGCGCAAAAAGCGCTGATTGCCAGTTAGAACCGATTCTGATCTACGGGCAAGAGGTATTCGGTTAACCGAAAGTTAACCAGCCGTCGACTGCCACAGTCCATCTAGAACAATGACATGAAACGGCTTCCGCCTATCCCGACACGAGTGCGTCAGATCGCTGAAGTTGTACGCGTACAACTTAGCGGCACTGGTGATTCCAGCGGATGCTTCGGGAGGCCCAGGAGTTGTACACGTACAACGCAACCGTTATTTCCCGCCTCACCACAGGCGCGGCCTTGTTCTTTTTAGCGCCCGCTCGCTGCATTGACCGATGGCGCGTGCCGTATCGCCTCGGGCAATACAATGCTGCGGTCGCTAAACTCCGCCAGAATCCCCTACTCAACAGGCGCTGCCTTTAGGAGCACTTGGGGCCCTCTTCCGCGGTCTCACTTTAGTTCTGCCACATGGATCGCGAGGCTCAGAACCTATGTCGATTTCGGGTCACGAGGGGCAAGCACCTGCTGCTCGTCATGAAGCTACTGGACGCGCGGCATCGTTAACTCGCTGCTGCGACGCCCTCCAAAGCCAAATGATTGCTCGCCCGCGAATGCAGAAACCGTCCGAGGCTTGGGTGAAGAGCAGGAGACCGAAGATATTTCGGGAGGCTGCCTGTCAGTTTTCGCCGATGGACGAGCGCTGGCGCGTACAGCGAGTCACGAGGCAGTGAGAAAAATCGGAGGTACAAATGGTCCCTCTATATCTTTCCCGGCGATGTAGGGTTGCCCAATTCCACAGCCGACGCTTCACGGCCGAAGGGGCATACGGGCCGGAGCTGCGCAACAATCTCGAAGCTCTTGGCTCCGTTACAGCCGGCTCACTTTACCGCCGATGTTGCTCATACAGATAACGCAAACGGGAACTAGCAAGCATAAATTTTTCAAGCGCAGGCCAGGGCAGGAAACCGGTCGCCGTCAACGATCATCCTTCCAGTTAGCCAGATCTAACGCCGGGCAGAAAGTTGCCTTCCATGCCCCGCGCAGCAAATGCTGAGGGCCGCCATATCTTCGTCTGTGAGCAAGTTCGCGAGTTAGTCTCGATCCCTCCAGGCGGCAGAATTGCCGGGTCAGGCCAGGCGTCCATCCCTGATCGATTTAATCATTCAGTTCATGCATGACCTGCACGCTCGGAGCAATCCGCGAAAGAATAAACCGGCAGATAAACGTTCCCACAACAATCTGTACGGGGACGATTGATGTCTATCTGATGTGTCTCTGCACTGACTTCCCACTGATTAACATCGATACCGGTAGGGCCGCTACAAACGAACGTACAATCCTTTGATATCAAAACGGTATGGCCAGCCCTACCTGATCGAGAGCGACCAGCACGAGACCTGTGCCGTTCTCACAGCACGAGCAAGTTTTTGATCCAAAATCGCCGGAGGTAGGTTGTCTTCAATCGCCAACAAGAACCGCAAATTCGTGAGGAGACAAAAAGTAGGGCATGGCTTCGCCGGTACCAAGGACAACCGCAATGCTCAGCTGTCATCAGCAGATTGCCGATATCAAACCGGAAAACGGCGAAACCCAAACCTGTTGGATTTCAGATCCCAACACACAGAACGCACTACTAAATCAACTCATAGCCTCATCACTATCGATAAGCAGTGTTTATCGAACAAATCGGGATCATACGCAGTGACAGAAGCAAAAGATATGTTACCTTCCGTTTGAGAGAATCTTATTAAGGTTATCAGAAGGTTACGAATGTCCTCCAGGACGGTGACAGATCTCAAATGGGAAGATATTCTCCCCAGCTTGGCACTGGCTGAAGATCGCCTCGCGCGCCTCGACGAAACCCTCAAAACCAGCCCTATCCGCGACGGGTTTTTAGCCCGTACCCATTATCTCGACGCCATTGCCAGCCTGGCTCTTGAAGGCGAGCTCGTCCATCTAGAAGACCTCGTCCTCGCCGACGTCGACATGGCCGTCCGTGCGCCCAGCCACGAGCTCGTCCGGGCACGCGAATACCTCTCCGCACGGCGTCAGATCGCCGACACCGACGCCGGCTGGACCCTGACTGCCCGAGCCCACCGGCTCCAAAATCTTGCCGGCAGGGGAGGGCAGGGGGCAGCAGAGGAGACCGACGACGCAGACCGCCCGTCAGTACGGGACACCTCATCTTCCGTCGACGCGATGGCGAGCGCGGACGATGATCTGACGTTGGCATTTGCCACTCTCGACAGCGCGCTCGCCAATGCCCAAGCGGCGCTCGCTGACACAGCCGCGCCGCGGCAAAAAACTCCACTCATCTACAATGCCGAATGCGATGAAGAAGACCGCTTCGATCTCTGGCGCGACAGCATCGATCAAACCACGCATCTGCCATCGACGCTCGCCGCTGCGCTCGCGCTCGTCGACTGGGACACCCAGCAACCCCTCACACATCGACCGTGGCTCGGTCGGCTCATTGCTGCAGCACTCCTGCGCCAACGCGGAAAAGTGACTACCCATCTACCGTGCTTGAGCGTCGGGCTACGGGCGATCCCGCCGCGCCTGCGCCAGCTCAGTCCGACCGCCGGAACGACCCAACGTCTCCTCACCCAACTCGAGGCGATCGCGGCCGCCGCGGAAGCTGGCCTTGTCGATCACGCCCGTTGGCTGTCAGCCCGCGCTGGGCTGTTGCGGAAGATTGCTGGGCGGCGATCCTCATCGCGGCTGCCAGACCTGGTCGAACTTGTGATGAAGCGGGGGGTGATTTCTGGAGGAATGGTTGCCGAAGAACTTGGAGTAAGTACCAGGGCGGCCTTGGATTTGATTGAAGCGCTCGGTCTGCGCGAGACAACGGGCAGGGGGCGATACAGGGCCTGGGGGATCATCTAAGGGGCGAAACAAAATAAGGTGAAGGCACCCAAGATCGATAGCGCTTTGGATCAATCCCATCGGCGCAGGGTTGGTATGCCCATTCACGCGGCAATGCCAGCACATCTGATCGCCGCTTCGTGTCGAAAAAGTCTTCTATAAGAAGACCCTATCAATAAATACAGAAACTCTCTCTTGCCACATTAGATCCCGCCAGATTTGCTTCCGACCGTACTCCTCCGACGGCACGCCTCTGCAAACGGGTTGTGGCAACAGGTGGGCTAAGCATGCAAAGATAGATGACGCGCCAACAAATAGGCGTAGGGAGGTGATTGGTGCGATTGGTCTATTCGTCTCAAGATTTGGGCGGTGCCGATCAGCTCTCACGTTATCAGGCGCTGGTTGCCCCGCGGGTGGCTAAGGTCGAGGCTCACCCTAGTCGACGTGCCGGCTTTAGCTGCGAGATAGCAGAGATGAGCGTCGGCCCGCTGCGTTTCGTGCGCATCCAATCGGATCCGATAGAACTCCGACGCTCGATGCGCTGCATCGAAGCCGACGGTCAGACGCAATACCTGGTCGGACTCAACCTGTCGGGCGCCAGTACGGTTCACCACGCCACCGGTCATACGCTGATCCCAACCGGAGGTCTTTTCCTGCTCGATAAGACCGTACCCTACGAGTCGGCCGTGATCGAACGAACCGATCGTGTTCTCATAGCCATTCCACGGCCCCTCCTGGAACGGCGGCTGGACGATCCTGGGCGTTATCTGTCGGTGATGCCCGAGACGGATAGCGGCGTCGGCCGCATCGCCGCGACCTATCTTACCACGCTTGTGGAGGAGGGGCCTGATATGACCGTGTCGCAGCAAGCGGCAGCGGCCGATATATGCCTCGATCTCTTGGCCATGGCGTTCGAGGCCGGGGACGCGGGACGGGGGGATACGTCACGCCGTAGCGGTCCGCGCACCCTGATGCTGCTGTCTCGCATCAAAGCCTATTTACGTTGTCGCTTAACCGACCCCGACCTGACGCCGTCCGAGATCGCGCGGGCCCACGGCATTTCCAAACGCTACCTTCACACGCTGTTCGCGTCCACAAACAACACGCTTGGGGCTTGGGTGCGGGAGGAGCGGATGACACGTGCCCATGCCGCGCTGGCCGATCCGCGTTGCGAGCGGCTGTCGATTACCGAAGTCGCATTACGGGAGGGCTTCAACGACATCCCGCACTTCAGCCGCCAATTCAAGGCGCGCTTTGGTATGACGCCCGCCGTCGCTCGAGCACGCGCGATGGCGCAGCGCCAGGCGAATTGAACCCCGCTCAGTCCTGCTGGAAGATATGTACGACGCCGAGCGCGTTCTCTGCCGGTACATAGAAGCGATTGGTCGCCTCGACGATCGGGAAGCCCGCGGTGGTGATGATCTTGCGCGCGGCCGCCAGATCGGTGACCGAGAAGGTCATGGCCGCAATCGCCGGCGCCGGAGCGAACAGTGTGCCGGGCATATTGCTAGCTGCTTTATCCGGATTCATAAAGCGCAGGCGCGTTGCCAGCGGCAAGTCGATAACGGGATCGCCGTCTTTCGTCCGGCTCTTCTGGCCCGTCAGTGTCTCATAACGGCGCGCGGTGGCGTTGGCATCCGATGTTACGAGCAACACCTCGGCGAGCGAGGTTGCGCCATTGCGGTGCCCGAGATAGCGCGGCTGATGCACATATTCGGGATTGCGGTGGCGGGCCGCCTGGATCAACCCTTCGGGTGTCAGTGCGCGATCGAAATGTACGCAATCGAAACGTGCCGTTTTAACGCCATCTTCCGTTCCGATATCGCGTTGGAGGGCGATCACGCCTGAAGTCTTGACTTCTGCCGTCTTCAGTCGCGCATCGACGACCGAGGCGTCCTTGCAACCAAAGCAGATGATATGCGCGCCCTGGAAGCGATCGATGAATTGCCCCCAGCTCCAGTCGAGCGCCCCCGGATTCACGATACCGAGGACTTCTATATAGTTATGAGGAAAAATCGCGCAGCGATTGCCGGTCGCCATTGGCTGCACCGGCTCGCCAGGCTTGGCGGAGCCTGAGTGAACCGACAACGGCGAAAGGGTAAAGCCCAAAGCTTCGTAAAGCGCGCAGCCCTGTTCCATATCCCTAACGGCCACGCCGACATGGTTCACGCTATCGATATCGCCGATCATGTGCTGTCTCACCTTCTCCCGGATAGTTTCCTTCTTGTCGCATGTCGGATCGCTGGTCACTTGTCCGGTGGCGAACGATCAATTGTCTTGAAGCGCACCGCTCCGAACAGTCGTTGAAAGCGGCATTCTAGCACAGTTCGGTTTGCGCTCTGGCGCAAGCCCGTACGCCCCATCGGGCTAATCTGCGACCATCGAGGGAGCGGAGAGCAGAGCGGATGAGCGCGCACGACATGACGAAGGAAGCTATTGTCGAAACGCGGCTGGGCCCCGTGCGAGGTATAGGATCAAATGGAACCTATCATTTTCGTGGTGTTCCGTTTGCCCGGCCTCCGGTCGCCGAGCTGCGCCTGGCACCGCCGCAACCCGTCAGGCTTTGGCATGAGGTTCTCGACGCGACCCGACCGGCGCCCATTGCCCCGCAACTTGCCTCACGGCTCGCCCGGGTCATGGGCGATTTCGAGCGCGTACAGAGTGAAGATTGCCTGACGTTGACGATTGCCACACCAGGTTTGAACGGCCGTCGACCCGTGATTGTCTGGTTGCACGGCGGCGGCTTCTCAAGCGGTTCCGGAGGTCTCGATTGGTATGACGGCCGCCGGCTTGCTGCGGAGGGCGACGTGGTGGTCGTGGGCGTCAATTATCGTCTGGGTGCCCTTGGCTTTCTCTATGTTCCCGGCGTTTCCCCCGGCAATCTTGGCTTGCTTGATCAGGCGTTGGCGCTGCAATTCGTGCGCGCGCATATTGATCGGTTCGGCGGCGACCCGGACAACATCATAGTGATGGGCCAGTCCGCTGGCGGCAATTCCATCGTTGCACTCTTCGCCGGCGGCCTTATGCCGGCTGGCGTCAAGCGCGCGATTATTATGAGCGGCGCGATCGGCATGGGACCGCAAGACCAGACGACGGCGCGACGTATCGGCGCCGCTTATCTGCAGCACCTTGGAATCGACGCAGAAAGCACTGACGTGCGCGCAAAAATTCTTGCGCTACCCGTGACTGCATTGCTGCAGGCACAGGCCGCAACAGCGAGGGCCGAGGCTCGGTCAGGGGATACGTCGCCACCATTTCATCTCGTCGCCAACGGCGTCGGCGTGCCAGCAGATAAGCCGTTCAATCAAGCGGCGCTTGGCGCCATGCGGGGCGTCGATCTTCTAATTGGCGCGACCCAAGAGGAAATGTGCGCTTTTTTCAGTTTCGATCCAGCTATCCAAGCGCTGGACGAGGCGGGGCTTACAGACCGGGCGCGAGGTTGGTATGGCCCGGCTGCCGAGGCGCGGCTCGCCCGCGTGCGGAAGCTTCGCCCGCAAGACCGGCCCGCGGACCATCTGGTGGCGCTGGGCACAGAGGACATTTTCCTGTTTCCGGCTCTGCGCCTGGCAGAAAATTTGGCTGATGCCGGAGCACGGGTTTTCACCTATTCCTTCGACTGGCGTTCGCCTGATCTTCAGTTAAAGAGCTGTCATTGCCTGGAGTTGCCCTTCGTCTTTGGTCCGGGCGAGGCCTGGAATGCGTCACCAATGATCGCCGGCGCGGATCCCGCGATCGTTGCGGCCCTGTCGCAGGCGATGCGCGCCTCATTGTTGGCCTTTGCGCGCACCGGCACGGCGTCGGCATCGGCATTGCCGGATTGGCCGGTTTACGATCGTGCCCGACGCTCCACTCTATGTTTCGATGAAAATGCCCGTACCGAGAATGATCCCGCCGACTTTGCTTCTGCGGCCGAGCTATACGGCTAGCCATCGATGGAAATCCGCATGAATGATCGCGCACTTCTTATCCGGCAGGCAAGAGTTCTCGATCTCGATGCCAATCCGCATACGCCAGCGACGGTTGATATCCTTGTGCTGGGCGATACGATCGCAGCGGTCGGTGACGACTTGCGGCAGAGTTCGCCTGCACAAGCGGATATCATTGAAGCCACTGGCCTGCTCGCCATTCCCGGGCTGGTAAATGCGCACTATCATTCCCACGATGCGCTGCTCAAAGGGGCCTTCGATACATCGTCGTTGGAACGCTGGGCACTCAACGCGTTGCCACGTTCTTATCCACCGCGCAGCGACCGGGAATTGCGTGCCCGCACCTTGATTGGTGCTGCAGAATGTCTGCGCGGGGGCATCACAACCGTTCAAGACATGCTGAGCCTATGGCCGCTGACACGGCATCAGGCACGCGTTGTGCGTGATGCCTATGAGGAGACGGGCCTACGCGTGGTGCTCGGCTTACAAACGGCGGATGTTGGCCCACTCGACACGGTACCGTTCTGGCGGGAACTCATACCGGCGGGAATGGTGTCGCTGTTGGGCGATCCCGCGCCTGTCGAGGCCAACGAGCCTGTAGCGGAAATCGATGCTATTCTTTCCGACATGCCAAACCGGCGGGAGGGGCGTATCGCCTGGGCGGTCTGTCCATCGAGCCCGGAGCGATGTTCGCAAGATCTGCTGCTACGTCTCGTCGCGGTGGCCCGGCGCCATGGTGTGCGGCTGTTTTCGCATGTCGCGATCTCCCGTGCCGAGGCATTGGGAGCGCAGCGCATCTTCGCTGCATTCGAAGGTTCGCCGATCGTCTATCTCGACCAGCTCGACGTGCTCGGGCCTGATCTAACGCTCGCTCACGGCGTTTGGCTTGACGATCCTGATTGCGCATTGATCGCGCGTTCCGGCACGCGACTGGTGCTCAACCCGATGAGCAATCTGAAGACCAAGAACGGTATCGCCTCGTTCCGCCGCTATCACGAGGCCGGGGTATATCCGGCGCTGGGTTGTGACAATTGTTCCTGCTCGGATGCTCAGAACATGTTCCAGGCGATGAAGATCGCGACACTGGTCTCCGCTGTCACCGATCATCGCGAAGGTGGTCCGACGGCGCGCGACGCCCTTATGGCGGCAACGGCACATGGTGCTCGCGCACTTGGACTGGAGCAATCCATCGGTACGATTCGGCCGGGCTACAAGGCGGACATCACCCTGTTGGATCTGAACGATCCAGTGTTCCGGCCATTGAATAGTGCCGCGCGGCAGCTTGTCTACGGCGAATCCGGGCGAAGCGTCACAAGCGTTATCGTCGACGGCAGGATCGTGATGCGCGATCGGCGCTTGCTGACTATCGACGAGGAAGCGTTGGCCAGGGAGATCGACGCCGTCATGCCGGCCTTCGCGCGTGACGCAGCCGCCGTGCAGGCCCGCACCGAATTACTCAGCCCATTCATCGCCGAGGCCGACCGCCGCATCTGGGCGGCTGATGTCCACCTGTCGCGTTTTGCCTGCGGCTAAACGCCGAGGTACCGGTGTCGGGTCTCGTCGTCGGCCTGCAGCGCCTCGGGCGTTGTCTCATGGATAACGCGTCCTTTGCTGACGATCACGACGCGATCGGCAAGCGACAGAGCAAAATTCAACCGTTGTTCGATCAAGAGGAGCGCCGAGCCGCTGCGTTTCACGTCCTTCAATACGGTTTGCAATTCACGGACTAGCAATGGCGACAGGCCCTCGGTCGGTTCATCGAGCAGGACCAAGCGGGGATGGCCGACGAGAGCGCGGCCGACGGCCAGCATCTGCTGCTCACCGCCCGAGAGACTGCCGGCGCGGGTGTCACGACGTTCTTTCAATCGGGGAAACGCGGCATAAACGCATTCCGGCGTCCACGCGAGCTCATGTTTGTCGAACCGACGCAAGCCACTGGCGACATCGAGTGTCTCGGCGACGCTCAAGGAGCGGAAGGTGCGCCGGCCCTGTGGCACCAAAGCGACACCAGCGCGGCTGATTGTTTCTGGCACACGCCCCGCGATCTCCTGACCGGCAAAACGGATCGAACCGCGGCGCGGCGGAACAAAGCCGATGATCGAGCGCACGAGTGTAGTCTTGCCGACACCATTGCGCCCGAGAACAGCGAGCACCTCTCCAGGATTCACCTGTAGCGAAATGCCCTGCAAAACATAGCTATCGCCGTAGTAGGTGTGAACGTCGTCGATCGTGATCAGCGGTTCCATGGTCAGATCTCGTCGCCGAAGTAGATTTGCTGGATATCTTTGTTGTCGCGCACCTCGGCGGCTGAACCGCTGAAGAACAGCCGGCCATTGTGCAAGATGGCGAACCGATCAGCGATCTGGAAAGCGACATCCATATCGTGTTCAATCACAAGAACAGCAACATCCCGGCTCAATCCTTGGATCAGCGAAACGACATTGTCGGTCTCGAGAGCCGAGAGACCTGAGGTCGGCTCGTCGAGCAGCAGGAGGCGAGGCTCATGGGCAACCGCCATCGCGATCTCAAGTTTGCGCTGGTCGCCGTAAGCAAGATCGCGCACAAGCGCCTCTGATTGATCGGAAAAACGCCACTCGGCAAGAATTTTGCTGACACGCTGGTGCACTGGGCCATCCGCGCTCGCGTCACGGAAGGCGGCGAGACCCGATGTCGCCAGAGCGGAAACGGCCAGCCGCACATTCTCAGCTACAGTCATCTCAGGAAACAGCGAAGTGATCTGGAACGTTCGCGCCAGCCCACGACGGGCGCGTTGTTGCGGAGACAGTGCGGTAATATCTTCGTCGAACAGCCGGATACGGCCAGACGTTGGCGTCAATTGTCCACCGATCATATTGAACAAGGTGGTTTTGCCGGCACCGTTGGGGCCGAGCATGACCAATCGTTCGCCGGGAGCGATCTCCAGCGTAACATTGTCCACGGCGCGGAGGCCGCCGAACTGAATCGAAAGTGCGCTGACGGAGAGAGCAGGAGATGTCATGCCTTTTTGTCTCCACGCAGACGCTCACGAAAGAGTGCCACAAGTCCGTTAGGGGCGAGCAGCACCACGGCGATGTAGAGCAGCCCTAAGATCATCGACCAGCGATTGGTGAAACTACTGACGCCGTGGCTGAGGAAAACGATGAGAAAAGCACCAACGAATGGCCCCAGCAGCGTGCCGGCACCGCCGACGATCACCATCAAAGTGATTTCGGCCGAGACGACCACGCCTATCGATTCCGGGCTCATGAAGCCCTTGTAATAGGCAAAGAGAACTCCGGCGAAGCCAGCGAAACCGGATGCAAGGATGAAGGCAAGGTATTTGTGCAGCCAGACGCGATAGCCAAGGGCTGCCATGCGCTGCGGATTTTGCTGGATGCCACGCAGCGCCTGGCCAAAGGAAGAACGCACGATCGCATGCATCAGCAGCAATGCGACAGCTGCCGCGACGATGACGAAAACGAGATAGGTATTGGTGTCAGCCAGCGATATGCCTGGCAGGCCGAGGCTGGGACGGGGGATGCCACGCAGGCCGTCATCGCCCCCGGTCAAGCTGCGCCAGGAAAAAGCTATCGCCCAGGTGATTTGGCCAAGCGCCAATGTGATCATGAGGAAGTAGACGCCGACTGTTTGCAGCGCAACGGCGCCAAAAATTGCACCGACCGCCATGCTGAACGCCACCGCTGCCAGCGCGCTGAGCCAGAAATTGTCGCCGACATGAATTGCGAACAATCCAGCGACATAAGCGCCGACGCCGAAATAGGCGGCGTGCCCGAGCGAAGGCAGGCCGGTATAACCGAGGAGCAGATTCAGGCTCAATGCTAGGATGGAGAAGATGACGCCATCGATCATAAGCCCAGCATAGTAGGATGGCAGAAACGTGCTGATCACAGCGGCGAGGGCGAACACGACGACGCTGGCGGCGAAGGTCGTGGATTTTGTGACAGTGGCGGTGGTCATGAACGATCCCTACGCGCGGCCAAACAGGCCGTTCGGCTTGATAGCCAGCATGGCGACCATCGGCACGAAGACCGTGAACATGGCAAGCTCTGGCACGATGGCCTTGCCGAGTGTGTCGATGAGGCCGATCAGCAGGCTACCGATGAACGCGCCGCGCAAACTGCCGAGCCCGCCAATGACGACGACGGCAAATGCTTGCAGGACAACTTCGAAATCGGCGCCGGGATAGACGCCCAGCATGGCGCCGCCGAGCACGCCAGCGGCGGCGGCCAGCGCCGCGCCGGCGGCGAAGACCATCAGGAAGACCAGACGGATATTGACGCCAGTCGCCCGCGTCATGTCGGCATCGTCAACACCAGCACGAATGATAGCGCCAATCCGGGTGCGTTCGATCAGCAACCACAGGCTGATAGCGACCACGACGCCGGCAATCGTCAGCGCAAGACGATATTTCGGAAAGACGAGGCCGGCGAGCCGATAGGAGCCTTCAAGGAATTCCGGTCGGGGCAGGGTTTGCGGCAAACCACCCCACCACCAGAGCGTTGCGTCGGAGATGATCAGCAGGAGGCCAAAACTCATCAGCACCTGGCCGAGTTCATTGTGCTGCACACGTTGCAACAAGAAACGTTGCGTCAACATGCCCACTACGCCAACCACAATTGGCGCTAGGAGAAGGCCCAACCAAAAACTGTCCGTAGCATTGATGACGCTGAGGCCGATATAGCCACCCAGCAGATAGAAAGAGCCATGCGCCAGATTGATGATCCGCATCAATCCAAAAATAATAGATAGGCCAGACGCGAGCAGGAATAGGAGCATCGCGAGCGTCAGCCCGTTGAGAACCTGTATTGAAATGGTGGCCATTGTTTCCGCCAAGCGCCTCGCCGGTGAGGCGTACCAACGTTTCCTTCGGCTGGGATTGTGCCAGCCGAAGGAAACGCGAACTTACTTAACCCAGTCGTTGGCGAGATCACGGTAGGGCTTCATCGCCATAAATTGCTTCGGCTCCCAGGTATAGAACTGCGAAATCTGGGGGAAACGGGCGATGGGTTTATTGACCAATTTTCCGTTCTGACGGGCAACCTCGAAAGCATAGATGTCGTGCACAGGACTGTTGTAGGCATCGAACTTGAAAGGTCCGCGTGGTGAATCAAAGGCGACGTTTTTAAGCGCCTCGTTGACTGCGTTCTTGTCAGTCAGGTTGCCATTCAGTTTCTCAATCGCCATGTGAATGGCCTTGGCCGCAACATACGAGCCCTCAGCGTAGAACGTCGGCGGGCGCTTATACTTGGTTTCGTAGGATTTCACAAAAGCAGGATTGCCGGGTGTGTCGATAGCCGCGGAATAATGAGCTGCGGTGATGATACCGAGCGCGGCGTTACCTTGCTGCGCCAGAATCAAGTCGTCTGTCAGAAGACTCGTTCCGACGAGGGGAATTTTACCGCGCAATCCATATTCATCATATTGCTTGACGAATTTGATCGCTTCCGAGCCAGCGAAGACCGCCACGACGGCATCAGCTTGATCAGTCTTCATCGAAGTGAGGAACGGCGCGAAATCGGCTGCTCCGAGAGGCGGATAAAGTGTCTGCACCACTTTGCCGCCGGCCTCCACATAGGTCCGCGCAATGCCTCCCGTCTGCTCGAAGCCCATGGCGTAGCCCGGCGCAATCATGATGATGCGCTTATAGCCTTTTTCGAACAGCCATTTGCCAAAGGGATGGCTCGCCTGGCTGCCGGAACTATTGGTGCGAAAAATGTTCGGTGCCGCCAGTTCCTGGGTGAGGCCGTCCGCGCTGGCTACAGACACGACGAGCGGCACGTTCTGCGCGACCATATAGTCGCGCAGAGCATAGGCGACGCTCGACGAGACGACGCCGCCGACGAAGTTCACTTTGTCGCTTTCAACGAGCTTCTTCGCTTTGGTCAGACCGACATCGGGCTTGGCTTGTGAGTCCTCGTAGATCAACTCTACTTTTTTCCCAGCGGCTTGGTTCTTAATCTCATCGAAATAGAGCTGGAAGCCATTGCGCACGTCCTCACCAATGACCGCGAAAGGACCGGTATTGGGTGACAGCACGCCAATGCGAACGGCGTCTTGCGCCGAGGCCTGTGAAAAGGCGCCGAGGGCGAGCGCCGACAGTGCCGCTCGATAGAGCGATGTCGTCCAATTGCGTTTCATTGATGAAATCCCTTTCGCGATCGGCGCCGACGGGCAGAGGCCCCGGACCTGTTCTTCCCCGCGCCATTATTCTGGGCCGTGGCGGCTCACACGGCTTGCGTGCGAGCGCAGCCTCCGTTGCGCACCGGTGCAGGACAAAAGGCTGGCTGGGATCGCGTCACGGGGCAATACGGGATCAAACTGGGCGATTAAGCGGAGGAGTGACAAACTCAGCCAACGTGCCACTCGATAGGGTGCGGCCGAAAAACGAGTGTTGACTGAAGGTTATCGCGAATTCGGATATCCCCGGATAAACAAAGGATAGATCTCATGAACTACGAATCTGGGGGTCAGAGGTTCGAATCCTTTCGGGCGCCCCAGCTTGGATGACCGTGTCAGCTGAGAACGAATGTCAGGGTGTATGTCCGACACCGGCTAGATCATCACCGCACCGCCCGCCACGTCGAGGACGACGCCGGTGATCCAGCCGGCGGCGTCCGAAGTCAGATAGAGTATAGCGTGGGCCACATCCTCGGGTGTTCCCAGGCGCTGAATGGGATGTTCGGCACGCAGCTGCTCCTGCTGTGCCTGCGGTATCCGCTCCAGATTGCGCTCGGTCAGGATCGTCTCGGGGGCGACGCAGTTCACGCGAATGCCATACGGCCCGGCCTGAGCCGCGACATCTTGGGTCAAAATCACAATGCCCGCCTTCGCCACTGCATAGGGGATGGGCGCGCGGGGGTGCGGTTTGCGCGCGGCAGCCGACGAGACTGTTACGATGGCGCCGCGCTTTCGCGCCTTCATGCTCGGCAGGAAGCACTTCAGGGTCAGGAAGGTGGCTGTGAGGTTTCCCTCGACAGAAGCGCGCCACCCGTCCTCAGGGATATCTTCGATCATTGCAGGCGGGGTGAAGCTGCCGCCTGCGTTCGCCACTAAGATGTCGACCGGCCCGAGCTCGCGCTCGATACGCAGCCGCATGGTCTCGATCGCGCGGAAGTCGGTGACATCGCCTGCAACTTCTATCGCCTGTCCGCCTAAATCGTGGATATCGCGCCGCACCGCCTCGAGTGCTTCGGTATCGCGCCCATGCAACGCCACCAGCGCGCCTTCGCTGGCAAACAGCCTAGCCACGGCAGCCCCGATGCCACGCGAGCTGCCAGTTACAAGTGCGACGCGGCCCTTAAGAGCTTCAGACATAGCGAGACACTGCCATGCACACGACAGCCACGGCCAGCAGCCCTGCAG
The DNA here is from genome assembly GCF_900104955.1 of Beijerinckia sp. 28-YEA-48. NCBI lineage: Bacteria > Pseudomonadati > Pseudomonadota > Alphaproteobacteria > Hyphomicrobiales > Beijerinckiaceae > Beijerinckia > Beijerinckia sp. 28-YEA-48. The sequence continues at coordinate 151,884 of NZ_FNSI01000002.1, forward strand.
CAACGCGCTGGGCGATCGCGATCCTGCCGCGCGACGCCGCCGCGTCAGCCTCGGATGCGGCGGTCCGCAATCGCCAGACCGCCGGCAGCGAAAGCGCCTGCAGACCGGCTGCCACGATGGCACAACCTGCGCCAACGGCTAGTACGCGTTCCATGGTTCCGGAGCCATCGAGATGCAGCACGACCCACAAGGCTACACCGGCGATTACGGTCACCGCCGCTGCTCCCATCTGGGGAATGGCCAGCTGTTCCGCGCCGGCGCCGGCGGTTCGCGCCAGCATAAAGGTTGTACCGGCCCAGAACACTGCCGGTAGCACATGCAGCACTGCCACGATCATCAGGGTCACTTGCATCAAAGCCTCGCTTGGTAGATAATTGACTTTACAATATGTATACTTAAATGAGGCACAAGACAATATGACCCTGCGCCCGTACCGGAGCCGCGTTCGCGCCGAGGCCGCCGAACAGACACGACTGCGCATCACTGCGGCTGCAGCGGAGGTACTTCGCGCCCGGGGCGCCGGCGGCTTTTCGCTGGAGTCCGTCGCCAAGGAGGCGAGCGTGACGCGGCTGACCGTCTACAACCAGTTTGGCTCCCGCCGCGCCCTGCTAGAAGCTGTCTTCGACGATCGCGCCGCCAATGGCGGGCTGCATCGGCTGCGCGATGTCATGGCCGACCCCGATCCGCGGGCGGCGCTGCGTAGGCTGGTCGACGTTTTCTGTGGCTTCTGGAGTTTCGATCAGGCATCGCTCGGCGGCTTGCACGCAGCGACCTTGGGCGACGCCGAATTCGAAGTCAGCCTTCGTCAGCGCAACGAACGCCGCCGCAAGGCCATCTCGGTGCTGGTCGGCCGTCTCGCAGCGCGGGGCGACCTCGCCGAGGCGACGACCAAGGATCTGACGGATTTGCTGTTCGTCATGACCAGTTTTCAAACCTACGCGGAGTTGGCTGTCGATCGGACACCGGACGTCATCTGCACGCTCATCTGGCGGACGGTCGAGGACGCAGTCCGGCGCGCAGCCGAAAACTAAGCTCAGGACCTGTAGCTATTCGGCGTGGCGCGTCAACATCACGTGGCACGGCCGCGCCTTGCTTATGCTGTTCCTGTTCTCCGACGTTACGGAGGACGACGCATCAGCGTCTGCGCCGCCCATCCGATCTTCGCGGCGACCGACATAATCGCGACCTATCGGGATGAGTGCTCGTGTGCGTGATCGAGGACCGGCCGAAATCGCACGGCTGCGAACTTCCGGCATTTGCTCATGATGGCTCCAACGTCTCAGGCGTTGGAGCCTCCGGTAAACCTGGGGCGGTTCATATTGCCCCGGGTGTTGGGTTTCTGGCGTGAATGTCCTGACTGCGGCCGGATTTACCATCCCCATGGGCCCGGACTTGTGGCATGCTTCTCATTGGTACTTCACTCAGAGAGGGCCGTGTTCAGACAGGAGGCTGAAGATGGGACATGATGATGTAAGAAGTCCACGCGGTCCCCGGTGCATCGCACTGGTGGGCCCGTTCCAAAGTGGTAAAACCACGTTACTCGAAGCTATCCTGTGCCGAACCGGAGCGATTCCTAAAGCAGGCGCAGTCGAGGCAAGAAACACCGTTGGGGATTCGTCTCCAGAGGCGCGCCTGCATCAGATGAGTGTGGGCCTGACGATGGCAACCGCCACTTTCATGGGCGACAGCTTCACGTTCATCGATTGTCCTGGGTCGGTGGAATTCGCACACGAGATGCGCGCGGTTCTGCCCGCGGTCGATGCTGCGGTGGTTGTGTGCGAGGCCGACGAACGCAAGCTACCACAGTTGCAACTCTTGCTCCGCGAACTGGAAAACCTTGGCATCCCGCGTTTCCTGTTTCTCAACAAGATTGACAAGGCCAACAAGCGGATCCGCGAAACGCTGGCGATGCTGCAGCCAGCGTCGCGCACGCCGCTTGTACTGCGGCAGATTCCGATCTGGAAGGGAGACATCATCTCTGGCTTTGTCGATCTCGCGCTCGAGCGCGCTTTCGTCTATCGCGAACATATGCCCTCCGAGGTGATTGGTCTTGAGCCGGGTGATCTCGACCGAGAGAAGGATGCCCGTCTCATCATGCTGGAGAAGCTAGCAGACCACGACGACAGGCTGCTGGAGCAACTGCTGGAAGATATTCCGCCGCCACGCGACGCGGTGTTCGACGAACTCGCCAGCGAATTGCGGCAAGGACAAATCTGTCCGGTGCTGCTCGGCTCCGCCGCGCGCGAGAACGGGATACTGCGGCTGATGAAGGCGCTACGCCACGAAGTGCCCGGCGTGGCCAACACCGCGCGGCGTCTTGGTGTGTCCGACGAGAAGACGGGGCTGGCCTACATCATGAAAACCACGCACCTTCAGCACGGCGGCAAACTGTCGCTCACGCGCGTCTTGCGCGGCCAGTTCACCGACGGTGATGCCGTTATGTCATCCGGTGGGAAGACGGGGCGTGTCTCCGGCATTTTTGCAACGAACAGCGGCACCGACGGCAAGCGCAGCTCCGCTGCGGCGGGTGATACGGTGACGCTCGGCAAGCTTGAAACGGTGGAGACTTGCGAGACACTGACCACCGGCAAGACCCCACCTGCTGCCCTTGCCAATGTCGTGCCCGCTCCGCCGGTGCTGGCGATTGCCATCATTGCAAATGACCGCAAAGACGACGTCAAGCTCGGACAAGCATTGACGCGCCTGACCGACGAAGATCCCTCGCTCAGTGTGGTCCACAATTCGATCACACATCAGATGGTGCTGTGGGGGCATGGCGAAATGCATCTACGCGTTGCGATGGAGCGGTTGCAGGATCGTTTCGGTATCAGCGTGAAGCAGCATGCGCCGCCGGTCGGCTATCAGGAGACCATCCGCAAGCCAACCACACAGCGCGGACGGCATAAGAAGCAATCAGGCGGCCACGGTCAGTTCGGCGATGTGGTGTTGGACATCAAGCCGCTGGCGCGCGGCTCAGGCACAGTGTTTCGTGAGACCATCGTCGGCGGCGCGGTGCCGAAGAACTACATCGGCGCAGTCGAGCAGGGGGTCGGCGACGGGTTGATGCACGGTCCGCTCGGTTTTCCTGTCGTCGATGTGGAGGTGACGCTGACCGACGGCTCCTATCACAGCGTCGATTCGTCCGATCAGGCGTTCCGCACCGCCGCCCGCATCGGCGTCACAGAGGCACTCCCGCATTGTACGCCGGTGCTGCTCGAACCCATCCATGTCGTGGAGATCGTATGCCCGAGCGATGCCGTCGCGAAGGTCAACTCGATCATATCTGGCCGACGCGGCCAGATACTCAGCTTCGGTACTCGCGAGGGATGGCTGGGCTGGGATGTGGTGCGAGCGACGATGCCGGAAGCGTTGATCGGTGATCTGATCGTGGAACTGCGCTCGGCCACGGCCGGCGTCGGCGGTTTTACCCGCCAGTTCGGCCATATGGCGGAGGTGACCGGTCAGGCGGCAGGCCAAATCATCGCCAGCCATCGTCCAGCGGCTTAGGCAGTGATCTCCTGAGTCACTTCGGTCTGAAAGGTGGTAGGCGCCCATCGGTTTCTATACGCGCTTTTGACCCACTGCTTGATCGCCGCAAGCCGGCGCGATGTGTTGTCGTCGTGCGGGGGCTCTCCATTATTCCTGGAATTGGGATGGCGACAGTCTCGCTGCCGTCTGCCGGAGAGGGCATCGTCCTGCGCGCGATCTTAAAGACCACGACCGAGCGAACGCCAAAAGGCGGCGGCGAAAATCGGTAAGAAAATCTGCTTCTCTGTCAGAGTACGGGTTCGCGTCCCGTCGTCCGCACCACTTTCCGTTCGGCCTGTATTTGCGAGAGGCGCGGGTTCCCGCAAGCAACTGACCACGGGGCCGATGGAAGACATCGCCGCGTATGTCAACCAGGTTGTGGAGGAGGGGCGCTGGTCTCCGCGTATCGACCGGCTACCTTACTACACCGGGCCGGTGCGTGTGACGTAGCAAGGGCTGAGTGGATTCCTGGTAGCAATATATATGTCTGCAGCAACGGCGGTCTCAGCTGGATTTCGGCAAGCAATATCCTCATGCCGAGCCAGGCCCGCACCGCTCTATCTCCATGCGGCTCATCACGATCACCGTCATCGACGGTTCCTTACATGCGATAAACTATCGGTATCGCTGTAAAGTCGCACTTCAAGATAGACCCCATCATAGAGGCGGCTCGCTTCCCATGGAGCAGGCTCGCAGCCCTGGCCAAAGAGAATGCCTTCCCTTGACTGATCCAAAATAATGCGATCGCTCATGGAATTAAATTTCGTCTCACGATCAATATGTGCGCTGCCCGCCTCCACGATAGTTGCAACATCCGAGCAAATAGACCGCTAGAACGACGATACCACATGTATACAAACTCGCACGTTGCCTTCCACTTTCCTCATTCATAATTAGATATTAGGCGCTACGAGGTCGCACGAATCGCGACATTCAATCCATGAGTACGAACGTGATTGCCGTCGGCAAGATGGTTAAATTCGGGTCACGATCCTAATCGTTTGCTGATGTCCGAGTTAAGGAAAAGCGGACGAGTCCGGTATTCCGTAGCATGGATGACATCTTGTGGAGGCTATGGATGCTGGGGGCCCCGAGCTGGTACGCACGGAAATACAACTCAGTCGTGGCCCGCACCCGTGAGTCCGATCCCGACGCGGAATTCCATGTCCGACAGATCGGTGCGCAACGCCACACATCGCGACTGGCGACCATCGACTATGGCGATGCGTTCGTCCTCGACCTGCGAGACAAAGGTGGCATCGCGATGTCGGGAGCGATCAATGACAATGCCCTGACAGCAGTGTTCCTTTGGGGCGAAGGTACCAACTTCAACGGGGAACGGAGTGAAATACCAAGGTTGCGGATCCTCGGTCCGAGAACGGAATTCAACCTTGAGATGCCCGGCAGCTATCGCCTCATGCGGGTCGGTCTGCGCGACTCCGCACTCGATTCGTTGCGTGCAGCATCTGCTTCAAACCCAAATCGACGAAGCTGGCTGTTGCCCGGGGTGCACGAGCAGCGTTTCGCCCCAGGAGCCGAACTAGAACTTCAGCAGAAGCTGCTACGGACTGTCCGTTTTGCAGAACTTGCAGCGCGACGCAGCTGCGACCTTGGTCCCAGCTTGGCGGTTGCAGCGAGCGAGGCGGGCGCCGCGCTCGCGCGGATGCTCTCGGGGACGGAGGTACCGTCCGCCCGTAGCTTCGGCTCCCGTGATCGGCGCAATATTGTTGATGCCACGCTCGCGATCCTCGAAACGAAGCCGCGGAGTCCGGTTTCGGTCAGTGCCATCTGCGACGTACTGGGTGTCGGTGAGCGAACCTTGGAGCGCGCTTTCCAAGAACATCTGGGACTAAACCTTCGCGCCTATGAGCGGGAGCGACGGTTACGGGCCGCACACGGCCTCATCCTAACGGAGGGCAATCGTCTCTCGATCACTGATATCGCCATGAGCTTTAGCTTCTGGCACCTCGGGCGTTTCGCCGGTGCCTATGCGGCGCTCTTTGGATGCTCGCCCAGCGAGACGCGGCGACGTATTTGGGGAGACGCGGATGATCCGATCTTCAATTGAGGGAGAGCAGGTCGCCAGCTCTCGGAAGCGGAACAAGGACCCTGGTCGAACGGTTAGTTTCTGCCCTGTCATTCAGTTGGATCGTGCATACTTCCCTTTAGACATCATCGCATACCCCATCTCGGAATGAGCTGGCGTTGTAGACCCAATCAGGTTCGGAACGTTCCAGAGAAGCTCTGCACTAAACGCGACGCCGGTTCCGACCGAAGGACAGTTGCCGGAGAAATGCAACCCGGCCGAAGAAACTCATTCGACACCCGAACCTTTAGAAACGTAAGATAAAAACTCCCCCGCCCGGACCAAGAACCGGCGGGCCCTACACGGTACAGACGACACTCCCACAGCCACTTAATATGCCATCCAGGCGCGCGCCCGCTCCTTGCGCGTTAGGCAGTGTCGTGTCGGAAAGTGGATAGAGATTAGTCGGCTTCAGGCCTCTGATAGCCGCGATCTGATTGCCCCTATTTCGGAATTATTTTGGCTCTCCGCCCTGCTATCGATCTGGATACTTCGTCGACGTCCCCAGCGGAACAATTCGACGTTTACCGAACCTGGTACGCCGGGGTCGCCGAAATCCAGCTACTGCGAGCCGAGCGCCCTGTATTCCCGGCTCGCCAGCAGACATGGCAGTTGGGAGATCTTGCACTCAGCGCAATCAAGCTTCCTGGGTCCGGACACACCATTCGATGGGAGCATCAAAAACGGCCACTGCTGGATCATTTGGTGCTGTCGGTACCGTTTTCTCACTCCCTTGGCGGCGATATGATCGCAGGAAAGCCTCGAATGAGGTGCTTAGCGTTACCCGATAGTGGGTTGACCCATGATGATCTATTCATCTTGCTCTATTTGCCACGCACGTTGCTTGGAACCAATTTTTTAAGACTCGAAATCCGCGACGTTACGCTAAGCTTCTTGGCGGACTACATGCTTCTTTTATACCGCTCGGTTCCTATTCTTAGAGAAAGCGATCTACCTCATATCGTTGCAGCGACGAGCAATATTTTCACGGCGGCCCTTACATCGTCAAACGATAATATCGCAGCAGCACAGGGACAGATCGATGCCGTCAAAACGGCTCGCATTGCCCAGATTGTCCAAGAGCGGCTTAATGATCGCAATCTCACGCCGGACAAACTCTGCCATGCAGCCGGCGTCTCACGATCCCGTCTCTATCGGATATTCGAACCGGCGGGAGGAGCCACCAACTACATTCGTCGCAAGCGATTGCTTAAGACGCGCGCTATTTTAGCCGACAAGTCAGATCGACGAACGATCTCCAACGTTGCCGAAGAATGGGGTTTCACAGACATCTCCGGTTACAGCCGGATGTTCAAGAAAGAATTCGGCATAACCCCCAAGGAGGCGCGCGATTTGGGATGGCGAGGTCTCAAGCACTCCGCTTGGCTGAGTATCAGTCAAGCAAGGGATGAGCGTTGCACGCTCCAAGACCTCCTTATCAACAACTCTCTCGGCCTTTCCTTCTCTCCGAAATAATTAGGTACGACATGCATGGTAATGCCTGCACTGCTGGCGGAAGCGGCGCAACCGGAGGTCAACGGCCTTTGAAATGCGCAATCGACATCAATACCTCATCGGCGCCACCTGCCGAACAGTACGATCTCTTTCGGAGTTGGCACTCGAACATTGCCGACGTCGAATTGCTTCGAGATAAGTTCGAAACGTTCACCGCGCGTGAGCGTGTGTGGCAATTGGGTAGCCTCGTTCTGGCCTTAATCGAATATCCCGGAACTGGTTACTTCCGCCGCTGGAGCAGCAAGAAGAACCCCATATTCGACCATTGGCTCATTTCAATGCCACAAACCATTTCATCGGATAATGGGCGCCCGGAAATGAGCCAATTACGTTGGCAATGCCTAGCGGCTCCACATCAAGATCAGGGCGAAGATGATGGCATTCTTTGTCTCTTCCTTCCGCGAGATTTCGCTGTCTTGCAATCTTTATCGCTCGAAATTCGCCCAGACATGATGAGGTTCATCATAGATTATATGATATTACTATATGGTTCTCTTGCCGACCGGACAGAGAACGACGTTCCATTCATCGCCGCTGCTACGACCAGTCTAATATCTGCTTGTATAACACCATCCAGGGATCATTTCGTCGAAGCGCAAGGAGCCATCGATGCGGTCCTCATGGCTCGCGCGACCAGGTTCATTGCAACGAGACTTGCCGATCGAAATCTGACGCCAGGAAGACTCTGTCATGAACTCGATATTTCTCGCTCCCGTTTATATCGGATTTTTGAGCCGATGGGAGGCATATCAAATTACATCAGGCGACAGCGATTGCTAAAGACACGAGATGCCTTGGCCGACAGCGCAAACGGCAGCCATATATCTAGCATCGCAGAGAAATGGGGCTTCAGCGATGCATCGACCTACAGCCGGGCATTCAAAAAAGAATTCAGATTTTCTCCAAAAGACACTCGTGCCGCCGATTGGCTGGGCATTCATGATGCGTCCTCATTGGAACAATCCAGCGAAAATACAGCTTCGCTAAGCAACCTGCTGCTCAACAATTATCTATGCAACCGTCAGCTCTAGTTACGGTTCCAATAGCGCGTTCTGTCTTAGGAAACTCGCTTGAACGAGAGTCTCGAAGGCCTGATCATGTCCTGAAACCATCGCATCGACCGGCTTCTTCTCTGAAGATATCTGAGCCAGTTTAGGAACTGCTCAAAGAAGAAGAACCAGATAGCAAACGCCAATAGCGGGGCCGGGGGTGAGCAGTTTCAGACATGATTGCCGCTGGCCAGTGCCTGTTAACGGCATCGCTGGAAGGATGTTCCCGGCCCGATTGTCAATGGCGGATTGGTAGAGTAGCGTTCCTCATCATGATTATCGAGCCGCGAAACGGCGATGCCCAGGACGACGCAACCAGCACGAAGAAGCGCTCGCTAATCGCGATTGCCGGCAGTTCGCTCGGCGAGATCAGCCTGGTTAAACTTGCGCTTACCTGGATCGTCGGTGCGGCTCTCCCTAGTCTCCTGCTGGGCGCCGCGCCCTTGATCCTGACCGCTTGGGTCGCGAAGGTATCGGGACGCATCGCGGCGCTCGCTGGGATCGGCTCTCTGGTTCTGCTTGCTCTCGTCGGCGTGGCTGGCTGGTATGGCTTTCGACCACTCCTTCGAATCGCAGAAAAGAGCTTCTGGTCTCTGCACGCGCTCGCGGTTCAGCCGGGCTATGCCATCTGCCGGGAGGGGTTGCAGCATCTAGCCGAACACTTCGTTCCCATCCACAATAACCCGGATAAGCGCGCAACCCTGCGTGCCGTGAGCGCGATCGGTGCCGGATTGCTCGGTTGCCTCCTCGCCAGCGTGGTCATTGCCCTCGTCTGGCCTGCCACACGCTGGACCAGCGACTTCGTTGACTTCATCGATCCGCTGCAGCTTGTCGTTCCAGCCTTCGCCAATGCGGTTGTGGTGATGTCTCTCTATCTGGCCCTGGCGTCGTTGCTTTGGGGCATAGCCGACGGCTTCATGGATCAGCCACGCGATCTTGAGAGCTTCGACACCGCGCCCTCCGCAGCTCGCAGATGGCGCGTTGCCCATCTCTCCGATGTGCATGTTGTCGGGGAGCGATATGGCTTCAGGATCGAGAGCGGGCGTGCTGGCCCGCGCGGCAACGAGCGATTTCGGCAAGTGCTCGACAAACTTGCGGAGATTCACGCAGCCGAGCCGCTCGATCTGCTGCTGATCACAGGGGATATGACAGATGCCGGGCGTTCGGCCGAATGGGCTGAATTCCTCGACGCGATGGAGAGGCACGGTACCCTTGCCGAACGTAGCCTGATTCTGCCGGGCAACCACGACGTTAACATCGTCGATCGCGCCAACCCCGCCCGGCTTGAACTGCCAGGGAGCCCAGGCAAACGTTTGCGCGAGATGCGTACCTTATCCGTCATGGCGGCTCTTCAAGGCGAGCGTGTGCAGGTCTTCGACCACAGCCGAACCAAGCTGGCGGGCAGCCTCGCCGACGCAGTGGCGCCACACCGGAAAAAAATCGCGGCTTTTGCCGACAGCGGCGGCCTGCGCCTGTCGGCAGGCCTCGCCGCGATCTGGGCAGACGTCTTTCCGATGGTTTTGCCTCCGGCGGAGCCAGAAGGGCTCGGCATTATCCTGCTGAACTCAAATGCAGAAGCGAATTTCTCTTTCACCAACGCGCTCGGCCTCGTCGCCGAGGAAGATATGCAGGCGGTTCTCGTCGCGACCCGCACATTTCCGAAGGCGCGCTGGATTTTGGCCCTCCACCACCACCTGACCGAATATCCAAGACCCGCGAAAGCCTTGTCGGAGCGGATCGGAACGGCTCTCATCAACGGCAGCCGCTTGCTGCGGCTCCTTCAACCGATCGCGCCACGCATGATCGCGATGCATGGGCATCGTCATATTGATTGGATTGGACGCTCTGGAGCGCTCAAGATCATTTCTGCGCCTTCGCCGGTCATGGAAATGACAGACACCAAACCGAGTTATTTCTATATTCACACGCTCGCGGCCGTGCCCGAGGGGATCGCCCTGTTGGAGCCGCAGCGCGTCGTAATCGCCCCGTCATCGCCGGAGGTCGCGGCGTGATGCCTAAATTCTCCGTGAGCTTGCCAGATGCTGTATGATCCAGCCGCATGACCACTTGGTCAAACCCCTTTGGTAAATTCGCCAAGGTCGAGTGTCGAGCGCTTTCCGATCTCGTCGCGATGCGTCTGAAAGAAGGCCTCGGCGGAGCGCCGACCCTCGTCATGGAGCATCGTTAGAAACGACCATTCCGCATTGAGTTTCGAGGAATAGCCCAGCTCGGTCATGGCATCGCTGGTAACACGGTGGATCCGCATGCGGGCCCAGCGTCCGCCCTCGCTGGCACTAGAGATCGCCTCGCGCTGCAGCAGCGCCATCATGCGCAGTTCCTTCAGCAACACAGCATTGAAGGAAACTTCGTTGAGCCGGTTTAGGATGTCGCGTGCGGTCCGCGGTGTTCCTGGCCTGTCCACGGGGTTGATTTGAACCAAGACTGTATCGCGCGCGTTACTCTCTTCGATCAGAGGGGTCATGATCGGGTTGCCGGAATAACCGCCATCCCAATAGCTTTCACCATCGATCTCGACGGCTTGAAACATGGTCGGGAGGCAGGCGGACGCGAGCAGAACATCGGGTGTGATCTCCGCATTACGGAAAACGCGGCCACGGCCGGTCCGGACGTTTGTCGCCGTGATGAACAGCTTGATCGGGCTTTCCGCAAGCGCCTCGAAATCGATGATCTCAGCCAGGATACTGCCCAGAGGATTGGTGCCCATCGGGTTGAGGCTGTAAGGCGAGACCACCCGCGACATCATATCGAACGCGACGAAGAGCGGGGAAGTATCGAGCGTCCAGCGTCCGAGCAAAATATCAAGTGGCGAACGCTGGAATGGACTAAATCTCGCCGCCTCGGAAACCTTTCGCCAGAATTGGTTGAGCGCTTCGCGCGCGCCGTCGCGGCCGCCAGCTCCAAAGCCAGCAGCTAGGACCGCCGCATTCATAGCCCCGGCCGATGTGCCCGAGATGGCCTCGATATCGAGCCAATCTTCCTCGAGAATGCGGCACAGCACGCCCCATGTGAAAGCACCATGCGCGCCGCCGCCCTGCAACGCGAGATCGATATTGAGCCGTTCGCGCCCAGAGTCTTGCCCGCCGTTTTCGGGGGAATGGGGGGAAGGACGCGTCTTGCTCATTGAACATCACCTCTGCCGGCCGAACCAGCTTTCCATGAGGACCTTTTCAGCTGGAGCCAGATCTGGTTGGCCCGGCCCGCAAGAACGCTCACTCAACCATTTCGTTGCCGCCCACGGGACTGGCGCTGTCGAAGATCATGAAGATGATCGGCGTTCCCGGCTCGGCGGTCGCATCTGTTCGTCGGGCGCCAACTTTGCCCGGACGGGGGGCTGAATAGTTTGCGACGACGTCTCCGAATGTGTTGCGCTGGATAGCGACAGGCTGGCCGGTTTGGACGCTGTCGTTAAGCTTGACCAGAAGTTCGACGAAGCCACCATGTGTCGCGATGATCGGCAGCATGCCATCGGCTATGTAGACATTCGAATCCTTGCCGGTTCTGCCCAAAGGACCGGATAGGATGCGGTGATGCTTGATGACGTTCATCGTTCCTTCGACAAACAAGTCGATCATTTCATGATCGAAGACGCGGGGACGGCCGACCTCCGGCGTGAACGCCGGGATGCCGGCATCGATGAGCGCATTGGCGAGAAGGCCGGGATAAGCCGGATTGTCGAAGATCTGATCCACTGGATAGAGCTCCGCCATCGCGCGGACCTCAGGCAGATCCATCCTTGCCAGGTGGAAGGCTGTCATGTCCATGCCGGTGGCCGCGGTGTGGAAATCGATCGCATAGTCGAGATTTGATCTCAGCAATCGATTGAACACGAGGCCGGCATGCCGCAGGGGGGCATCGGGAGCATCTTCATTGCCCGGAAACAGCCGATTGATGTCGATCAGATCCACCCCGCGCCCCGAACTAGGCCATCTTCGGGCCATCCCCTCGATGGCTGGACGCGAGACATCGAACACAGCCATCACGGTGCCAGACATTGCGGAGGGATCGAGCTCCCGCATCACAGTTTGCACGGTATGAATGGAGCTCATTTCATCGCCATGCACGCCGCTGATCAATCCCAGTCGCTTACCCGGCATCGCCCCTTTGGCAACCATCACCGCTACATACCAGTGCTGGCCGGTCGGCATCTGCACGCCCTGGAAATAGAAGCTGTGTTTACCTGGCTTCAAGTCCGACACATCGAGCGCACTGATAACTTGCTTTCCGTCGATCACGTCGCCTGTGTAGACGGTTCCTTGCGTTTTAGCGGAAGACATATTCCGAGGGACGGCATTGGTCTGCGCCCGCGCGGGGCCGGTCATGAGTGTCGTGGACGCACCGATCGTCGCGGCTGACGTGATCATGAAGCCGCGACGATCCAGCCCCTCTTCGTTTTCATTCCCCATGGATCGATCCCTTACGCTTTAGAATCTGGACACGAACGACTTGCATAAGCTTCGTCGCGAAAATCATCAGTGATGATCGGAATGGGGATGGCTGTGATGCTCATGGCCTGAATGATGGTGCTCGTGGCTCCCGTGCCCCGAATAAGCGCCCCGCACCGGGTTAAACTCGGCCACGATCTCCTCCACGCGCGCGCCAAGGCGCTCAAGCATCGCCTTGATAACCTGGTCGCGCAGGATCAGGATCTGGTCCCCTTTAATCGCCGCAGCTAAGTGACGGTTACCAATGTGCCATACAAGCTCTGTGACATGGGTCGCGTTGCGGCCGTGGATAGCATAAAGCGGTTCCGCCGCGGCGGCGATCCCGATGACGCCCCCTCCGGCAATTATCAATGCATCACCTGCGGTCAACACCGTTGGCTCCGGCAGATCGACCAGAACGGTCCGTCCATCTACCAGAGCAATGGTGCGCCGGCGTAAATGGCGTTCATCATGCTGCAGCACAGATCGGCCGATCGGCGCTTCTCCGTCGATGGGGGGGGCGACGGCCCGTCTAACCGCTATCGCTTTCCACATTCGAATCCCCATGATCAATGGAAGCCGGCTAGATCGGCCACTTAACTCTACCTTGGTAAGGGCAACTAATGAAGACCACGCCAGGAGATTATGATGATAGCCGACGACTATCCGTCACAGCCGCAACGCAAAACAGAAAGAGGCAGTCGCTTGTGAGACACTGTGCATAGTTAATGGACGCTCTGCACAATTTCGAGCCGTTAGCGAGCGGTCCTGTTCGAAGAAGTGATACCCATCGGTTAAGCGTTTCGCAAAGGCGACAACGCCTTTCCTCTTATGCTATAGCGCGTCAGGGTTTGACAAAATTTCAAAATGTCGGAATGCCGGAATAGCTCTGTTCTCATTGGACAGGGGCATTCCAGTTTTGAATTTTAGGGCAATTCACTTTTCATTCGATCATGGCATATGCTCAGGCTATCATGCCGTGAACGAGGCGATCTGAACCGAGCGGTTCGATCGTTTCAGTTTGAGGAACGCAAGAGCGAGGATAAGCAATGGAACTTCTCCCACGGGAAAAAGATAAGCTTTTGCTTTTCACTGCCGCGTTGCTTGCCGAGCGCAGAAAAGCGCGCGGCGTCAAGCTGAATTATCCGGAGGCGATTGCCTATATTTCCGCAGCAATTCTCGAAGGAGCCCGCGACGGTCGCACCGTCGCGGAGCTGATGTCTTTCGGCGCAACCTTATTGACTCGCAACGACGTCATGGAGGGTGTGCCGGAGATGATCCATGACGTCCAAGTCGAAGCCACCTTCCCCGACGGAACCAAGCTCGTCACCGTCCATAACCCGATTACATAAGAGGCGCGTCATGATCCCAGGCGAGTTTTTTATCGAGGATGGCGAAATCGAACTCAATGTCGGCCGCGAGACCCGGTCGATCGATGTCGCAAATTCCGGTGACCGCCCCATTCAGGTTGGCTCACATTATCACTTCTACGAAACGAATACTGCGCTGCGCTTCGACCGTGACAAGACGAGAGGCTTCCGCCTCAACATCCCGGCGGGCACAGCAGTCCGGTTTGAACCCGGTCAGTCTCGCACCGTCGAGCTTGTCGCTTTGGCCGGCGAGCGCGCCGTCTATGGCTTCAACGGCAAGATCATGGGACGCCTGGAGGGCTGAAAATGGCAAAGATCACGCGCGAAAACTACGCTTCGCTCTATGGCCCTACGAAAGGCGACCGTATTCGCCTCGCCGACACCGAACTGGTGATCGAAATTGAGGAAGACCACACCGTCTATGGCGATGAGGTGACTTTCGGAGGCGGCAAAGTCATCCGCGACGGCATGGGCCAAAGTCAGCGCAACGCCGCCGAGGTCGCAGACCTCGTCATCACGAATGTCATCATTCTCGATTATTGGGGGATCGTGAAGGCGGATGTCGGCATAAAAAACGGTCGGATCGCCGTCATTGGCAAGGCCGGCAACCCCGACATCCAGCCGAACATAGACATTATCATCGGCCCAGGCACCGACGTCATCGCCGGCGAAGGCAAGATCCTCACCGCCGGCGCTATTGACACGCACATTCATTTTATCGCGCCGCAGCAAGCGGAGGAGGCGCTTACCAGTGGCACCACCACCCTGGTCGGCGGCGGCACAGGCCCTTCGGTTGGGACGCTCGCCACCACCGTCACGCCGGGGCCCTGGTACATTCATCGTATGCTGGAGGCGGTCGACGAACTGCCGATCAACGTCGGCCTGCTCGGCAAGGGCAATTCCAGCCTGCCGGAACCACTGCGCGAACAGATCCGCGCGGGCGCCATTGGCCTTAAGCTGCATGAAGATTGGGGCACAACACCGGCCGCCATCGACAACTGCCTCTCGGTGGCCGACGAGATGGATGTTCAAGTCGCGCTACATTCGGACACACTGAACGAAAGCGGCTTTGTCGCCGACACCTTCGCGGCGATGAAAGGGCGCGCCATCCACTCTTTCCATACCGAAGGCGCCGGCGGCGGCCATGCCCCCGATATCATCACGGCGGCGGGCCAAGAAAACATCCTGCCTTCGTCGACCAATCCGACGCGGCCCTATACGATCAATACCATCGATGAACATCTCGACATGCTGATGGTCTGTCACCATCTGAGCCCCGAGATTCCCGAGGATGTCGCCTTCGCCGAATCGCGCATTCGCCGGGAGACCATCGCCGCCGAAGATATCCTTCACGATCTCGGGGCGTTCTCGATGATGTCATCGGACTCCCAGGCTATGGGTCGTATCGGTGAGACCACGATCCGCTGCTGGCAGACGGCCCACAAAATGAAGGTGCAGCGCGGGCCGTTGCCGGAAGACAGCACGCGCAACGACAATTTCCGCTGTAAACGCTATATCGCCAAATGTACGATCAATCCGGCGATCACGCACGGCTTCGCGCACGAAATAGGTTCAATCGAAGTGGGCAAGCGCGCCGACCTCGTGCTCTGGAAGTCGGGCTTTTTCGGCGTCAAACCGTCTCTGGTGCTGATCGGCGGCATGATCGCTACGGCGCCCATGGGCGATCCGAACGCGTCGATCTCAACACCGCAGCCCGTGCATTATCGGCCAATGTATGGCGTTCTCGGCCGGGCGCGCGGCAAAACCGGCGTCACCTTCGTGTCGCAGGCCGCTTTGGCTGACAAGATCGGCGAGCGGCTGCATTTGCAAAAGCAGCTCGTTGCGGTCAAGGGCACGCGTGGCGTCCGCAAGAAGGACATGATCCACAATACGATGACGCCGGACATCAAGGTCGATCCACAAAACTACCAAGTGTGGGTCGATGGCGAACTGATCACCTGCGAGCCAGCCGAGAGCTTGCCGATGGCACAGCGCTATTTCCTATTCTAGATCGCGCTCTGTTCGGATCACAACGGACCGAAGGGAGTCTTGCTTAATGGGGAGGCGGCACCGTGAATTCGACGCAATTGTCTTTCCCGGACACCTACCGGGATCACGCGACGCTGGGTTTCGTCGACTGGTGTCTACGCGGTATTGGCCAGGTCGTATTCCAGAACAATCCGCTCTCGGGATTGATCATCCTGGGCGCTCTTTTCTTCAATTCATGGATCTATGGCACGATCTGCATTTTGGGCGTCGTCGTGGCAACCGCGATGGCAGTGCTGTTGCAGGCTGATCGGGGCCTCGTTCGCGACGGCTTGTTCGGGTTCAATGGCGCGCTCGTCGCATTGGCCCTCATCGCCTTCACCAGCGCCAGCTTCCGCACCGGTGCCGTGCCATCAGCGCATATGACGATCTACATCGTCTTCGCGGCGGCAATGACCAGTATCGTCTTCCAGGCGATCGGAACTTTGTTGGGTCCCCATAAGGTGGCAGCGCTGACGGCGCCCTTTGTATTGATCGGTTGGCTATTTCTGTTCGCGGTGCTCAAATTCGCCGCGATCGAAGCCGGCCCATTGGCAAAGCCGGTTTCACCCGACCAGTACGATACCGTCACCGCCTATGTGCTGCCAACCTGGTACATGGGAATCGGCAATGCCATCGGCCAGATCTTCTTTCAGGACAACTGGATCAGCGGATATCTGATCGTCGTCGGGATCGCGGTGAACTCCCGCATCTCAGCGGCCATGGCACTCATCGGCGCAGCCTCCGCGGCGCTGGTGGCCGTGATCTTCGGCGGTCCCGAGGGCGCTATCCGCGACGGGCTCTTTGGCTACAATGCCGCTCTGACGGCCATTGCGCTCGGCGGCTTCTTTCTCGTCCTGACGTGGAGAAGCTTTCTCTACACGCTGTTTGGCATCGTCGTGACCACCTGGTTATGGGCTTCGATTGCAATCTTCCTGAAGCCGATCGGCATGCCGGTGCTTACATCCACATTCGTTCTGGTCACGTGGCTGATGTTGCTCGGTCAGTACGGCTTTAAGTCGCTGATCCCGGTGCCGCCGGCCGAAGCGACGACGCCGGAGGACAACCGGCGCCGCCATCTAGCTTCCGGTGAGTCCTAGCACGGTCCGCTCTACTCAAGGAGGTGAGGCCTCGCGCGATGGCGTTACCGCCACCGCTCCAAACAATTCGGCGAGCCAGGCGGTCGACGGATGGTGAGCGCACAAAGTCAACAGAGTGATCGTGATGGACACACCAATGAAGGCGCCGAAAATACCCCACAAATAGCTCCAGAAGAATACGGAAAAGAGGACGAGCACGGGGGAGATTGAGAGCGCCTTACCGGCGACACGGGGCTCGACATAGCTACCGACGATGAACTGAACGAGATTGAGACAGGAAAAAATTAGAATTACGGCCCACCACGATTCGAACTGTGTTGCCGCGAACAGAGTTGGAAACACCGTTGCGATCAGAGGCCCCAGGAAGGGAATATGGTTCAACGCGAAAGCGATGAACCCCCATTCCTCGGCCAATTGCAGGCCGACGAGTTTGGCGACCGCCCAGACCAGCACGCCGGTCACAACACTCATCAGCGTTCTGATCAACATGTAGCGTCGGATTTTCGCGGCCGTTTCCTTGAGGCCCGGAAGCACGACATCATGCACGACTTCGTTGCGCATGCGGCGCATCTTGCTGGCAAAATCATCGACCTCCAACAGGCCGAGCAGGACATAGACCAGCACCACGACCCAGAAGCTCATCGTGCTGTTGAGCCGCCCGGTGACCGTTTGGACCATCCGCACCATCGATCCAACATTGAAGGCTTCGGTCCAGACGCCAGCTAGCGCAATGCCATGGGAATCCAACCACGCCAGGATCTGATCGTAAAAAAGCTGGAAGCGGGCAGCGTCAGCGATGATCCAGCGGCCAACGCGGCCGAAAGCCCAAACGATCAGGGAACCGAAGGCAAAGAAAGCGCAAATCACCACGATCATGCTGATCGCCAATGCAATCAACCGCGGCAGAACATCCTGGAGTCGTTTCTGCAACGGCCAAACCAGAGCGATGATCAGGAGAGCCAAAGCGATAGGCGCAAAGACCGAGCTGGCGATGGACAGGGCCGCGACGGCCAGGATGATGGCGATCAGGATCTCGGCGCCGTGACGGAGTTTGCCCGTAGTCATCTCTGATCCCTGCTTGGATGGTGTTTGCAACCGTAATGGATTTCGATCGCCTGAGCCCAGATCATTAGCGAGAAGCCGCTGAATCGAATACTCGGATGGGAGCGGTGACGAGAAAGCTCGCGGTCGATCCCAGCGCATCAATCGCCGCGACCGGCGGTGCCACGTCCGAATCCGTGATCACCTGTCCTTGAAGCAGTCTATCGCCGATCAGCCGGACCATGTCAGGGCTCGTGGCATAGAGATCATGATTGATGCGGTCGCCGGCGTTGAGGGCGCTGAGATCAAGAACCGTGATGCCTTTCAACCCAGCTAACTGCTGCTGGTATTCGTCGCGGGTCAGGTCGATCGCACCCAGACGGGTCGCACCCCGGGAAATGAAGCGTGACACCTGCAGCGCTCTGTCGCGCTGGGAGACGAACAAGGTGATCTGAGGCCGCCGCGGTCCCATGTCCTCGATCTGGCGGCGGAAGACGCCCACGTCGAGGTCGGGCGATGCCAGAATGAGCTGGCGTATCTTTTGCGGCACACCGTGATATTCGAGGGCCAGCTGCCGCACGGCCTCGACCGCCGGCCAGCCTCCCATGGAATGAGCGAGAATGACGACCTCGCTAACGGAGGCACTGTTGGCCGCCGTTTTAAGCAGATTGGCGAGGTCCGAGCGCGAATAGGAAGCATTGTCGAAATCGCGGCTGTAGTCGAGCAGCCGGCCCCGCGACGGCCAGGAGAACAGGACGGGCACGGCCGTGGCGTCGGCATCGTGAATTAACTGCGCGAAACGGAAGACCGCGCGATCGAACTGCGTGTTGAACCCGTGCACGAAGACAAATACGCGGTGCTTTCGGCCATCGTTGAACCATGTCGCCAGCCGTGCGGCAGGAATGGGCGTGGTGGAGAGAACGGCAAAATCGGTTTTTGGATTGGGCGGGGTCGTGCGTGGCAGCTGGACGGTGCCGGCCTCTCGCTCGCGCGGGATAGAGACGACGATATCGGTGAACGAGACCGTCGCGCCCCGGTCGCCGCTAAAAAGCACGCCGGGGTCCGCTGATGGCGCACGTGTCGTTGCCGTCAACATTTTGATGCGATCGCTATCTGGCGCGGGTTTGACCGGCTGCAACATTCCCTCCGGCGCGGAAGCGCACCCGCTCAAGCCCAATGCGAGGGCGATGACAGGCCCGCATAAAAAATGGCAATAACGAGCCAAAACCGTCCGAACGCTCCACGATGCCGGACGGAAATCGCGCGGGAATTTGCAGCCGGAATTCAAGTTTCTATCTTGCCGTTATCAGATCGGTGTCTTTCTGCTTGGCCGATAGACCCCCATTCGCCACGATGAAGTCGACGACTTCATCAAGCCCTTTCACACGCATGAGATCGGTGAAGGTAAAAGGCCGCTTGCCGCGCATGCGTTGCGTGTCCGATCGCATGACGTCGAGATCGACATTCACATAAGGGGCGAGATCACTCTTGTTGATCACGAGCAGATCGGAACGAGTAATGCCGGGCCCTCCCTTGCGCGGGATCTCCTCGCCCTGACAAACTGAAATGACATAGATCGTCAGGTCGGCGAGATCCGGCGAGAAGGTCGCCGCCAAATTGTCGCCGCCGGACTCGATAAAGATGATGTCGAGATCGGGAAATTTGGCGCTCATTTCCGCGACTGCCTGAAGATTGATCGAGGCATCTTCGCGAATGGCGGTGTGTGGGCATCCGCCAGTTTCCACCCCCATGATGCGATCTTCTGAAAGAGCCTGGCGCTTTGCCAAGATCAGCGCATCTTCCTTCGTATAGATGTCGTTGGTGATCACGGCGATCGAAAAGCGCTCCCGCAGTTCCTTACAGAGCTTTTCGGTGAGTGTCGTCTTGCCTGAACCGACGGGGCCGCCAATGCCCACGCGAAGAGGTCCATTCTGGAAAGCCATTTTATACCTCATCTGCTGAATGAGAGCCTGTAACGGCAAGACATGTGATGTCTCATCGGTTTCAGTATATCGGGCAAGTCGTGATGCAGGAACAGAATATTCATGTTGTCGACTTTACGGATGCTTGTTACTAAATTGGCGAGGACCTGTTGCAAAAGCCGTCCTCAGGACTTTGGCCGGGTGTTGCGCGGCAAAATGGGGGCGCCGTGATCGTCGGCAATTTAACTGGGCAGCCGAGAGTAACCAGCGCCTCCCCGGATCAGACTCGTTGGCAGGCGCAGCTCGAACTGTGGTTTGAGAACCGCGCCGACAAGACATGCCTGGTGCGCCGACGGCATGTCGGGCCGCTGGCGGTTCAGCGTCCGTTCTACCCTGAGCGGGATGGTACGACGCATGTCTATCTCTTGCATCCGCCGGGCGGGGTCGTGGGCGGCGATCAATTGGAGATTTCCTGCCATCTTTCCCAAAACGCCAGGGCTTTACTGACCACGCCGGGGGCTGCCAAATTTTATCGCAGCCCGCTTCGCACATGCGACATGCGCACCAATATCGACGTGGCCGCAGGGGCGATCTGTGAATATTTTCCGCAGGAAACGATCCTTTTCGATGGTTGCAACGCCTCGATCGAGACGTTGATAGACCTCGCCCCTGACGCGGTTTACATGGGATGGGATGTCACCAGCTTTGGCCGGCCAGCGGCGGACGAGCGTTTCACGTCCGGTGCTGTTCGCCAATGCACAAAAATTCTGCGCGCGGGTCGGCCGATATGGTTCGAGCGTCTTCACATCGAGAGCGGATCGACGTTGATCGATTCAAAATTCGGCCTGGCTGAGAAACCCATTCTGGGAACGATGATTTACGCCGGCCCCATGGTCGAAGATCTCGCGGAGCGGATCCGCGCAGTGGTTAACGCCACTGCGGATCACGGCGTTTTCTCCGTGAGCCAGTTGGAACAGACCTTGGTATGCCGCTATCTTGGAGCGAGCGCGGCCGAAGCAAAATCCCTGTTTGCCAGGGCGTGGGATGTTTTGCGGCGTGTCGCGCTGGGAAAACCCGCCGTCACGCCGCGAATCTGGTCCACCTGAAATCAGATTTGCGCGTTCGTTAGAACGAGCCAAATACCGATCCCAGAACGAGGATAGCGATCAGCGAAATGATGACGCCGACGATGACAGTCATCACCATGTCCTTATAGCTCTCGGCATGGGTGAGCTTGCTGATCTGAAGCAGCATCAGCACGGTTCCGTTGTGCGGCAGCGCATCGAGCGTCCCCGCGCTAATGACGGTGATCCGATGCATCAACGCCGGATCGATGCCATAGGTCGAAGCCAGGTTCAGAAAATGATCGCCGAGCGCGGCCAGCGCGATCGCCGAACCTCCGGAGGCCGTCCCCGTCAAGGCGGCCAGCGCATTCATCGCGACCGTCAGCGAAATCAGCGGACCGCCCGGAATTGCCAAAACGGCATCCCGCACCTGGTTAAACGCTGGCAGGGCTGCGATGATCGCCCCGAATCCGACCAGGCTGGCGATCGTCAACATCGGCAGCGCTGCCGAGTTCGCACCCGCGTCGAGGCTTTCCCGAATGTTGGGCATCCGGCGGAAATTCAGGGCGACCACTGTCAGGTTCGCAGCCGCCAGGGCCAACATCACCGACCAGACGCCACCGATCGTATTGATCGACGTCCCGCCCCAGGCAGGTTCGGATAGGAAGGCGAAGTCGAGCCGCGGCAGTACCACGAGCGCCATCAGAAAATTCACCACGATGACGACGACGAGGGGAAGCGCCGCTAATGCAAAAGGCGGGTTGGCGTCCGCCCTCTTGCCGTGGTCGAACTCAGCCGGATCGAAATCGCCTGCTGCCGTTGCCTTCTCGCGTAGCTTCTCATCGATAGGAGCGGGGAGTACGGCAGCCGCTCCAAAGCCTTCTCCCGCCCGCCGTGCCGCCGCTTCCGCGCGGGCGAGCCACCACAAGCCGAAAGCCAGCGTGATCGCGGAGGCGACAATGCCGATGCCGGGAGCCGCGAAGGTGGTCGTCCCAAAATATGGCATCGGGATCGCGTTGTTGACCGAGGGTGTCCCCGGCAAGGCCGTCATGGTGAAGGTGAACGCGCCCAGGCCGATCGTCGCTGGCATCAGCCGGCGGGGAATGTCGGCGGCCTGGAACATCCGCTGCGCCATGGGAACGAGCACGAAGAATGCGACGAAGACGCTGACGCCGCCATAGGTCACGACGGCGGAGGCGAGCACCACAGAGAGAATGGTTCTCTTCGTACCCAGACGTTCCGTCAGATAATTGGCGATAGATGCAATCGAGCCGCTATCGTCCATCAGCTTGCCAAAAAGGCCGCCGAGTAGGAAAATCGGGAACCATTGAGCAACGAACCGGGCGGCGCCGGGCATGAAGGTCTGTGTCCAATGCGCGAGGACTGGCTCGCCAGCGAGGATCGCTGCGGCAAGGCCGGCGATCGGAGCGACCATGAGGATGCTCCATCCGCGATAGGCGAGCCACATCAGTAATGCGAGAGAGACAAGAATCCCAACCAAGCCCATGGTCATTCTCCAGAAGGTACCGGCATTCGCCTAATGCTTGCTCGTGCCGTTCGCGAGCCAGTTTTTGACCCAGCACAAACGATCGCCGGCCTCTGGAGATAACAGCCTATCGCGCTCTTCGACAAGATTTCTCATTGCCATCACTCAAATTGTATCCCAACATCTCGCGCATTCTAACGATTGAGGAGCATCACGCTCGCGGCTTGGAGCATCAAGACGAAACGATTTGATCCATAGTCCCACGACTATGCAGTGCGTCTCAATTCTTCGGTCCGAAGGGTTCTCCCGGATACTCCCACATTGACTTATCAATCTCGCGGATGCTGATTAAAAGTCGGTGTTGGTATCAGGCAACGTGGCCATCGTGCGATGTATATCCTGTTCTGGCTCTGTGGTCGGATATGAGGAAAGACATGGACTTGTTGGATCCGCTGGTCGACCCCTCCGCGTCCTACATATCAACCGGCGTGTTGCCGCCCGCTGAACGCGTCGCTCCTCTGATCGCCGAAGCTCACGAGCGATTTGGCCCGGTCTCTCTGGGGCAGAACTCGCAAGTCTATCCGGCTCTAGCGCGCGTGCCGAACGATCTGTTTGGCATTTCCGTCGTTGGCGTGGACGGGCGAGTTTTCTCCGTCGGTGACGCGCAACATGAATTCACGATCATGAGCGTGTCGAAGCCGTTCATCTTCGCACTCGTTTGCGACATCATCGGTGCGACAGGTGCCCGCGAACGGCTAGGCGTGAATGCAACTGGGTACGCTTTCAATTCTCTTGCCGGCATAGAGCGCAACACGGACGGGCGTACAAATCCGATGGTTAATGCCGGCGCAATCGCCACGACGAGCCTTGTCCCTGGAGCGTCCGAGGATGAGAAATGGCGCTTCATTCATGAGGGTCTGTCCCGCTTCGCCGGGCGCGAGTTATCAGTCAACGACGAAGTTTATGAATCAGCGACCAAGACCAACTTCCGCAACCGCAGCATCGCCTGGATGCTCGAAAGCATGGGCCGCATTTATTGCGATCCCGTCGAGGCCACGGAACTCTATACGCGCCAGTGTTCGCTCAACGTGAGCGCGAAGGATCTCGCCGTGATGGGGGCGACGCTCGCGCATGGCGGCTTCAACCCCTTGACGCGCGAGCAAGTCGTCAAACCCGATGTCTGCCACTATGCGTTGGCGGTCATGCTAACGGCCGGCATGTACGAGACCTCGGGAGATTGGCTCTACGAAATCGGACTACCAGGCAAGAGCGGAATAGGAGGTGGAATCGTCACAATCTCTCCCGGCAAGGGCGGCCTGGGTACCTTTGCGCCACCGCTTGATGAAGCCGGCAACAGCGTTCGAGGACAGCTCGCCGCGCAGTTTCTTTCGCAACGCTTGGGGCTCGATTTATTGATTTCGTCTCCGCATATCTGAGCCATCCATCGAGAGATTTTTCTGCAGGCCGCGCCGAAGATGTAAGGGGCACGTCATGACAGCTTCGGTACCGATTCAGTCAAAAGGCGAGGAAAGAGCTTCCTGGGTTCCTATGATCGCGATCGCCTTTGGCCAGTCGATCATGTCCTTCAATGTAGCCTCCTTGCCGGTTGCATTGGGCGGTATGGTCGAGAGTTTCAAGGTCGCGCCCACGGTCGTCGCGACGGGCATTGTCGCTTACTCCATGATCGTCGCCGGTTTCGTCATGCTAGGCGCGAAACTGGTTCAGCGTTTTGGTGCGGTGCGCGTCTTTCGCCTCGCGGTTATCGTTTTTGGCCTGTCGCAAGTGCTTATGACATTCAGTCCCAATGCAACGACCATGATCACCGCGCAGGCATTATGCGGTGCGGCTGGCGCGGTTATCGTCCCCTCGCTCGTCGCGCTGATCGCTGAAAACTATCATGGCACACAGCAGGCTACCGCCCTGGGTGCGCTGGGTTCGGCAAGGGCGGGTGCCGGTGTTTTAGCCTTTTTGATCGGCGGCGCCCTTGGCACGTCCATTGGATGGCGTCCCGTATTCGGAATCCTTGTTGCGGTATCCGCGCTTGTTTTCGTGCTGAGCTTCCGTCTCAAGCCTGATCACGGCCGGCCGGACGTGCGAATTGACTTTGTTGGCGTCTTACTCGCCGCGTTTGCCATTATCTTTATCAGTTTTGGGTTCAACAATTTGAACGGCTGGGGGATCATCCTGGCACGCCCCGCCGCCCCATTCGCGGTTGTTGGTATCTCGCCAGCGCCGATCCTGATCGTCGTAGGGATTATGCTCGGCCAAGCGTTCTTCGCGTGGACACGGCGCCGGGAAGCAGCCAATCAAACCCCGTTGCTGCCGCTGACCGTTCTTGAGTCTGCGCAAGAACGGTCAGCGGTTTACGCCATGTTTTCCGTCGTCGCGCTCGAAGCCGCACTCAATTTCTCGGTCCCTTTGTACATACAGATCGTACAAGGACGTTCGCCACTGGCCACTGCGGTCGCAATGCTGCCATTCAATCTGACGGTCTTTTTCGCAGCTATGCTCATCGTGCGATTCTATGGGAAATTTACGCCCCGTCAGATTGGCACATATGGCTTCAGCCTCTGCGCCCTAGCGCTTGTATGGTTGGCGTTTGTCGTTCGTAACGACTGGAGTTCTGTTCCTGTGATGTTCGGGCTGATCGCATTCGGTATCGGCCAAGGATCACTGGTAACTCTATTATTCAATGTCCTGGTTACCGCGTCCCCTAAGGAACTTGCCGGAGATGTCGGCTCGCTACGCGGCACGACAAATAATCTTGCCGCAGCAGTCGGCACCGCTGTTGCCGGGGCATTGCTCGTCGGTCTGCTGAGTGCGGCGGTCATGCGTCAATTGGCCGAAAATCCGACCCTACCCATCGAGATCCAGTCGCAGGTCAATCTCGACAGCATCACGTTTGTCAGCAACGAACGGCTCGCAGCGGTTATCGCGGCAACAACGGCCACAGCTGAACAAAAAGCCGAGGCTCTTCGCATAAACACAGAATCGAGACTTCTGGCGCTTAAAATTGGCCTTCTAATTATGGCGGGTTTGGCTCTACTGACGATTGTCCCCGCCAGCAGGCTGCCGAGCTATCGACCCGGAGAGATCCCGGAGCCATAGTGGCGGCAATCAGGACGGCCGCGTCATAGCGGCGAGGCATGCATCTGAGACATCCAGATCAGTTCGCGAGATAGGCATCGGATTAATAGCGAAATGATAGACAAAATAGATCAAAACCGCATCGGCCAGGAACGGGATAGTGCCATACCTCTGCATCTGTTGCGTTTGGTTAGTCAAAGCCTGCCGGTCGGTAACTTTTCGTATTCGCGAGGCCTGGAAAGCGCCGTCGAAGCAGGGTGGGTTTCGGATGAGGCGACCGCAAGTTCTTGGATTCTAGGGACTCTGCAGCATAATATCGCTCAATTGGATGGGGCGCTCTTCTGGCGCATGATGTTGGCTTTGATCGAAGGCGATCATCTGCGCTTCCTCAATGCCAACGATTGGCTCAGAGCGGCGAGGGAAAGCCGCGAGTTTCAGCTTGAGGATGACCGTCTAGGAAGTGCATTGTTGCGCCTTCTCATCTCGCTCAATGTGCCTCTCGTGAATGAAGGCCAAAGCCATAAACTCTCCTTCGCAGCCGCCTTTGCCGTCGCGGCCCATCATTGGGATATTCCAGCGTGTGCGGCGCTCAAGGGGCTGCTCTGGACCTACGTCGAGGGACAGGTGATGGCCGCTATCAGGCTGATTCCCATCGGTCAGACGGCAGGTCAGCGAATTCTAATTAGTGGCGTTGATGCCATCGAACGGACTGCAGTGCGCGCGCGGTCGATCGCCGATGATGAAGTTGGCAGCATTGCGCCCGCGCTGGCCATAGCGAGTGCCTGGCATGAGACGCAATATAGTCGCCTATTCCAATCTTAGTTTTTCCGATGGAGGCTGGTCTCGACTTCAGGCTGGCCAGCTTCCATCGGCTCGAAGCCACAAAATATGCAACGCAGTCTTCCGAGCGATCGGAGCATCTTGTTGAGGCAGGAGGCATTCGTGAAAGTTAATACTGCCTTGGCAGCCCCGCGTTTCATGCATCGACCTCGTGCGTCGTCCGTAGTCAGCCTAGCCGCTATTGCATTGCTTGCCTGTTCCGCCGAAGGGTTTGCGCAAAGCCCGCCGCCGGCGGTCTCCGTGGAGCCGGTAAGTCTTGAGAATATTGCGCCAAGCACCGAGTTTGTCGGCCGGGTCGAGGCCGTCAATACCGTCGATATTCGAGCGCGTGTCGACGGCTTCATTCAAGATCGTCTGTTTGCTGAAGGGCAACTCGTAAAAAAAGACCAGGACCTCTTCGTCATCGAAAAAGCGCCATACGAGGCGACCTTGATGGCGGCCAAAGCGAATTTGGCGAGCGCCCAGGCAACATTAGGTGACGCCGAGAGACGTCTCCAAAGAAATCAACAGTTGCGTCGAACACAATCGGTCGCACAGGCAACGCTTGAGGAAATCCAAACGGCGCGCGATACCGCACAAGCCGCCGTGGACGCGGCCCAGGCGACGGTACGGCAAGCGGAAATCAACCTTCAATATACGACGATTCAGGCGCCGTTCGCCGGACGCATCGGCAGCGCCAATTTCAGTGTTGGCAGTTTTGTCGGTCCCTCGTCGACCGCGTTGGCTCGCATTGTTGAGATCGACCCGATACGCGTTGTTTTTTCGGTCAGCGATAGAGTGCTTCTCGACCTGAGAACCAACAGCGGCAACGTTTCGAAAGATGAAATTCCGGCCGGATTCGTGCCAACCCTGCGACTTTCGAACGGGCAGAACTATCCGGGGAATGGTCGCATTGAATTCTTCGGCAATGAGCTGGATCCCAGAACGGGAACTCTGCCGGTCAGGGCATTTTTTAGCAATCCTGATGGCCTCCTGATTCCTGGTCAGTTTGTGACGGTCGTGGTCAGGACGACGCAGGAGCGACGACGCCCTGTCGTCCCCGTTGGGGCGGTGCAGCTCGATCGCGACGGTCGTTTCGTCCTGATCCTCGACAAGGATAGCCGGGTTGTGCAGCAGCGTATTCGCACGGGTGTGCAAATCGGCCAGAATTGGACGGTGGATGAAGGGCTGAAAGGGGGGGAGACATTGGTTGTACAAGGCGGCCGAACCGCCAGACCAGGCACGATCGTTCGTGTCGTGCCGCCGTCTGAAAACCCAGCCGCTCCTTTACAAGCCACCGGAAGATAATCGCAATGATCTCGGCTTCTATCGATCGTCCCCGTTTGGCCATGGTGATTGCGATCGTGATGGTGCTCGCCGGGCTCCTCGCGCTCACCCAGATACCTGTTGCCCAGTTTCCTCCGATCACACCGCCCGAAGTTCAAGTCTCGGCGAGTTATCCCGGCGCCAATGCCGAGGTCGTCATGAACAGCATTGGCGCTCCGATCGAAGATCAGGTCAACGGCGTGCAAGACATGCTCTACATGTCGTCGAGCAGCACGAATAACGGCACATACACGCTCACCGTTACGTTTGCATTGGGCACCGATCCTGCGATCGCCCAGGTCAATGTGCAGAATCGAGTGGCTCTCGCCACCCCACGGCTTCCAGCCGCCGTGACCCAAACGGGTGTTTCCGTGCGAAGCCGGTCGGCCAGTATCTTGATGGGCGTAGCGGTCTATTCGCCGAAAGGCACTCAGAACGAAGTGTTCATCAGCAACTACGCTTCCATAAATATACGTGACGCTCTTGCGCGCGTTTCTGGGGTTGGCGAAGCGGGAATTTTTGGGCCGATCTATAGCATGCGCGTATGGATGAATCCGGACCGCATGCAAGCGCTCAACATTACCGCCACGGACTTGATGACAGCCATTCAAGCGCAAAATGCACAGGCGTCCGCCGGATTGATCGGATCAGCGCCGGCCGCGGCTGGCCAGCAGTTGCAGATGACTATTATGGCGCGGGGACGTCTCTCAAGCGCCGAGGAATTTGGCAACATCGTCGTTCGGACGAATATGGACGGTGCGATTGTCCGCTTGCGTGATGTCGCTCGGGTTGAGCTGGGCGCTCAGTCTTACGATTCGCAGTCGAGGTTCAACGGTCAACCCAGCGCCACCCTTCTCATCTACCAAGCGCCGAACGCAAATGCGCTTGAAGTCGCGCGAGCGATCCAACAACAACTGGCGCAAATTTCAAAGCAATTTCCTGAAGACGTCGCCTATAAAGTGGTTTTCGATACGACCTCGTTCGTGTCCGAGACGATCCGGGAAATCATCGTCACGTTGATCATCACCTTTGTCTTGGTCGTTTTGGTCACATACGTCTTTCTTCAGGACTGGCGCGCCACGCTCATTCCAATGTTCACCATTCCGGTCTCGCTGATCGGCGGATTCGCGGTGCTGTACATTCTCGGCTATTCCGCCAATACGATCACTTTGTTTGCCATTGTACTTGCCATCAGTCTGGTGGTCGATGACGCGATTATCGTGGTGGAGAATGTCCAGCGCGTCATGAAGGAAGATGGTTCCGGGGTTGTGGAAGCCACCCGGAAAACGATGACGCAAGTAACAGGACCGATTGTCGCCACAACGCTCGTGCTCGCGGCCCTATTCGTTCCCATCGGCTTCCTTAGTGGCATCACTGGGCAGCTCTACCGGCAATTCGCGGTCACCATCCTGGCCACCATCGTGCTCTCGACCATCAACGCGCTCACCTTGAGCCCGGCCCTCTGCGCGACGATTTTGCGACCGCCTGCGGAGAGGGAGGGTTCTCTGGCACGCGCGGTCAACGCCGGCCTGAATATCTCGCGAGACATCTATTTGGGATTGCTACAACGTCTCAGTCGGCGCCTGCTGATCCCGGTCGTGGCACTGCTGGCGGTGTTCGCCGGCATCTACGGTTTGTTCAAGATATCTCCCACGGGCTTCATTCCGTCAGAAGACCTCGGCTATTTGTTCGTAAACGTGCAATTGCCGAATGCGGCGTCCCTTGAACGGACGGACGAGGCGCTTTCCAATATCGTGCGCCTCGTCCAGGAGACACCCGGTGTCGCCGACAGCATCAGTATTTCGGGCAGCAACCTGCTCGGCGGCAGCGGTTCGGAAGCCGGCATGGTCATCGTAGCTCTCAAACCCTGGAGCGAGCGCCGCGGCGCCACTGAAAATGTTGCGGGCATCATATCCAATTTGCGTACGCGGTTCGCCAACCTCCCTGAAGCAACGATCATACCGTTCAACCCGCCGGCGATTCCGGGATTGGGCACGACCGGCGGTTTCGACATGCGGCTGCAAGCCCGTAACGGCCAAACTGCCGAAGAGCTGGCGGAAGTCATGCGCGCCATGATCATGAAAGCCAATCAAAACCCCAATCTAGCTGGGGTTTTTGGAACCTTTACAGCCGATGTTCCGCAGGTCTATCTCGATATCGATCGCAAGCGAGCGGAGATCCAGGGCGTCGCCCCCGATGTGATCTTCCGCACCTTGCAGGCCCATCTCGGCTCCGCCTATGTCGATGACTTTAATATTCTCTCGCGCGTCTTTCAGGTGCGCATTCAAGATGAGGCGCAGTTTCGCGGACAGGTCGCCGACATCCAGCGCCTGCACGTGCGCAGCCAAAGCGGTGATCTTGTACCGCTCCAGTCGATCGCGACGCCATCCACGGTGTTCGGTCCGAATGCGATCAATCGCTATAATCTGTTCCCATCGGCCGCGGTGAACGGCCAAGCGGCTCCAGGCGTCAGTTCGGGCCAGGCGCTCGTGACCATGGAGGCCTTAGCCCAACAAACTCTGCCCGATGGGTTCGGTTTCGAATGGACCGGATTGTCCCTGCAGGAGCGGCTGGTCGGCAATCAGATTGCAGTCGTTCTGGCGATGGGGATCGTCTTCACATATTTATTTCTGGTCGCACAGTACGAGAGCTGGACTGTGCCAGTGGCCGTCATGCTGTCGATTTCCGTGGCGCTGCTGGGCGCGCTCGGCAGTTTGGCGTTGGCTAGAATACCCATCGACGTCTACGCACAGATTGGTCTCGTCCTGCTGGTAGGACTAGCAGCGAAGAATGCCATTCTGATCGTCGAGTTCGCGAAAGAACGACGGGAGGAGGGGATGAGCATCGTCGAAGCGGCGATGGCGGGCACGAGGCAACGCTTCCGCCCCGTTCTGATGACGGCACTCGCCTCGGTGCTTGGCGTATTGCCTCTCGTTCTCGCCACCGGGGCAGGTGCCGGCAGCCGTCAGTCGATCGGAATGACACTGTTCGGCGGTTTGTTGGTCGGCACGCTTTTGGGGTTGCTTGCCATCCCTCTGCTCTACATCATTGTCCAATCGCTTCGGGAGCGGATCAAAGGCGAAATAGGCGGCAAATCAGGTACGCCAAGCTGAAATCAGAGATGCTGAAATCAACACTGTTCCGCCGCCCATCAGCGTTTTGACGGGCGGCGCATTTTAAATGCTACGCGCTGATCTTGTTCTTATGGAGCCGACCGTCCTTCATAATCACCGCTATATTCTGCGCAGGATCTTCGATCAGGCGGATATCTTCAAGCGGATTGCCGTTCAGAACAAGAATGTCGGCGAAAGCGCCCTTCTCAATGCTCCCCAATTTGCCAGGATAGGGATTTCGCAGATTGGAGAGTTCGAGCAGCGAGGCGTTGCCAGATGTCGCCATGCGCAATGTTTCCGCATTCGTATACCACTGGCTCAAATGGGTGAGCATCACGCTTTGCCGGGGCGCCAATTGGGGAGAGAAGAGGACGTCGGAACCCCAAGCGGTCTTGATGCCATATTTGCGGGCATATCCATATATGCGAGGCGTGCCAGCGAAAAGCTGCTGGATGCGCTCGACTCCTGGCCCCGTCTGTGAGGCGGCGTCATCCATGGTCAGGAAAGGTTGCATACTCAGCCAGACGCCTTTGTCGGCGAAGATCTTCGCGGTTTCCTCATCCATGAGGTGGGCATGCTCGATGCAGGCAACCCCGGCCGCAAGCGCCCGCTGCACAGTGTTAGGGGCATAGGCATGGACTGTGACATAGGTGTTCCAGTCGCGCGCAACCTCGATGGCGGCGCGCAGTTCGTCCTCGCTGAATGTGGTCATATCCAATGGACTGCGCGGCGAGGACACGCCGCCGCCGCCGACCAATTTGACTTGCGAAGCGCCTTGCAGAAGCTGTTCGCGCACGCGCAGCTTCAGGTCACCGACATTGTCCACAATGGCGGCGCCACCGATAAGTTCGCCCTTGCTGAGCGCTCCGTTCTGACGTGGAATCTCGGATGGAAAGCGCAGATCGCCATGTCCGCCTGAGGTCGTGATCATCGCGCCGGACGGATAGATGCGCGGGCCCGGAATGATTCCATTGTCGATCGCTTGTTTGAACGAGAACACCGGTCCGCCCATGTCACGAACAGTCGTGAAGCCGCGCATCAGTGTGCGCTCGGCCTCCGCCGTGGAAGAGGCGAAGATGATGCCCGGATCGCCGTTCAAAAGGACTGGCAACGGAACCGCGGCATAGACCGTGTGCCAATGGGCATCGATCAAGCCGGGCATCAGGACGCGGTTGCCACAGTCGATAACAACCGCATCGGACGGCGGTGCGCTGTTCGTCTTGTCCAGCGACGTGATGCGATTGCCTTCCACCAGAACCTGCAGATTGGTCTGCAGCGCGTCGGATTTGCCGTCGAAAAGTCTCGCCTGCCTGAAAAGCACTTTGGGGATCGGCTTTGCCGGTTGCCCAATCGCAGGCCCAATCGTCATTCCAGCAACCGCCGCCGCGCCCATTCCCAAAAACTTGCGCCGCGAGAATGCATCCAGACGACGGGATGCTCCCAGCAGCGCAGGATGCGTACAGTTGCAGCCAGAGGCGCAAACGAGGTGCTGATATTTCTTTCCTAACCGGATCATATCGTCTGACTCCGTCCCTGCGAACAAGCTGCGCTGGCTCTCATGGTTCTGGCCCGATTACAAGTTAACGCAGCGCCGGACAGTAGCAGAAATATTTGAAATGATCTGTAACCGTTGATTGCGATTAGGCTTGTCCTCGCCATTCAATATGTGCGGCTGTCATGAACTTCAGTTCAAAGCCATGCCCAAACAGCACTGTTGGGCGCTCGACGGAACGGCTCATACATACGACATTTATGTCCTGCATCTGGCTACCCAGATACCTTTGGGATCCTAGGTCGCTGGCTGATGTTGGGACTCTCTGCATAGCAATGGGATTTATAGCCATTTCGTCTGGCGTCCCAGCGAATACTATGGAGCTCCCTTCTCCGAAAGGACGCCTTCTATGAGTGACCTGGTCTTTATCGCATTCCCGACTGAACAGAAAGCAGAGGAGGTGCGCCAGCGGGTTCTCTCGCTCCAGCGAGAATATCTGATCGAGCTTGGCGACGCTGTCGTCGTCGTCAAAGATCCATCCGGTCACATCAAGTTGAATCAGATGGTCAATCTGACTGCGAGCGGCGCGATGTCGGGTGCGCTGTGGGGCACCTTGGTCGGTTTGATTTTCATGGTGCCACTTGTGGGGACCGCAATCGGCGCGGCATCTGGCGCGCTCAGTGGAAAGCTTGCCGATTTCGGCATCAATGACCAGTTTATGAAGGATGCGGCTTCGGCGTTACAACCGGGCACTGCCGGTCTTTTTCTCCTGATCCGGAAGATGACGACCGACAAGGTGTTGGCGGATTTGCGGGGCGTCGGTGGTACGCTGATCAGCACATCGTTCGACGAAACCAAGGAAGCGCAGATCCGTGAAGCGCTCGCGGCGTATTCGACCGCAGAGGCAAGTGCAGAGGCAAAGTAGGTATTGCGTTCGCTCTGGACTATTCGTCCGTCCAGAGCGGTCCGCCTGTGTTTCATTCGGCACCTTCCATTTTACGCCTAAGGTGCCAACGAAAGGAGACCTTCCATGCATCGAAGATCATTTCTGCTAGGTTTGTTTGTCGCGTCCTCCGCTTCCGCTGTCGTCATGGCAGTTGGGAGCGGCAACGCTTCGCCTTTGGCAAATGGGGCTCAATCGCTGGCCAAAGATATCCCAACCGGACTTCCCATCGAAACCGTACAGTATTGGCACCGCAGACGACCTCGTCAGGTCTGCACGTGGAGACGTAATCGATTTGGTCGCCGCGTGCGTATCTGCCGCTGGGTTTAAACCAGGTCTTAGTCAAGTAGGCTTGCGATCACGCATTCTAACTTTCGCGACCGACGTTCCTTCAGATGAGATGTCGGTCGTTAGTCGCATTTGCATGGATTCTCGGCTTTCGCTGTGCGCATCTGCTTTAAGCTGAGTTCCATTCAGTCCGCAGAGTTCATCAAAGCTTTACGCAAGGGGCAGCCGGGCCGCTGCGCACTGGTGCTCCTCACTGCACTTGCCGTCTGACGCCGCGCGATTTTAGCCAATGGGCCGGCATGTTGAGGAGCAAATATGCGATCGAAATGGAAAGGCTTTCTGGCGGTGGGCCTCGTTCTGGCGGCCGTTGGTCTGTTTGCGGTGCTTCGGCCCGAGATTTCCACCTTCGCAGCTGGGACGGCTTTCGGGATCGCGCTTGCCATCGCGGGAGCCGTGAAAATGGTTCAGTCGTTGCAGGTCAAGGAATGGAGCGGCTTTATCTGGCAGGAGTTGACCGGCGCCGTTGAACTGGTCGGCGGCATCCTCATCTATCTAAATCCCCTGAAAGGCGCACTCGCGATCACGCTGCTCGCCGCCCTGATCTTGTTCGTTCAGGGTGTTCTGCAGGTGATCCTTGCCATTAGGGCCCGCAAACAGGCCGGTTCGCATTGGTTTGCGGTGGCGGGGCTCGTCTCCTTGATCGCAAGCATCGCGCTCGCGATCAAGGTCCCGCACTCCCTCCAACTGGAGCCAGGGGTTGCCGTCGGTTTGTCCCTCCTGGTCGCCGGCGCCACCTACATTCTGATGGCGCTCACTGTCCGTCAGAGCCCTGGATAGGCCAAGATCTTTGGATATGACCGCTCTAAGCGGAATTTTCTGAGGCGGTAGGCCGGTAGCGTGCAGAATGTTTGGACCAACATCGGAGCGGTTTCCATAGCACCTAACCTGGTGTTAGCCCTGCTGTTTGGCGCTTTGGTTGGCGTGGAGAGACAATGGCGTCAGCGTCACACCGGACTCTCTACCCACGCTCTTGTTTCTCTGGGGGCCGCCGCATTCACTTCTCTTGCCGTCTTGGTTCAAGATTCGGCGGAAGCCAGGATGGGTGGTCAGGTCGTCACGGGAATCGGCTTTCTGGGCGCCGGCTTGATCATGCGCGACGGATTAAGCGTTCGCGGATTGAGCGGAGCAGCTACCATCTGGGCAACGGGGGCGGTTGGCACGCTCGCCGGTTATGGGTTCTTGCTTGAAGCCGCTGAAGTCACGGCTTTTGTCTTGTTCGCGAATATTGCTTTTCCAAAGCTGAGCTGGATCATAGATCATCTCGCGCCTGAAGGCGATCAGACCGAAAGATTCTATACCATCGCTCTGCGCTGCACGGATCGCAATGAAGCGACGGCGCGTACGATGCTCATCCAAGCGTTGAATGCGCAGAGCCTTCGCCTGCGCGGCCTTGAAAGCAATACGCTAAAGGATTCTGAAAGCGTAGAGGTGAGAGCTCTTGTTCATAGCGTTCAGGATGAGGATCGGGTCATTGAACGTCTCGTGAGCGAACTCAGCCTGTTCCCAAGCATTTCGTCTGCAAGTTGGACATTCACGACATCATCCGAGTAGGGATATCGCTTCAGATCAAATCTCGTCTCGGTGGACGTTCTATCTTGCCCGGAATCTCCTTGTTTGACGCCTATGTGTTGAACAGCAAATCCGCGAACGAAGATATGCCTTCGATCTGCCTAGGTTGAACCGCACGGGGTACAGGACTGCCATCTCGGGCGGCAAAGCGGGCCTCGCGCGGGCTGAAGCCGAATTCATGCTTAAAGGCGCGGCCGAAACTCGATAAGTCCCCGAAGCAAAGTTCTTCGCTGATATCGCGTATCGATTGCTCATTTGACGGATCTGACAAGGTCTCATAGGCGCGGCGGAGCCTCTGGCGTTGAATATAGTTGGCGATGCCACCGCAATGTTCGAACAGTCTATAAAGAGACGAACGCGATATGCCGACCATCTGACAGAGTGCATCGGGGCTCAGAGATGGCGATTTAAGATGGCTTCGAATAGCCTGACGCACCTTTTCGGCGCGAAAGCCGTTCAGTTCTGGGCTTGCCTGGGTCAGGCGGTCGCGTGTTGGCGCAAGACAGGCGGCGATCATACTGCGTACGGCGTTTCCCAAGCGCGCATGATCTTCTGGCTCGATGCTGAGAAGCCAACGCTCCAAGGCGATCATGTAATCGCCAAGGACACGGCCAAGAGGGGTATTGAGAACACTTCCACGCCAATCATCAAGCGCCGGTGCCAAATCTTCAAAGATGTCGCGTGACAGCAGAAATTCAATTCTGCGGACTTCGTCGAAGCAAATGCTTTCGGATCGTTCACCGAGTGACCAAACGTAGGGAACCTTCGGAGGAGCTTCTAGCACCACACTGTTTGTCTTAATCGGGTTCAGGCCGCTTTTACAGCAACTCACAGCCCAGTGATCAACCGGCGCTTTTGCGATATTCGCTTTTGTTCTCGAAGCTCGGACCGACGGTCCCTCAACATGGCTGACAATTAGTCCGTTGAGGTTCCAAATTTTATTCGTTGCTATGAAATTTCCCTCGGCCTCAGCTCGCGCAATGTTAAAAACAGGATGAAACCAACTACACCAAGCATCAAACTGATCTTTTTGTTCGAAGCTCTCGGTCGAAAACATCACTGCTGCCGCAGCTTGGGAAATATCAGGGACCAGGTGCAATTGCTCTTGCGAGCCAAGTTCGCGCGATCTCACCAGAACCTCCTGGAATCCGCCAAAGCCCCATTTTCAAGGTTAAGTTGCAAGGAGGATATGCAGTTTGTGCCACCCCGTATCCTTTTGCTTTCGCACATAATATATTGTTTTAAATCAACTTTTACCGAAGCGCGTGAATCTTTGAGTAAGAAACCTCAGACTGCTTATCCCTGGGAAAGACCACCGTAAATCGAAGCCCCTGGTTCTGACGCAGCAACACGCCCCCGATTACGATCTGCAAGACGCGGCAATTGAAGCCCATGCACGAGCCTTGATAGACGGAGCTATCGCGACAACCTGAATATCTATGGTCAATCTTATTCTGGAACAACGTGCTGCGCTTGGGGAGCGACAACAGAAAACGGAGCCTCTGCGCTCGACTCCACCGGTCCCGAAAAGGCTCTAATAAGAGCGCCGATTCCGAACAGAATTGCCACACCTGCGGTGAAATATAGAACGCCGTTCAAATCCAGATAGCTCTTAATCCAGGCGCCGGTCAGCGGGCCAACAATCGAGCCAATTCCACTAACGAAGATCAGTTTCTCACTAATTGATACAACTCGTTTGCCAGCCATATGATCCATGGTGTGAGACACACACACGGGATACAAGGTCGACATAAATCCGCCAAAGGCTGCTGTAACAGGCAACACCAAGTTTAATTTGCGCGGGAGGAAAACGAGGGTCACAGCTGCTAATGCGAGGCATAGTGCTAATCCTCCCAGAAGAAGGCGACGATCCATGCGGTCCGATACCCGCCCGACAGGGATTTGAAAAGCCAACCCTCCAAGAACCGCACTCAGCATCACCACGCCAATCGTTTCTTGAGGCACATTATTGGCGAGCATCCAGCTTGGAATCACTGCATAAAAAGTTGCGCTGATAAGGCCAGCTGTAGCTGCTCCCAGAACACCAATAGGTGCCGCCCGCAGAATCTCACCGTATGAAATAGGCGTTTCTCTATCTAATATCGGTGGCTCGGCCCTAGTCATACTAACGATGACTAGGGCCGCGACGAACAAAAGAACGATGATATTGAAAGAGTCACCGCCATTTAGTGGTAATCGTCCCACCAGCAATTGACCGAAAGCGAGAGCAAGAAATGTTCCTATCATATAGATAGAGAACACTCTTCCACGCAAAGCAGGGCTCGCTTTCGCATTAAGCCAGCTTTCTGTGGTCACGAATAAGCCAACGCAACCAAAGCCGATAGCAGCTCGCAAGATCACCCAGGCGTAAGGGTGTACAAAAAGAGCCATTCCAACGGTGCCACCGATAGCGATTCCGCCAAACGCGGCGTAACCACGAATGTGTCCTATCCTTCGTATGACGCTGCCACAAGAAACGGAACCGATCGCAAAACCGACGAAGAATGCGCTTAGAATAACGCCTTCGAGCGCGGCGCTGAATTCTTCGATGCCCAGCCGAAGCGCTATGAATGTTGTAAAGAAGCCATTACCCAGCTGAACAAGGCTTGTGGCAAAGATGAGCGCTGCGACCTGCGTATACAATCGCGACTCCTATCAGCTATCTCCCCGCTTAACCGCAGTAGGCTCGGACAATCCGTCCTGTCCGGGGGCTGGTTTCTATCGTCACCCGTTCACGTCGAAAATCCATCGTCACAGGGGCGCCCGGCCTGATCTGACGCACAATCGAAGCGCCTGTGAGACGCTTCGCCCGCCTATCACTCATGCGATGTCTGCCAATGAGCGTTTGAGCTACATCCTGCCGACAGAAGCCGACGAGGCTTTGAGGAGCAGCGATCACGGGAGCATTCTGTCCGGCTGCCAAGGCCAGCGCCACAAGTACCATGCCTGTTCTGCCGTTCCATGTCATGTTGAACATCCTGCGATTAGCGAACCACGGTCGTGCACTATTCTCCATACCTTCTCGATGCGGTTCAAGAGAAAGCTTTGATTTCTGGCTTCGGACAACAGTACGATCGGCGCTTCGCTAGATACGAGCATGAGGCGATGTCTTAAGACAGTTAGTAGAAGGTCGTCGCTCTGATACCGCTTTGCAGCCTGGAAGGGGACGGCCGAGCATTTGATCCAGCCTTGATCTTGCACCGGGACTCGAGCCCGATTCTCGCAACAGCATTGCAAACTTCTTGTACGCGGACCGATCTCTGCGTTGCTCTATGCAATACGTCCCATCCTATTGCGTCCAGTCCCATTTTTATCGTCTCAAGGCAAAATGCATGCGCCCTAGATTTAAATCCACGCATAGGAGCGCTAGTCTTTTGTCCAGCATTCTTTAGAGAGGGTTTTGCAGCATGAAAAGGCGCTCTTTTCTAACTGGTAGCGCGGTTGCTGTTTCCGGACTGTCTGTGAAGTCCGCATTCTCACAATCAACCTCTACCGAACGTACACCGCTAACGATCACCGAGCTCGAAGCTTCGGCGGCGCAACTCCGAGCTAGATTCTC
Source organism: Beijerinckia sp. 28-YEA-48 (assembly GCF_900104955.1). Lineage (NCBI taxonomy): Bacteria > Pseudomonadati > Pseudomonadota > Alphaproteobacteria > Hyphomicrobiales > Beijerinckiaceae > Beijerinckia > Beijerinckia sp. 28-YEA-48. Next base: position 190,768 of record NZ_FNSI01000002.1, read on the forward strand.
TCAGACCTTCGATCCAACCTATGTCGAAAACGCGATCCTTCCCTTCTTCCTCGTCAGTGTCTACCAGGGGGAGAAGCCGATGCTGCCGATGATCGACAAAGCGCTGAGCAAAGAAAATGCTCTTCCTACATATTTATGGGGGCTGATCAGCAAGAGTTGGCGGCCCGCCCCCGAAACAGGCGTAACCGTCTTCCTTCAAGGGTTGGAAAAACGCGGTCCTGATAATCGTCGCAAACGCATCTACATGAGCGCTCTGACACCCGATCTTTATAAGGAAATGTACAGCGATAAAGTCACCGCGTTCTTTGAAAATCTCATGTCGAAAGCGAACGCTGGCAAGCCATTGATGCGCCAGTATCTGGACACGTTCTGGGACATGTATTGGGACTTGCATCTCGGAGTCAAAGGCGATGCGATACCGTCCCAGGTGCGTCAGATCGGTAAAAGCTTCAACACGGTTCTTGCCTATCTGGATCCGACACACCGCACTGTGTATGAGAACTACATGGTTGTTCGGGACAATCTAGATTTTTTGAAATCATGGATCGAAGAGCGGCTTGCTGACCTTGAAACCGGTAAGACGTCCGATCCACGTAAGACATTCGCATGGTATTGGCTCAAGAACAGCGAAGGTGACGAAAACTTCGCTCACAGGGACGTAGTTTTCGAATGCTTTCACAACTTCGTCGCCTTCAGCCAGTGGGGCAACTCGCTCTATAATGTGATGCTAAGGCTCGGTGCGACCACAGGTGATTCAGACACGCGGGAATCGTTTGCGAAGACCATGGAAGGCCGTTTCGATAGCTCCGGTGGATCATCGTTTACCCCACTTGAGCGCTTCGTCATGGAGCTTTTCCGCATTATCTCACCCAATAGCGGCAGTATCTCGTCGTTGCAGGAAACATCTCCACCTGCGTTTGAACGGTCTGGCTACATCATCAGCCCTCACACATCTACCAGCTTTGACCCAGTTCACTGGAAGAATCCGAAAGAGTTCGATCCGTCGCGCTATGAGCGCGTGGTCACAAGTGCACAGGTCGATGAAAAGCATATTGAACGGATCGGTATGGCCAGCTGTCCTTTTGAAAAAGTCGGCTTCGATGTAAAGGACGGCCGAAAGGTATCAATGCAAAATAGCACTTTCGGAACCGTCTTTGGTGTTGCCGATGGCAAGCCTCTTCCTGTGTGCGATTACGCGGGCTTCGCCTCTTTTGGCTTCGGCTACAGACGTTGTCCTGGTGAGCAGCTAACCATAAACGCATTCGAGGACTTCCTTCGAACCGTATGGAAGAACAAGATCGACTTCGTGAAACTGAACGTGGCCGACGCAGAGGTTCTACCTATTGGTCCAATGACCGTTATTCGTGACGATCTCGGCTTCACGAGACGTTCTTGACAGCGATTTCACACTGATCGTCTCTGACACGAGCTCATACCTGTCACCCGTTCTGGCGTGCTAGAAGTGAAGACACTTTGGTGGGGGGAAGCGACAATTGCAAACGTTCGCTACAATGTCGGTGTGTCGCAAAAGAAAAGTGAAATACTCGCATCACCGGTGGCGAAAAATGAGCTTCGGATCGTCGGCGGTATCTATGATCTCGCAACAGGAAAAGTGACACTCGTCTAGCGCGGCGAAGCAGGCAGGACGCCCAGTGACAATCTATTAATTTCTGAAGCGAGGCATCACGATCGGAGTGCCTTCAGAGTCTGCCCCCCGACCGCTGAATTGGCATTCATAGTTGTAGGTGAATGCCGTATCGGCGACTGAGGCATGAGCCCTCCGGCCAGATGCCCTTAGCCAAAGCGATCTGGCAAGCGATGATGGACCGGGATGACCCGATGCGTGCTTCAGACCCATCATAATTCGTCAAAAATGGCGAAATATATCGATTTTGTAGATTTTATCGTCAAAAATGGCGGGAAATCCTGAAAGCACAAGAACGAGCATATTTTTCGACAATATCGACGAATTATATCTAGAAATGATAAATAAATCGCCATATAAGACGAGTTATGAAGATCACACTAACGATGCCCGAGACGACGGTGCTCGCCGAGCTAGGTGAGCGCGCCCAGAGATATCGTGTCGATATGAATCTAACTCAGGCCGAACTCGCGAAGAAAGCAGGGGTGTCGCAGCGTACGATCGAGCGTTTCGAGGGCGGCAGCTCAGTTCAACTCGAGACGCTACTGCGCATTCTGCGCACGCTGCAGTTGTCCGCTAATCTCGATCAACTTGTACCCGAAGCGAACATCCGGCCAATCCAACTTGCGAGCTCCAAGACTGAGGTCCGTCATCGCTCAAACAAACGCCGCAACACAAGTCCCAAGGGGGCCGGCTGGGTCTGGGGTGACAAGAAGTGACCACGTCTGAGGCCTACCTTTGGGGCACGCGCATCGGCGCGGTAACGCTTCCCGCAGGCGAACGCTTTGCCAGCTTTGAATACGATCCCGATTTTCAGCGCAGCGGCATCGAACTCTCGCCACTAACGATGCCCCTGGGAGGACAGGTTTATCGCTTCCCGACGTTGGCCCTCGAAAGCTTCCACGGGCTACCAGGGCTACTCGCCGACGCGCTTCCAGACAAATACGGAAATGCGCTGATCGACGCTTGGCTTGCGACACAGGGGCGGACCGGTACGGACTTCAACGCCATCGAGCGGCTCTGTTATACAGGCGCACGCGGCATGGGCGCGCTCGAGTTCGTGCCCGCGCAAGGGCCGACCTCAACCACCGCTGAGAAGATCAAAATCGAGGAGCTGGTCAAACTCGCCTCCGAAGTGCTCGCTCACCGATCCGAGCTACAGATTACCTTCGCTGGAACCAATAGGGCCGAAGCGCTGCGCGAGATTCTGCGCGTCGGCACCTCGGCAGGCGGCGCACGCGCCAAGGCGATTATCGCCTGGAATCCCCACACCAACCAGGTGCGCTCCGGTCAAGTCGTCGCTCCGGCCGGCTTTGAATATTGGCTGATGAAGTTCGACGGGGTCGCCAACAACAAGGACCACGACCTCGCCGATCCATTGGGCTACAGCGCGATCGAATATGCCTATTCGGAGCTGGCGGCCGCAGCAGGCGTAGAGATGGCCGAGTGCCGGCTGTTCGAAGAGGGCCCTCGACGCCATTTCATGACTAAGCGCTTCGATCGGCTCGCCGATGGTGGCAAACTCCACATGCAGTCGCTAGCTGCGCTTTCACATCTCGACTTCAATCAGCCGCGCGCCAATGCTTATGAACAGGCCTTTACTGCGATCCGCGAGCTAGGGCTAGGGCAAGACGCACTCACTCAGCAATTCCGCCGTGCGATCTTCAACATCATCGCTCGCAACCAGGATGATCATGTCAAGAACATCGCATTCCTGATGGACCGTACCGGCCAATGGCGACTCGCTCCAGCTTTCGATATCTCTTGGGCGTATAATCCAAACGGCGCCTGGACCAATCAGCACCAGATGTCGCTTGGCGGCAAACGAGATCTCTTCACGCTTGATGACCTCGTCGCCGGCGGCGCGGCGGCTGGCCTATCCGAGCGATCAGTAAAGAAAGTAGTCCACGAAGTGACCGATGCAGTGGCGCAGTGGCGCCGGATCGCTGAAAAGATCGGAGTGCGTCCCTCCTTCGTTGATGACATCGAGAAAACCCTGCGGCTAGACTACGTCTAGCATCATACTGCGGTCTGATTGGGAGTCGTTGGCAACTTGTGGGTTTTTGCCGAGGCGCGACCGTCAGCTTCTACAGCGTAGTCGCCCCATCGGTTGGCGGCTAATAGCTTTTGCCGGAACACTTCAGATGTTTTGAAGCCGCGGGATTTGCGCGGTGTCAAGTTGAGGTCGGCATCTCTGGAAAGCCATTTTCGCGCGCGCCGGTTCGTATTTCAGGCCGTTCCTTTCTGCCATGGTGCCTGCGGATCGCAGAACTGCGTTTGCACATCAAGACCAGCTTGCAGCTAAGGCCTATCCGTGAACTCGGGACCCGGTCAAAGGTGATCGATCGACGGGCAGCCTGGGGAAAGGGACTGAACACATTGATCAGCCGTCCATGCTCGACGGTGATTGACGGTCATTGTTGCTGAGGAAGACGGTGAAGAGCGACCCACCCGCTCAGCCAGCGCTGTCAAGTTTGCCTTGCCCAATTTCTGGCGAAACTGGATCAGGTCACATTCCCAGTGGCCGAGTTGCTCGCGCACGAACGACATCTGGACGGTGCGATATGCTCAATTCTGGGCTGAATCTGCGACCATATCGACGCCGAGCGTGGCGCGGGCGACGCCGGGCATGTCGATCCGCTCGCATGAACTTCCCCATACGCAATCCGAGCCTAACCGCAACAGGGCGTTTTTTGGGTCATCCCTAGACAAGACGCTCCCAGACCAAGCTGTATAAACATTTCACATAAGGCAATTTTTGCCTTATTGACATCTTACTATATCTATGAGATTCAAAATTAACATCTTATAGGGATGAGGCCTGATGAACGTTATTGTTTCCAACGACCGCGCTCTCGAACTGGAGAAGGAGCGGGAATACCGCTGGTCGCGCACACGCGCTTTCATGGAGAAGCGTGGTCTCGATGCACTTTTGATCTTCGGTTCAGACCGCAGCGACCGATACGATGCCGGCCAGTACCTGACCTATGATCGGCGCTATCAGCAGCTCATCTTTCCCCACAAGGGTGATCCGACCATGATCGCTTTTGCCGCGCAGGTCGCGACGCAGAGCATGGTCGAGAAGGAGCGCGGCAACGCTAGCTGGATCAGCGACATCCGCACCGGATACGTGCCCGAACTCGCGCCGCAAATTCTTGCTGAGAACGGATTGAATAGGGGGCGTCTTGGAGTGATCGGCGCTGGCTGGGGCGGGCCCTTCTTTCGCAATGGCTGGGTACCCAAGCAGCTTTGGGAGTCGGTCGAAGCCGCTTTGCCTGGATGGGAAATGGTGACTGTAACGCAGGATTTCGGAGCGCTGATGGCGGTCCGCAGTCCGTTCGACAGGGAGAATTTGGCGCGCGCCGCGGCCGCTGGGGATGCGGCTATTGAAGCCATGATGGCGGTGGCGCGTCCCGGCGCGACGGAAACGGAAATTTATACGGCCGGCATTACCGAACAGGTGCGGCGCGGCATGCGCGTCACCTGGATGCTCTTTCAAACTGGCTTCGAAAATGCGGCTTGGGGAGAGCCGGCTTGGCTGATCCGGGGCAACCCGGCACGCCGCCTTGAGCGAGACGACATCGTCGGCGGCGAAATCTTCCCTAACTTCGCCGAGCTTAACACGCATGTGAACATGAGTTTCACCATCGGTAAAATTCCCGATCAGACCCGCCGCTGCGCCGAGATCGCGCGCGAAGCCTATGAAATCGGCCTAGCAAAACTGCGCCCGGGCGCGAGCTTCCGCGATATCTATGAGGCGATGGAAGTTCCCACGACCAAAGCTGGCGCCTGGCATCTGACACCACAGATCGCCGCGCTCAATCCCCTTTCTGGCGGCGGCCCTTCCGCTATGGGGATCCGTGAGATGTTACCCGATCTGGCGAAGGCCTATCCGCATGTCGATGGCGGCGAGCTGATGCCGTTCGATTTCGAGATCAAGGAGGGGATGACGTTTTCCCTGCAGACCGACGCTCGTCTCGGCCACTATTGGTCGAATCTTGGCGGTCTCGTGATCGCGGAGGGCAAAGGCGTCAGAGAACTCAACCGAGTTTCGCCGCATATGGGCCGTGTAAGCTAAAGCAATCGCGTTTCGAGAGAAGCGCGACTTTGACCAGAGTCTTTGTTGGCGTGCGCAACGCTATAGCGCAACCGATTCTGCGGGAGGGGCGGATGAGGCACAAAAAACTGTCGTCGATCATCGCTATGTGCTGCGCCGTGAGTTTCGGCGGCGCGGCGCGCGCGCAACAGCTAAAGCTGCCCGAGGGCATTGAGAAGCTGCGGGTGGCGGCCGAGGCCGAGCAGCAGGTCGCGCTGTTTGTCAGTACCGACGCGCGCACCGCCGCCGACGAGGCGAAGATCGAAGAGGCCCTTCGAGCCGACACCGGGGTGAAGCTGGACATCAAACTGGTTAGCGGGCCGCCAGATCCGATCTACCTTCAGCAATTGAGCCGAGAGCTAAAGGCGAAGGTCGCGCCCAGCGTCGATCTGATCGTGACCATCCCCCCCTTGATACGTGGGCTGATCGACATCGATGCAGTTGCGCCGGTGAACTGGCAAGACCTGGGGGCCAAGCCCGAGGACGTCTATCCGGCGTTCTACGCGCTCTTCAGTGCCGAACTGGCCCGGCCTATCATCTACAATACGAAAGTGATCGCTCGGAATGAGGCGCCATCCAGCATCGACGGGCTGCTCGGCGCGAAATGGGCCGGCAAGATTGTCACCGCCAACGTACCCGATCTCTATACACCCTGGGCGATCGTTCTAGGCGAGGACGGCGTCATGAAGCTGATCGATCGCTTCTATGGCGATCTGAAAGTATCTATCGCGCCCGCGCCAACCGCTATACGCACCCGCGTGGAAACAGGAGAATATCCGCTCGGCTTCGGCATTCGCATCGCGCGCCAGCAGAGCATGGCGGGCGCGCCAGTGGCTTATGCGCCCATCCCGACGCCTTTGGTGCCGCGCCTGGCGATCGTGTTGAAGGGGTCGCGCAAACAAAATGCAGCTGCTCTTGTCGGCTGGTGGTTGTCGCAGACCCAGAAGGGGCAGCGGATATCAGCCGATGTGCTCGACTGGCCACGCCATACGACGCCTGGCACCGATCTGCATGACCTAGCGACACAGCCGGGGGGCGTCCGCACGGCTGCGTTCGACTGGTGGAGCAAGGATGCGATCGACATCGGTGGTCGAATCGCAAAAGCTTTGCGCGCCAAATAATGCGTCAAGGCAACACGCGAGGGGGCCCGCCTGCGGCCATGGCGTCGCACGTTGGCGGCCTGAGGGAGAGCCAGATGGCGCACGCCGAGGCTCTAGCGGCTATTCCGGCGCGCCAATCGTCGACCGATTGGCTGGCAGTAGCGGCGACGACACTGACCGTGGTGGCAACAGTCTTGTTGATCGTGCCGACTCTTGTCCTCGTGATCAAAAGCTTCATCTCGGACGCCACGGGCTCGGGCGACCTCAGCAATTACGCAGAGATTTTACAGGCTAGGAAACTGTCGGATGTCTTGATCAACACCGCTGTGCTCGGCTTCGGCAGTCTTGTGGTGATATTCACGATCGCACTTCCGCTGGCGTGGCTGTTCGCGCGCACCAATTTCCGCTGGCGTCGCGCCATTTTGACAGCCGCGACAGCGCAAATCGCCATGCCCGGCTTTCTCGCGACTTTGGGCTATATCTTCATGTTCAACCCGACCAACGGCCTCGTCAATCAAGGCTGGCGCGCTTGGTCGGGGCAACCACACGCGCTGTTCGATATTTACTCCATGGGTTGGATGGTGCTGTTGCAGGGGCTCGCGCTGGTCGGCCCAGCGCTCTATTTTCTTGTGCCGATCTTCAGTTCCATCGACGGCGCGCTCGAAGAAGCGGCCAGTGCTCATGGCATCGGCAAGGGAGCAACATTCTTCCGCATTCTGCTACCAATTTCGCTGCCCGCTCTGTTCAGCAGCAGCATCTTCTTCTTGGTGATCTCGATTGAAACATTCGACTATGCCGGCATGTTGGGCATGCCAGCGCGCATCGATGTAATCGCCACCTGGATCTATCAGTTCACGCAATCGTCCTTCACAGAGCCTGAGTACGGGCTTGCCTCCGCCGTCGGCGTACTCACCGCCATCGTGCTTTTGGCGTTAATGGCCGCCCAAGGATTGGTGTTCAAACGTTCAGCGGAGATCAGCACCCTCGGTGGCCGTGCACGTGCGCCATCAATACGGCTAAGCCCGCAAGCACAAGCCGTGGGCATATTGTTCTTTTTAACCTATGTTCTCGCAGGTCTGGCATTACCACTCTTGACCCTGATCTGGATGGCGCTCTCGCCTGTGCCGCAGTTGTCGGCGGAGACACTTCAACAGCTCTCTTTGGATGCATTTGGACCTTCATTCTGGATGGAATTGCAGAACACCGGTTCCACAACGGTGCTTCTAGCCCTCACAATACCGACCGCTGTCATTGGCCTGACATCCGCCATGGCCTGGACGGCGCGCCGATCGGTGGCGGCGGACCGTGGGATCGAAACCATCGTGGTGGCTAACCTAGCAGTGCCGTCCATCGTCATCGCGGTTGTATTCTCCGTCGGCGCCCTACAGATGCATGCCTACGTGCCGCTTTACGGTACGATCGCGGTTATGATGCTGGCGATCGGCACGCGCTACCTCGCCACCGCCTATCGAATCACCAGAAATTCATTCCGTCAGGTTAGCAAAGAGCTGGATGAGGCGGGGCGGACCTGCGGAGTACCCGCTGGCCGGCTGCTAATCCATGTCATCATCCCGGTGATCAAATATGGCCTCGGCTTCGCCTGGTTCTGGGTGGCCCTGTTGACCTTGCGCGAACTGCCTATCTCCCTCGTGCTCAGCAACTATGAATTACAGACCTTGGCGTCGCGCATCTTCTTCCTGAATAGTTCGGGAGACACGCGCCAGGCCGCAGCGCTGTCGCTCGCACTATTCGCCATCATTTTTGTTTTCCTCGTCGCCTTGCTTGTTTTCATGCGGTCGACCTTTCGTTCTGGGGAGCGGACATAGGACATGACCGCGATTAAATTGAAGCAAGTTTCGAAATCGTTCCAGGGCGGCAAAGGCGCGGCGGTTCTCAACGCGCTCGATCTCGACATCAAGGAAGGCGAAAGCCATGTGTTGCTCGGGCCTTCGGGATGCGGCAAAACCACGACGCTGCGCCTCATCGCCGGGCTCGATATGCCGTCGGACGGAACGATCACGATCGCCGGCGCGACGATGTATTCGGCGCGGGAGCGGACATGGGTACCGTCTGAACAGCGGCCGATCGGCATGGTATTTCAATCCTATGCGCTGTGGCCGAATATGACCGTCGCACAGAATGTGTGTTTCGCTTTAACGTATGGTCGGGCGCGCCTTGGCCATGAAGAGGCCGGTCGACGAGTGCGGGACGTTCTCGCGACCATGCAGATCGAGAGCCTGGCTGATCGGCCGGTCACACAGCTATCCGGCGGACAGCAGCAGCGCGTGGCGCTGGCGCGCGCCATAGCGCAACGGCCGAAAGTGCTCCTGATGGACGAGCCGCTTTCCAATCTCGACCCGCAATTGCGTGCCGACGTGCGCGGCGAGATCCGCGAAATCACCCGGCAACTCGGCGTTACTTCCGTGATTGTCACCCATGATCGTGACGATGCCCTCGCTTTGGCCGATCGCGTTAGTGTCATGTCCGCCGGCCGGATCGTGCAACAGGCGCAACCTTGCGACATGATCCGCGATCCCGCGACATTGTTCGTCGCGCGACTGTTTGGCGAGATCAATGTCCTCGAAGGAAAAGTCGTCTCGGTTTCGCCGGGCCGGCTGCTGATCAAAGCCGATGAAAGCGAGATCAGTGTTGTAAGCCATGCCGAGATCGCGCCGGGATCTGATGTCGTAATCGCCATGCGGCCTAGCCGCCAGCGGCTCGCCGAAGAGGGTTTGTGCGGTGTTGTGATCGAAAGCCACCGGGAAGGCGAACTGGTGCGCAGCCAGGTGCGCGTGGGGCATGCGAAATTCACGTTGTATCATCACGACCCGCCGCTGCGCGCCGGGCAGATCGTGCATGTGGCCTCCGACGATGAGGCCTGGATGATCTACCGCAAGTAAACACCACCGAGATTTCAAAAGGACAGAGTTCTGGCCGTCGATGGCGCTTGGCCAATCGGTATCGCCTTGTCGCGCGCTTTTGCCGATGCCTGTCCGTGAAGCGGTACGCATTTAGGGAAGAGGAGGGCATGATGAAAAAGAGCATGGTAATACTGGGTGCATCGGCGACTTTGTTCGCCGCAGCCGCTGCGCAATCGGCGGATCTACCGTCGCGGAAATCTGCGCCAGTAGAATATGTGCGCGTGTGTGATACTTACGGCGCGGGCTTTTTCTGGATTCCGGGAACCGACACATGCTTAAAGGTCGGCGGCCGCATCATGGTCGATGGCTTCTATGTTCCACCGAAAAATGCCGTGTCCCATCGCTCGACCACCGGTGGCACCGGCACGTTCATAAGCTCGAATGCGGTTGACCAGAACGGCTGGTACGCGCGTGGCATCGTCAGCATGGACGCTCGCACCCAGTCCGCTTGGGGCACGGTACAAACGGTGTTGTCGCTACGCCTGGCCTCGCAATCTGGTCTTGCCAATGCGCCTCTCGGCTATTCCGCAGGCGTATGGGCAGCAGGCAACAACAATGTCGCCCTCGTCCAGGCCGCCTATATTCGGTTCGCCGGCTTCACCGTGGGGCAGGCCGGAACGAACTTTCTGTTCATACCGCCGTATCAGTATTTCTCGATGTTTAATGCCGGCTTTCCCGTCGGCATTCGTCAACTGGCTTACACCGCGACCTTCGGCAATGGATTCTCAGCGACTTTGGCTCTAGAGAACCGCGGAGATCTGATCCTCGCCGCCTTCGCTAACACGCTTGGCGCCAATCCATTCTCGCCTACGGCGGCGGTGGCGGGACCAGTTCCATTACGTTTACCTGTTCTGGTTGGCAATGTTCGTTTCGACCAGTCGTGGGGTTCGGCGATGCTTTCCGGCCTGGTGCTGGAGAACACCGCGACTTTCGCCAATGCGCCGCTCGCAGTGGTCGGCAATGCCGGTCCGCAAATCCGAAAGGTCGGTTGGGCGGTTGGCGGTGGCTTCCGCCTCAATCTACCGATGATCGCCGCTGGTGACCATCTTCAGGTTTGGGCCAACTATGGTGTTGGCGCGAACGAATATCTGTACGGTCTGGGCCTCAATTCCAATTTTGCAGTCAGCTCGAACTTTTTGGGTGGTTTTCTGCGGCTGGATCGCAATCTGACTCTATTCTGCATGAATGCGGCATGCACGGCCGGCGGCGCTGAACAGACCAAAGCGTTCAACGTGACCGGCATTCTGACGCACTATTGGACACCAACCTTGCGTTCAAACTTGACGTTGACCTATGTGCAGGTGACACCAGGCAGCGTGACGCAGAACACAGCCTGGTCCCAGGGTGGCCTATCCAAGGCGCAACTGTGGAATGTTGCCGGGCAACTCATCTGGGCACCACTACCGCAGTTCGAAATCGGCATGGAAGTGGCCTACGCCCGGCTGAAGCAGAGTTTGCCGCTTGAAGTGCCAACGGGCCTTGGCACACTTGCCAGCGTCAGCCCTAACAATTGGGCAGCGCGCGTACGTGTGGAGCGGACGTTCTAAGGAACTGGGACCAAGAGACGGCGGTTCCCGAACCGCCGTCTTTACGAGCCGTTTGAAGCATGTGTAAATCGCACCGAACTGATTTGGCCGCCACAAGGGACAGTGTAGGAAATGAACGACAAGGGGCCGCATGGCGGCTTTCACGGCGGCGAAGGCAAGCTCACTCTGACGGAGCAAGCTTATCGTCAGGCCAAGAAGGATATGATCGAATGTCGTATTCAGCCAGGAGCGACAGTCTCTGCCCAACAGCTCAACGAGAAATATAAGTTCGGCCTTATGCCGATCCGATCCGCCTTGGAGCGGCTGACGGCGGAGCGATGGGTCGAGGCGCTCCCGCAAAGGGGCTATCGGGTCGCTCCGATCACCGTCCGTGACGTCGTCGAGCTTTATGATTTGGCGGAGGAGGTTTCGCCACGTCTGGCGCGGCTGAGCCTCGGCAAGATTGCCGGCATCAAAGATGACCTGTTGCAGCTTAACAACAAATCTCATCCCAACGCACCACCGAGCAATACCGAAGAGGTTATGGATATCATAAGGGCCAGCGACGAGATCGTCTGGCGGATCCGCAATGCCTCCGGCAATCGCTATGCCAGCGAGCTGACACAGAGAATATTTGAGCGTCTAGACAGGATCGTTATCGCCCGCATGCAGGCCTCTACCGTTCCTGTCGACTGCCGCCGCGATTTCGCGCCCCTTATCCATGCGCTGGATCAAAATGATGCCGATGGGGCAGAGAACGCTTCTCTGACTAATCTGCGCCACATGCGCGCTCTGATCCTAAAAGAAATCCTGGAGCTGCCGGAGATCGCGACGTCGGTCCTGTACAAGACGAGCTAAACAGTCGTCAAAGCGCCTTCTTTATTCTCGTTTTAAGCATACAAATTCCGCCCATCCGGGCGATGCAATATGCTTAATTCTGGGCGGAATCTGCGACCATACCGACGTCGAGCATGGCCAACGCCGGGCGCGGGCTTCAGGCAAATAGCACCACAGTTTGACCTCTTGACCATCGGCCGAGTATGCAAAGCGATAGATCGTTTCGTGACAAAGGCGCACGCGGCTGCGGTCATAGGCCAGCCGGCCAGCAATCTGCTCCAGCGACCAACCATGCATGATCCGATCAATGATCGCGGCGCGCAGCTTCTGATGCGAACCAGCTTGCGATATCACGGCGTTCTCTGGCCTTACCGTTCGCCACAACGCCGAAATATCCGGTCAGCTTCGAAATTCCAGATCGTCAAAACTACTGCGCGCTCTCTGAAAATCGTCGAACGGTGGCGTCCGAGCTTCTGGGCAATGACATCAACGGACAAGCCGTATATCAGTGCCCTAGTATAGCCCTTCCATCGCGCAAATGGTCGTGATGAACCACATTGGCATCACGCAGGTCCGGCGGTAACAGCACGTCCGGCATGTCCTGGTAGCAGACCGGGCGGAGGAAGCGCTCGATGGCCAGCGAACCGACGGAGGTCGTGCGGCTATCCGATGTGGCGGGGAAAGGGCCGCCATGCACCATGGCATGTGCCACTTCGACACCGGTTCCAAAGCCATTGACGAGGATGCGGCCGACTTTGCGTTCGAGAAGAGGTAGCAGCTTGCGCGCTTCGTCATGGTCGGCGTCGGCGATATGCAAAGCCGCCGTCAATTGTCCTTCAAGGCTAAGGAGAACGCGCGCGATCTCGGCGCTGTCGCGACAACGGACGATGAGCGATGAAGCGCCAAACACCTCTTCGGCGAGTTTTGCATCGGCGAGGAAAACCTCCGCTGTCGTGGTGAACAGCCCGGCGATGCATTGATACCGTCCGCCTTGTTGTCCGCGCGCAATGGTTCGCACACTGTCGTGCGTGTCAAGGGCGCTCACACCGCTCTCATAGGCCTGATGAATGCCAGGTGTCAGCATCGTTGTCGCGCCCGCACCAGAGATAAGGCGACCGGCCTGTTCGAGAAACATATCGAGCGGCTTGCCATCAAGTGCGATGATGAGGCCGGGATTGGTGCAGAACTGTCCCGCGCCCATGGTGAGCGAGGCGACGAAGGCGGCCGCGATCTTGTCGCTGCGCTCGGCCAAAGCGGCTGGGAAAAGCAGGACGGGGTTGATGGAACTCATCTCGGCATAGACCGGAATGGGTTCAGCGCGGCGCTGCGCGATCGCCATCAGGGCAAGGCCGCCCCGGCGCGAACCGGTGAAGCCCACCGCCGTGATGCGCGGATCGGAAACCAGCGCCTGGCCAATCTCATGGCCGCTGTCGAAGAGCAGTGAGAAGACGCCTTCGGGTAGACCGCCGTCCTTGACGGCTTTCTGGATTGCGCGGCCGACCAGTTCGGATGTGCCGGGATGCGCCGGATGGGCCTTGCAGACGACCGGGCAGCCGGCGGCGAGTGCCGACGCTGTGTCGCCACCGGCGACAGAGAAGGCTAACGGAAAATTTGATGCGCCGAATATGGCCACCGGTCCGAGCGGGATTTTTCGCAGGCGCAGGTCCGACCGTGGCAACGGCTGGCGATCGGGCTGGGCCGGATCGACCCGCAGTTCAAGATAATGGCCATCGCGCACAACCTGAGCGAAGAGGCGCAATTGGCCGACCGTGCGGCCGCGTTCGCCCTCAAGCCGGACGCGAGGCAGACTGGTTTCGGCCATAGCCCGTTCGATCAGCGCGTCGCCAAGGTCGAGAATATTGGTCGCGATCGCCTCAAGGAATGTTGCGCGCTTTTCCCTCGGCAAATTCCGATAGGGATCGAACGCCGCCGCCGCGAGAGCGCAAGCTTCATCCAACTGGCGCAGGCTGGCGCCCGGATAGGGAGGGTCCAGACCTTCGCCGGTCGACGGATTAACGGCGCGCAGCCCGCTTTGCGAGCCCCGCACGCTCTTCGACCCAATCAGCATTTCTCCATTCAGCATGTCCGCATCCTCCCATAGCGTTCCCGCTCAGGATCGCTTGCATCGCATTCGTCACTGTTTGCCGAGACCGGCCTTCTCGATCACGGCACCCCATTTCTTCACATCGGCGATCATGCGGGCACGCATTTCCGCAGGGGTTGATCCTTCCGGATTCAGGCCGATCATACGCGCCTTGGTACGAACGTTCTCATCCCTCAGGGCTTCGTTGATCTTGATGTTGAGGAATTCAAGCACATCGGGCGGTAGGCCGGCCGGCGCCGACAGACCGTTCCAGCTTTGCACCACATATTCCGGATAACCGCTTTCCTTGGCTGTGGGCGTATCGGGCAGATAGTCGGCCCGTTTCTCGCCGCCGATTGCGAGCACGCGCAAGGCCTTGTCCTCAAGCGACCCTGAGAAACTGGCAAAGAAATCGAAGCCGACGTCGATGTCCTTGCGCAATAGCGCATTGACGAGATCGGCGCTGGTCTTGAAGTTGATAACGGCGACGTCGAGACCTTCGAGCTGCGCCAGCAGCAGCGCCGACAGATGTTGCGTGCTGCCTGCCAGCGATGTGCCGAAATTGAGTTTCTTCGGATTCTCCCGGGCTGCCTGGACAAGATCCTTCAAGGTTTTGAAGGGAGAGTGCGCATTGACCGTCACGAGAATGTCGAAGGATGCGACGACGGAGACCTGCGTGAAATCCTCGACGATGTCGTAGGGTTTCTGCTCCACCAAGGAAGCGGCGATGGCCTGGCCGTTGCCCGTCACGCCGAGGATGTATCCGTTGGCCGGGGAATCGAGCACGGAGCGCATGGCGGCGCGCCCGCCCGCGCCTGGGCGATTTTCGATCACGAAGGCCGCGCCGGTCATTTCCTGCAAGCGCTGCGCCAGAAGGCGCATGGTCATGTCGCCGGCACCACCGGCGCCGAACGGCGTTATGATGCGTACCGGCCGGTCGGGAAACTTACTCTGCGCATCCGCAGGCCCGGCGCTGGCCACGAGCAGTAGGCAAGCGCCGAGCGCCAGCGTGCCGATGACTGATCTTGCGAGGCCGTACAGTCGGTTTGCGTTAGATGGCATGGTTTCCTCCTCTCCACGGCCCTTTGCGGGCCTTGTCCTCCCAAAAATCTCACGGCATCAGATTGGCTGTCGTGTCGTCAAAGAGTTCATCGACGCTCAATCGGTGCGGGATGATCTTCTGATCGAGCGACCAGTCGATGGCCAGTTGCAGGCCTTTGCGCAGCGCGTCGAGGCCGAAGGGCGGGAATGGATCGGGCTCGCCACCTTCCGTCAGGGCGCGGCTTTCGACGATCATGCGGAAGATTTCGCGCACCGCTTCTGGATTGTTCTTCGACACATCCTGATGGACCACGAACATGTGGTTCACCGGAACGACATGTTCACGCTTGTACCAATCCTTCGCCGCCTCATGCGGGTCTGGCACCAGGCGCTGAACGCGCGGGTCCTTCGGCATGTCGACGCCAAGCAACGCCGCCGCCAGTTCTCCCTCTAGCATCATGTCGGGAACGGACGACCCTTTCGGTAACCGTTCGCAATGCGGCGGATCGGTATATTCGGCCAGATGCCCGTCGTTCAGCGTGCACCAGGTCACCTTGTCGAGATCGACGCCGTATTCGTGTCGTAAGATGCCGCGGATCCACAATCCCGTCGTCTGCGCATACGTGCGAACACCGACGCGCTTGCCCTCGATATCCTTGGGCTTGAGATCGAACAGCTCCTTGTTGAATCCCGCGCAATGGTGCTGGAAGCGGCCCGAGATCGGCGCTGGCAGAAGCACAAATGGTTTGCCGTAAGCCTTGGCCTGCAGATAGGTAACGATGGCGAGTTCGCCCGCGTCGAAGGCATTCTCCCGCACCATCGCCTTAAAACCGTTATGCGCCGTCTCTGGGCCGCAGAAATCCAGCTTGACAATGTCCGAGGTGACGCGGCCGTCCTTCATCGCTTTGGTCACGGGATAATTAGCGAGATTGGTTTTCAGTGTCGTCACCGCGCAGGTCACCATGTTTTCCTCCCTTAGTGAATTTTGACTTCAATGAGCATCGGGCCGGCCGCCTGGGTCGAGCGCACCATCGCTTGATAGAAATCGCCGGCATCTTCGACACGCACGCCCGGCACGCCCATGCTCTTGGCCATCGCCACCCAGTCGATGGTGGGGCGGTCGATATCGATCATCGCCAAGGCTTGAGGCCCGGGTTGCCCAAAGCCCATGTTGGCGAATTCGCTTTTCAAGATCTGATACGAATTGTTGGCGAAAATGATCGTCGTGACGGGCAAGCTCTCGCGCGCCTGCGTCCACAGCGATTGGATCGTGTACATGGCACTGCCATCGCCGACGAGACAGAAAGTCCGTCGATCGGGACAGGCCAGCGCCGCGCCCGTCGCCACCGGAGTGCCATAACCAATCGAACCGCCCATGTTCTGAATCGTGTCATGCGGCGGAGCGCCCGCCGTTAGGCCCATGGTTTCGCGACCCGTCGTCAGAGACTCATCGACGAGGATGCAGTGCTCGGGCATGGCGGCGGCCAACGCATGGGCGATGCTGACCGGATGCAAGGCGCCTTGCGGGATGCTTTGGCCGTCGCGCGGTTGCGTCAGAGGTTGCACTAGCCGTGCGTCGAGGGCATCGGCAAGCATGTCGAGTCCAGCCATCGAATCCTCGTCCCTCTCGACGAGCACGTGAACCTGACAGTCCGGCGCCTTCAAGAGACTTGGCTTGTCGGGATAGCTGAAGAAGGCGATCGGCTCGCCCGTTTCGACGGTGATGATATGTTTGAACGATTTCAGGAACGCCAATGCCTGGGGCACCGCATAGGGAATGCGCTCCAGCGGTGTCCGGCCCGCCCCGCGCTCAATACGTGCGGAGAAGAATTGGGTCGCCAGACGGCAGCCGGTCTTGACGGCGATGCGACCCGCCAGTTCCAGCGCGCGGCCGCGCATCGCCTTGCCGCCCAGAATGATCAGCGTCGGATCGGCGGATTTTAAAATGCGGGCTGCCTGATCGACGCGCTCCGAGCTAGGAGGGCTCAGCTGCGTCGTCGCACGTTCGGGCCGTTGCGGCATGCCGGCGTCACCCCAGGAGAAATTGCCCGGCAAGATCAGCGTGGCGATCTGGCCAGGTTGCGCGCTGGCTTGAGCAACGGCCGCTGCCGCATCAGCGGCGATAGAGCGGGCTGAATCGGCGCGGCGCACCCAATCGCTAAGCGGACGGGCGAGACCGGCGATGTCGGAGGTCAGCGGCGCATCATACTTGAGATGATGAGTGGCATGTTCGCCGACGATGTTGACGATGCCGGAACCGGCGCGCTTGGCGTTGTGAATGTTGGCAAGGCCGTTGGCGAGGCCGGGTCCCAGGTGCAGCAGGGTCGAAGCTGGCTTGTCGCGCATCCGATACCAGCCGTCGGCCGCGCCCGTGCAAACCCCTTCGAACAGGCAGAGCACGCTTTTCATGCGCGGATTTTCGAGCGCCGCGAGGAAATGCATCTCGGACGTGCCCGGATTGGCGAAACAGACGTCGACCCCTTGGTCAGCGAGCGTGGTGACGAGACTTTCTGCACCGTTCATCAGTAACCTGCCAGTTCCCGGCCTTGGCCGACTACGCCGTAGCTTCGCGAGGGGGCCGACATCAGGAATCGATAGCCTTCAGCAAGCAGTCGTTCGAGATTCTTGGCCGAGACGTGCGGATTGCCAACCGGAACTTTATACTTGTGGCAGGTGGCCGCGATGGCTTTCATGGCATCGATGACCACCGGATGCTCGTATTGGCGCGGATAACCCAGTTCCTGGCTGAGATCGCCTTCGCCGATCAGGCAAAAGCCAATGCCAGGCACGCTGGCCAGCATGTCGTCGAGATTTTGGATTGCCGCCGTGCTCTCGATCATGAGGCCGACGAGAATTTCCCCTTCTGGCGCGAGCGGCCACACATCGGCGCGCGCGTAATATTCCGGTTGAGTGAGGCCCCAATAGCGCGCGGCATTGGCCGGTCCGTCGCCACGCACGCCGCGCGGTTCGTAGAGCGCAGCATTCTTCGGGCGAGCGTACCGGCAGGAGGCCACGGCACTGTAAGCCTGTTCCACCGTGCTGACATGCGGCCAGATCACGCCATAGACGCCGCGGTCCAACACCTGCTTGGCAAAGGACTGGTTCATCTCAACGCCATTGGCCGGGATGCGCGCCAACGGTGTGACTGACGGAGCGACGGAGCCTGACTCGGCAATCGCCTTGCGGTTGAGCATGTATTGCAACGCATCGCCAAGACCGGCGACATCGTAAGGATTATGTTCCATTTCATAGACGACGCCATCATAAGGCGCATCACTCATTTCGGCGGCGGTCTGCTTGTCGAGCTTGGCGAAAGCGGCGAACGCCGGCTTGCCAGCCTCCCAGGCACGGATCACACCATTCAGGCGATTGCTCTTGGACATATTGACCTCTGAAATCACAAGCTAGCGGAGCGCGCGGGCGTTGCCCCCATTAATTCGTCGGGCAGGGCCATTCATTCGGTGTGGCATCCGCGCTCTCTCAAGCCTGCGGCGCCCAATACATGAAGCCCATGCCTTCACCGGTGCCCGCTTCCGTGCGGTAGCAGGGCACATAATCGACAAGGGTCATCTTGGCGCCCGCTTTCTGCAACGACACCATCATAGCGCTGTAAAGTTTGATCTCGGACGTACCAGATTGATAGGATCGATCGTCGACCTCAACCAGTGCGTCGAAATCATAATCGCCGAGATAGCTGATGATCTTGCGGTCAAAGGCTTCGTCGCAGACGAAATGCGACAAACCACCGGACGCAATCACAGCCACGCGCTTGTCGCTGTCCCAGGCTTCGACCGCCTTCAACAACGCCTTGCCAAAGGCGACGCTACGCGCCATCGACGGTTGCGTCGGTGTGTAGAACGTGTTCATCAGAATTGGTACGTGGGGCGGCGGGTTGTCGTTCATCACCTGCCGATAGACGAAGCCGAATGCATGCGGGACGATCGGCTCGCCCTTCATCCAGACATTGCCGGGCCATTTCATCAAATCGGTGATGTCGAAGCCTTGTGCTTCCAGCGATCCGATGAGATGCAGGGCAAGTTCCGGGTGGCAGTGGTGCATCACCGGGTGGTCCGGCGCATAGACCGATCGCTGCGGCGGCCCGTTATGCACCTCTTCGCCAGTATAGATAGCGATCGAAGGCGTCATGTCGACAAAAATCTCTTTCTGATCTTTGCCGAGAATGATAGCGACATCGACATTGGCGGCTTCATAGGCACGGCGCATTTCCGCGATCGCCGCCGTGCAACGTGCCGAGCGTACCTGGCGCTCTTCCAGCGTCAGAAGGCGATCGAACCCTTCAGCCCGGCGCTCGTCGTAAAGTTCGGGATAGGTCCAGGTCCTATTGCGATACCAGAGAGTCGGATTCTTCCGGTCACGCTCCCCATTGCCGAGCCAATCCTCCGCCTTTTGACCGAGCATCCCGCTATGCGGGATGGCCATTCCAAATACGATCTGCGCCATGGCTTCGACTTTCCGTTGTGAATTGAACGTACCGTGAAAAGATTATGCTTTCGCCACGTCCGGCGCCGTCTGAACACGCGGCGCCCATTTCGGCCGCAGCAGTACCGCCGTGTTGACGGCGCCGATGAGCAGGAAAACAAAAATAACCATCATCGGCAGTTCGTAAGTGCCGCTGACATGCAGCAACCATCCCGACAGGCTGGCCGATATACCGCCGGCAAGGCTGGTGGCGAGCTGCTGCACGCCGGTCGCAAGCCCGATCGCCGGCTTGGGGATCAAGGTCAGCTTGCACAACGCCAGATTGTTGGCCGTCGTGAGCCCCAACAGCGTCAGCGACAGCACGTTCCAGAACAGCGCCATTTGCAGCGTCGGGGCAAAAGCGCCGAACAGAACCGTGCTACCGCCGATGAAGCCGGCGATGATGAAGGTTTTGCGGACGAACACCGCATCACCGCCGCGCTCGATGATCCGGTCGGCCGCCCAACCGGCGATCGTGGCGACGATGGCGATTCCGATGAAGCTGAAGAACGTGTAGAGGCCCGAACTTTGCAGCGAAAGACCACGCTGCTCGACGAGATAGGCCGGCATCCAGGTCATGCAGTAGAAGGTGAAATAGCCGTAACAGAAATTGTTGATCATCGCGCCCCAGATGACCGGGCTTTTCAGGAGCGCGACCAATGTCACCGATGATGCCTTCTTCCGGTTTCCGGCCGCTTCCGCTTTCGACGGCAGATCGTTCCGAGTCACCATGAGCCAAGGGATCAGCCACAACATGCCGGCGATACCCGTGGCCAGGAACATGAGCTTCCATGAGTAATTGTCGATGAGCCACGCGGCGATTGGCGCACCGAGAGCCGGCCCAATTTTACCGCCCGTCGACAGCACGCCGGCGGCGAAGCCCTTATGGCTTTCGCCCATGTTGCTGCCGATCCAGCGGTAGCTTGCGGGGATCACGACGGCCTCAGCCGCGCCGACGAGGAGGCGCATAAAGATCAAGGCGGCCAACGCCGTGACGAGGCCGGTGAGCGCTGTCGCCAGACACCAGATGGCGAAGAACGCCGCATAGGGCCATTTGACGCCATACCGATCGACGATCCAGCCCATCGGCAATTGCATCAAACCGTAGGTCCAGAAGAAGGCTGAGTTCAGCCAGCCACGGTCAACACTGTTGAGCACGAAATAGTCAACAAAGTTCTTGTCGGCGAGCGCCGACGAGAGGCTGGTGCGGTCGACGAAGGAGATGAGGAGACCGAACGTCAGCAGAGTTAGAACGGTCCAGAGGCGACCCGATGGCTCCTGGATGGTCAAGGACGGGGCATGCCCTTCGTTTGAACTCGACACCGCCATGCCTCTTTCCCTTATCGACCGTACATTGCTCGTCAGCCCGCCAGCGCGGGATAGAGCTTCTGCGCGGTCGTGGCGAAAATCTTGCTCTGGTCGGTGGCCGAAAGCGATTTCAGCCGATCCTTCGCCGTCGCCAGAATCTCCGTCAGCGCGCCTTCGGAACTGGGAAAATTGGAGCCCCAAGCCATGCGGTCGGCGCCGAACGTCGCCACCAGTTTGGCGAACAGAGTTTCGGGCGTCGCCGCGCCGCGTTTCGCGTCGGCCATGATGCGCGGCGTCAGCTTGAGATAGATGGATTTGATCGGTGCCAGGTCGAACAGGCTTTGCGCCTTGGCATAAGGCGCCCCATCGGTGACATCCGGACGGCCGAGATGGTCGAGAATGATCGGCACGTTCGGGAATCGATGGGCCAGCGCCGCGACGGGCGCCAAGCCGATCGGCCCGGTCTGGATACACATCGGCAGACCCAATTCGCCGCAGAGTTCCCACGCCGGAAACGAACGTGGATCTTCCAGATCGCTCGGATCGAAATCCTTCGTGCTGCCGCCAGTGAACAGGCGCAGGCCGACCAGCCCTCGGTCCACCCAGCGATGAATTTCCTCCGTCGCATCGGGCTGGAGAATGTCGATGGAACCGACCGCCACAAGGCGATCGGAATATTGGGCACAGGCATCGGCCACATAGCTGTTGTCGAAACCGTAGGTGGTCGAAGAATGAACGACGGCGGCTTTGTCGACGCTGGCGTCGTCCATAGCCGCGATCAACGTCTCGACCGTGCAAGGTCGCTCCCGCGACCAGTCGGAGCGTTTGCCGAACAGCGGCGCCAACGGATAACGGTTCGCATCATCGGAGATGACATGCGGGTGGATGTCGACATAAGAAACCATGGAATCCTCCGGGGTGCATCGCCCCTTTTTCTGGCCGCTGATCGACTGTGATCCCGCCAGGAGCCTTTGAAAAATTGAACTGCTGCAGCGCCGATCACTTCTTCGCGCTTCAGCGACCCTGTGCCTTCAGTCTGGCGTCGAGCCGCGGATAGACGCGGCGGGCGTTGCCTTCGAAAATCTTCTGCCGATCCATCGCGGTCAGTTCGACCAACGCGTCGACATAACGTTTTGTGTCGTCGAAGTAGTTTCCGGTGTTGGGGTCCTTGCCACGCACCGCACCGATCATTTCCGACCCAAACAGAACGTTGCTCGAAGGTATGACCTCGGTGAGCAAGGCGACGCCCGGTTTGTGATAGACACAGGTATCGAAGAAGATGTTATCGAGCAGGCCTTCCAGCGGCCGGTTCATAATCTCCAGCGACATGCCGCGATAGCGGCCCCAGTGATAGGGCACTGCACCGCCGCCGTGCGGGATCACGAAACGCAAGGTCGGAAAGTTCTTAAAGAGATCGGACTGCAACACCTGCATGAAGACCGATGTGTCGGCGTTGAGATAATGCGCCCCGGTTCCATGGGCATTGGGATTGCAGGACGCGGCGACGTGGATCATCGCCGGCACGTCGAGTTCGACGAGCACTTCATAGAGAGGATACCACTCGCGGTCGGTCATCGGCTTTCCGGTCCAATAGCCGCCGCTCGGATCAGGATTGAGATTACAGCCAACAAAGCCAAACTCCTCGATGCAACGCCGCAGCTCCGGAATGCTGTTCGCCGGCGGCGCACCGGGCGATTGAGGCAGTTGGCAGACCGGCGCAAAATTCTCCGGGAAGAGTTCGCTCACCCGCTGCACCGTGTCGTTCGAGACCCGGGCCCATTCGAGGCTCGTCCGCTCGTTGCCCAGATGATGCGACATCAGACCGGCGATGGGCGAAAACAAAGTCAGATCGCTGCCGCGTTCCTTTTGCAGCTTGAGCTGACCATTGCCGATCGCGTCGCGAATCTGATCGTCGGTCAGATAGGCTTCGCTCATCTTCGGCGCGTTGGCCGGATCGTCGGCGGTAGCTATCTGCCTGGCGCGCCAATCGCGAAACGATTTCGGGACGGTCGTGAAATGACCGTGGCAATCAATGATCATTATCAAGCCCGCTGCGGATCGACGAAGAGTTCTTCCATGGACATACGCCGCGGCGTCAGCCCTTGCTTGAACGAGGTCTGTTCGAGTGCTTCGATAGTTTTGAGATTGGCGGGGAGTCCGTAGGGCAGGGGATCGTGTCCGACGATTTTGCGAAGTTTGGCATATTTGCTGTCCACGCCATTCTTCGGTCCTTCGGCGTCGAGGCGCGCAAGCCATTCGTCCTTGGCGCGCGAGAAGGCATCGAACAGCGATTTCGCGATCCACGGGTTTTCGGCCAGCACAGAATCCTTCACCACGATGGTGCCATGCATCGGATAGATGCCGGTGCGCTTGTAGTAGTCGTTCTCCAGGGCTTCGGCGTCGGGGAAGAGGTCTGGATAATTCGCATCAAGTTCCTTCCACCCACCTGTCGGCGCGCCCGAGCGGCCGATGCCGGCTGCCGCATCGAAGCCAGCCGACAGTTCGCCGTCGATCATCATGTCGGCGAGGGAGCGGCCTTGCGGCGCATGGATGACATTGGCCGGTAGCTTGAGCTGCGTCACGTGCTCTTCGTCGTCGACCACCCAAGTCACCTTGTCGTTATCGAGACCGAATTCGTCCATCAATACCTGGCGCGTCCACACGCCAGTGGTGACCGAATAGGCGCGAACGCCGACTTTCTTGCCTTCGAGATCCTTAGGCGAACGGATGTTCGCATCCGGGCGTACAAGTAGGCCGCCATGATGGAAGCGGCGCGTGACGAAGATCGGCAGCGCTACGAACGGAGCACCATAAGCGCGCGCGATGATATAGGTCGTCGGCGCGAGTTCGCAGACATCGAACTCGACATCGCGCACCATACGCCGGAACGCGCCGATCTGCGGATTGACCGTGATGATCTCGGCATCGACCCCTTCGATGGGGATCGAACCATTCCGAATCGCCGATGTATGCGGATGTTCGGCAACTGCGATTTTCAAATGAACCTTCCCGCCCATGATCTTCTCCTGTTGTTAGCGGCTCGCAAAATACATGCGCGTATGAGCCACGTGTTGGATCAACAGGGCGATCGAATGGGTGAAGTGTCAACGCAGGCTGCATGTAAATGCGGGGGCCGCGACGCAGAAGTTATAAGGCTGCTCAATCCTTGATCGAAAATGTGGGCATGCAGGGAGGCCTCATGCCATCACTTTCCTGCTGAACAAGAGATAAGTTTTATGCTTATCGTGATAAGAAATGCCTTCACTCGAACCGTATTTAGCGGCGCCGCAGCCGCAAGCTCAGGCATGAAAGCGACCCCGAAGATTCAAATATTATGTTTCAAATCAATGTAATAATACAATCCATCTACTGAGCGGGCTCCTGGCCGATCAGAATGCTGCAAAGCTATCCTTAGCTTGTCGCCTCATAAATATGACGATACATGAAGCGCTCGGGAGGGCATTCAATGGCCGCGACCACCGGCATCGAGAAGGCAGCCGACCTCAGCTTTCGGCAGCTGCGCGTTTTCGAGACCATCGGCGATCTCAAGAGCGTCCGGCGCGCATCGGAAGAATGCGGGCTATCACAACCCGCCGTGACGCAAGCGCTTGCCAAGCTCGAACAAAAGATCGGCGCCGAACTCGTCGATAGATGCGCCAGCGGTAGCTATCTCAATGAACTTGGCGCAGTGTTTCATGCGCGTGTGAAGCGCTTCTTCCAACAGATTGCCATCGCCATCACGGAGGCGGGCGCCGCCGCGACGCCGGAAAGCGCACGCTGGGCTGCCAATCGGCTGACGCGTTCGCAAATCCGGATTCTGCTTGCGGTCATCGCACATGGTTCGCGCGAACGTGCGTCGGAGGCTTTGGACATTTCAGCTACGTCCTTGCAACGAGCAGCGCGCATACTGGAAAGCAATCTGCGCATTTCGCTGTTTTATCGCACCGGAGCCGGCATGATCGTGAGCCCCATTGGCGTGCGTTTTGGCAGCAAGGTGAAGCTCGCGTTGCAAGAAATCGAATGGGGAATCGAGGAGCTGGAAAGCGCACAGGGCTGTAGCAGCCGGCAGATCGTCGTTGGCGCCATGCCTTCAGGCGGCAGTGTCCTGGTGGCCTCTATTCTTGATGATTTTCTGCGACTGCATCCTCATGCCGATATCCGCATCCTCAACGATAGCGCCGCTTTGATGATCAAGAGCCTCGCCGTCGGCGACGTCGATGTGGTGATCGGCCTTTTGCCGGAAGCCGGCGGAGCGGACCTGGTCAGCGAAGCCCTGGCGCAGACGCCTTACTTGATCGTCGCGCGCCGGGGACATCCGCTGGCGCGCAAAGGCCGCGTCACGCTCGACGACCTCCTTGCCTACGATTGGGTTCAGGGCCATGCGGGTTCGCGGCGGCGCGCATCCTTCGAGCATTTGTTCGCCGGCCGCTCCGGCCCACGATCGCCCATTACCACATCGGCCATCAATGTGATCCGGCACCTCGTCGGCAGTAGCGACCGCTTGACGTTGATGACGACCTACGAACTGGAGCATGAGGATCCGGAATTGTGTGCGATTCCGTTTAGTCCGATCCTACCTGTACCCTCGATCGGCATCACCAAGCGTGCCAATTGGTTGCCGACACGTCTTCATGCCGATTTCATCGAAATGGTGCGCGCCCATGTTGCCGCGAAATCGACATCGGTATCCGTGCGCAAAATCGGCTGACGCCCTCCGATCATCGTGGCGGAAAAAATGCGACATTCGCCGGCTTTGCAATCGCGAGACTATGAGGGGACGCCGACAATTTGCCAGACCCAGCGTCGATGGCAAAGAGGGTGAGCGTGCCGGAACCTTGATTTGCGACGATCATCCATTTGCCGCTTGGTGTGATCCGCGCATGCCAGGGGATCTGTCCGCCGCTTGGCAAGGTTTGCAGGAGCGCGAGGGCCCCAGAAGCTGGGTCGACCGCATAGGCTTGGATCGCGCTTTGGCCACGATTCAGCGCATAAAGGAAGCGTCCATCGCGCGACAATACGATCTCAGATGCACCTTTGCCGCCCGCATAGTCCGGCGCATCAAGAGCGATCCGCGTTTGCTCGGTGAGATGACCTGAAGCAGCATTCCAGGCAAGAGTGAAAATCTCGCTGCTGAGTTCGCTCAGCACAAAGGCAAAGCGTCCATCGCGCGAGAACGAGAGGTGTCGCGGTCCCGAGCCTGGCGGGAAAGCCGCGAACGGCATTGAACCTGGCGAAAGCGTCTTATTGGCTCTATCCCAGCGATAGACGAAGACCCGATCGGCGCCCATATCCGCGGCCAGGACGAAGCGCTCGCTCGGATCCAACGCAACACCATGCGCGTGCGGGCTGGTCTGGCGGCGGTGCGGGCCCGATCCGGTATTGGTTTGTACCGAGCTCACAGGTTCCAGCTTTCCGTCTGGCAGAACCGGAAGAGCACTGACCTGGCCGCCACCGAAATTAGCGACGATCAGAGCGGCGCCCTTCGCGTCATAGGCAAGGTGCGTCGCACCACCGCCGCCCGAACCAACGCGGTTCAAGGCCCGCAAACGTCCGCCCGGCTGTTCGATCACGAAACTGGCGACACTCCCTTCGGATTTGCCATCGTTACCAACCTCACTCACAGCGTAGAGCAGGGGGCGTTGTGGGTCTATTTCGAGCCATGTTGGGCGCTCGGCTTCGGCGGCGAGCTCGCCTCCTGTCAATTCACCGCTTGTTTCGTCGAGCAGCGCCGCATGAATGCCTTGACCCGGTCCACTACCTTGCGTGCCGACGAACACGGCCGTACGGTTGGCGACGGGCGCGTTATCCTCCGCCCAGGCGTTGCCGCCCGTACCCAAGAGAGCGAGGCAGCCTCCCCATAGAACGAAGCGACGCCACATGGCTATCTTCCCTTCAGGCTCATCGGCTTGAGACCAACGGCAGGCCTTTGGCTCCAAACAGTCTGCGCGGCAGATAGAGCGGCATAGAATCTTCCCACTTGCTGTCGGTGAGCATGCGCTTGTCGCTGCCGTCGGCGTTCATAATGTATATCTGTCCATATTGCTGGAACGTCTGATCATACAGCGCCGCTTCGTCGCGGAAACCATGCTGCGAACCGCTCCACATGATCTTTCCGTCTGCCGTCCACACCGCATGGCCATCGCCCGACGGCTGAGTGGTGACGCGGCGCAGATCGGTGCCGTCCGGGCGGATGGTGAAGATGTCGTAGTTGGCGCCCCCGGTATTGCGGGTAAACACAATCAGCTTTCCGTCTGGCGACCAGCCGGGCAGATTGTCGTATTCGGTGGTGAGCACTCGCACCTTGCGCGTGCGGAGGTCGATGATGCGCAGACCCTTCTGCTGATCGCCCCAGACGCGGAACACGATTTCGTTGCCATCGCCCGAATAGCTGGGAAAGCCGGAATGAACCGTACCATCGGTCAGCGCTTCCGCGCCCGTGCCGTCCCGACGAACGCGCATGACCACAGCTTTGCCCGTGTCGCGGATGAAGAACCAGGCACCGAGCCCGAAGGCGATCCATTGCGAATCCGGCGACCAGGCCGGCTGAAAAGCGCCGGTAAGGCCCGTGCCCTTCCACTTCGGATCGACCTTGCCGGTAACATCGAACACGGTTTTGCGGTCGGCGCCATCAGGCTTCATGGTGACGAGATTGGCCTGCGCGCCCTTCTCGGTAATGGCGAGCGTGCCGTCACGCGACAAGGTCGGGAACACGTCGGAATGGCGATAGTCCCAGTCCTTGTCCCAGCTGTAGAGATGCTTGTTTTCCGGGCGCAGCGGCCGGAACGCCACCTTCTCATAGACGACGAGCTTGCCGTCGGTCGACCATGAAGGCGAACGCAACCAGCGCATCGGCACCTTACGGCCGGACGTATAACCCAATCCTTCTTCCGGGCCGCCCTTGACAAGATAGCCGATCTCCGTCGCCGAAACATATTGCGGCTGCAGCTTCAGATGCGGCCCGGACGTATGCTCGATCCGCTCGCCACTCTCGACATCGACGGAGACGATCTGCGAGCTGACCTTGTCAACGAGATTGGGGCGGCGCGAACCCCAAGTGTCCTCGGTCGTCAGCTCATGAAAGACAAGGCGCCGGCCATCAAGCGACCATTTCGGCGAGCCGAGACAGAAGCCGGGCTTTGCCACGACTTTACGGAAGTCCGTTCCATCCGGACGAATCTTGTAGATCGCCAGTTCCTGGGTGTGCTCCCAACCATGTCCATCGTCATGGCCACGCCAGGACGTATCACGGTCGCTGGAAAAGGCGATCCATTTACCGTCCGGCGACCAAGCCGGCCGGAAATAGCAGTCCGGCTTACCGTCCTCGCCGCGAAGACCCGCAACGCCGGTGAGCTGGCGCATTTGCTTGGTCTTCAGATCCATCACCCAGATGTTGGCGCGATAGCCATTGCGTGTCGAGACGAAGGCGAGTTGTGTGCCATCCGGCGAAATGGCGCCGGCATCATCGACCGGCGATCCGGTCACGAGCGGCGTGATCCCCATCCCATCAAGGCGGGCACGGAACATGTCCGACTGACCATCGCCGTTGCGTTCGGAGGTGAAGACCAGCCAGTCTCCACCAAAAGAGAAGGCGGCGTTATAATCGAACTTCGAATCCGCCAGCAGCTTGCGCTCGTTCGAACCGTCGGCATTGGCGATATAGAGTTCGGATACCGACGGCGCGATCCTGTTCATCAGCATGATGCCTTTGGGGGCGCCGGCCGCCCAGGCAAGATCATACTTGGCCAGAAGCGCCGCAGCCGGCAGCGCACGGAGCAGATCACGACGATTCATAATTTCCCTCCTGCCGACCTGCGCTGCAGGTTCCGGCGCCCGAGGACCGCATCGCCTTGAAAGCGGCGTGTCCCCCCTCTGTCTTGGCTTGGCGAAACATAACAGCAGGAGAGGGGACAACCTCATTGAATTACCGTTCCGACCGATCACAAGAGCCCCCACTGGAGCCTACCAAGCCAACGGTACAGACCCGACGGCAGAGTGCCTCACATGCTGGCTAAGCTACAGCCTTCCTCTACTGACGACAGTCTGCCGACAGACCGCGATCGCGACGATGTAGACGAGCGGCTTCTATCTAGAAGTGCGGCTTCGCAACTACGCCATAGTTTTCGCATGGCAAACGACCGGTGCCAATTTTGGGAACCGACGCAGCAGACCTCGCTAAAGCGACTGGGTTCCTAATAATTCACTCTCAAATGTCCGACGGCTCCGAATCCGACAATCATATTTTTCGCCTCATGGGACAGCAAAGTCGCAGTTCACTCAATCCTCCGCCTACAGACGCCGGATACCCAATAGCTAAGAATCGGGCAAACGTACTATTCGCGGTTCTGAGAAACGATCTTTGCTCATGGCGGACAATATCACCTTCGAGATACGGCACCCACACCGTAGAAACAGATAGCAGGGGCTTTGCTTTTGCCTTCAAAACTTCGGTCGCTCGGGCAGCACCTCGACGTCGAGACCCGCGGCTTTACATTCGGGGAAATCATCTTCAAGTCAGTAGATGTTGTAACCTTCGCTCTCAAAGCGCCGCGGCAGCTTCAAACGAGAGAATGCAATACGGGCCACTACAATAGGCCGCGATCTCCTGATCCTTGGGTAACTCGAAGAACGCGCCGTCCCGCTCGTCTAAGGACGCATTGCGAGCGCACATTCGTCATCTAAACGAACCTCGAGCAACGTCACGTCGCCATCTTGAAGGCGCCCATGACGTAACAGGCGTGGCGTATCATTGATGACCTACGAGGGCGCTGCAGAACAGTGGCCTCGGCAGGGCTCTTTTCAGTCGGCGTTTTTCTTGGATGCGAAAATGCGCGAAATATTTACCTGCACATTGTTCCGTTTAGGCGTCAGCCGGCTGCGGTTGTCCTGCAGATGTCCCTGCAGAAATTCAGCTGCTTCCTCAGATTTTCCAGCGGCCAAAAGCTCGATTAGCTTCGTATGCTCATCTACGGCGCACTGGCCGTGCGATTCCTGGTAGAGCACCGTTATCAGGCCGGTACGCGAGATGAGCCGTTCAAGAATTTCTGCAAGAACCGCGTTGCCATTGAGCTGTGCGACAAGCAGATGGAATTCGCCGAGCAGACGCATCAGCCCATGATGATCGCCGCGCTTGTTCGCGTCCTCCTGAAGCTTCACATGCTCCCGCAACGTGCGGATGTCGCGTGCAGTGCAATTCTGCGCAAACTCCGTGAATATGCCCGCTTCGATGATTCTGCGCGCGCCATAGACATCGTTGATCTCCTCCGGCGTCGGCTGAGAAACATATGCACCGTGGTTGGGGACCTGCGACACGAAGCCGAGCAGCTTGAGTTCCGACAGCGCTTCCCGGACGACGTTGCGCGTAACAGAAAAGGCGCTTGCGAGATCACCTTCGCCGAGCTTCACGCCTGCGGGAAGCCGACCATCCAGGATCGCTGCGCGGATAATCTCCACGACCGCTGCGCGGCTTGCCGCGATCCTCGTTTCGCCCGTCGGCGCGGGCTTCGCCGTCGCAACAACGGGCTGAGCTGAGGTTTTCTTTCCGGCCATCAGCGAATTCACTGCGATTCCACCCGAGGAGCCTTTTATGTGCATCTTCGCAACGCCGAAAGTCAAGCCGGGCGCACAGGACTCGCCCTGCGCGTCGGGGTCGTCGGAATCGCAGACGAAATCGCGTCGTTCAGGAAAGCACATGTTCGATGCTTATCCCGCGCATATCCATTTCATAATCGAGGACGTCGACCGGTGGCCGGCAATATTGCCAAGTGAGACCCGCATTCGCCGCTCCCCGACACCAGATCTCATCTTCGAGAATGTGATGGACGTCGTAGGCCGTATAGAGTTGCGTCGCCGTGCAATCGCTCCAGCCGAAGCCAAGAGAAGCCATGCGGCGCTCGGCCTCCCTCAGCACCCATTGCGCCTTTTGGCGAATGCCGTCCGGCGAGCGATCGCGTAGCCTGACTGTATATTTTTCGTAAGAGCCGGTTCCTTCCGGCGCCTCCGCACCTCCCGCGACGATGAACGTTCCCACCTTCGTCGTTGAGGGAACGGTGTAGCTGAAGGCGTGGAAGCTCGGCTCCGTCGGCGGATCGACGATCGGACAGACATTGCTCCGCGCCACCGGATTTTCGTCGCCCTCGATCAATCCCCAAGCGCGCAGCGGTTCGACGTAGCGCTTGTTGAAGGCGAGAAACTCCTCCTCGTTGAACGGTTTTGGTGAGCGCAGCTCGCAGGCACAGAACGCCGTCAGAGGACGGCCCGCGCTCTCGATATGGCCGCGGATGCGCGTGAACCCGTCCTCCAGTGCAAGCGGCTTGCGGAAGCGTGCCCGTACGATCTCGAAGCCTGGCTCCGCCGCGACGCCGGCGGAATACTGGAAAACGCCCTTTGCATATCTGTAACCGCCCTTCGGGAAGGATTTCGCGTCCGTCATGATGAAAGATCCCCTTTTTTAGTTCGTCGTTGCTACAACAGCCGCATGTTGCGGCCGCCAGTTCAGGATCGACGGCGCGAAGAGCCTATCCGGCTCGATCGGCGCATCGATCAGTTTCTGCTCCCAGAGCCATCGCGTCGTCGCTGAAAGGGCAGCGCGGTTCACATCAACGCCATAGGGCCAATAATCAGCGCCAAGAATCTCCTGCGCCTGCGCGATCGCCTGTTCGAGCCAGGGAAGCATGATCGGCAGCGCGCGCGGATTACAAAGATCCTCGAACGCCAACCGCTTCGCCACTTCGAACGCATCGCAAATCTGCGCGCATAAAGCGCCATCGTCCGCCAGCGACCGGCGGATGACGATCAGATGCATGATCGGAAAGATGCGCGTTCGAGAAAAATAGTCGCGTTCAGCGCGCGCGTGATCGGGAAAGAGCCGCCTGACATGCGGGCGCCCTTCGAGAAAGCACGCCGGCGGATCATAGGCAACGACTCCATCGAGTTCGCCCAGCGCCAGAAGGTCGGACAGATTTTCGTCGGGGCCAATTGGTCGCGCGCTGACGTCGGCGGGAATCCTACGCAGGATCGGCGCCTGCTCGCCGCGATTCACGCGGCCGACGCGCCAGACAATGCTTTCCTGCTTCACGCCATAGTCGTCGCTAAGCAGCCCTTTCGCTGTCACCGTCGCTGTGTTGGAGAATTCGCGCAGGCCGAGCGTCTTTCCATTCAGGTCGCCGGGCACCTGAACGCCGCGATCGTCGCGCACATAGATCGCGGCGTGCCGGAACATCCGCGACGTAAAAACAGGCAGCGCCACATATCCGCAGCCTTTAGCGGATCGCAGCATAGTGTAATTTGCCAGCGAGAGTTCGGTCACGTCGTGACGCTGCTCATCGAGCGCGAGGCGGAACAGCTCTTCATGCGGGCTGCGGTCGATGATCACCTCACAATCCGCGAGCGCGATCGACCCGTCGATGATCGCCTGCGTGCGATCATTTCTGCCAAGCCCGAAGGTCAACTGACGCGCCATTCGCCTTTTCTCCCGCTATCCGCTGAACCGCGTGCCCACAGCTTCTGCAGGTTGCTCACATTGTCGTCAACTAGGAAAGATTGTTGTTAAAAATATATATCGTTGACAAAATAAAATATTGTCGCCAATCTTTGAAAAGTCAATTGGCGGAGGGAGCATGACGTCGGGCAGTTTCGAGGATTACATCTGGCGCGATCTGCTGACGCCGGAGATGCGTCGGATCTACGCGCACTATGAGCGCCCAATCAGGATCGGTAAAAAGCCGGCGCTCGTGCTCGTAGATCTCTACAATCTTGTCTTCTTGGGCGGCGATCGCCCGGTGGATGAGTTGATCGACAAGTATCCTTCAAGCTGCGGCGAATACGCGTGGACGGCAATCCGTCCCATCCAGAGCCTGATCGAATGCTTCCGTAGCAAGGGGCTTCCAGTCATTCATGTGACCTTCGATGATCGGCCCGAGACCGATCATCAGGCAATGAACCCCACATTTCGTAAGAAGCAGGCTCACGATCCGAGTCTCTTCACGATCAAAAGCGAGTTCGCTCCCGCGCCCGGCGAGCAATTCATCTACAAGAAAAGAGCCAGCGCCTTTTTCGGCACGCCGCTCGCAACCTCCCTTGTGCAGCATGGCGCCGACACGGTCGTCGTCGCCGGTGAAACGACCAGCGGCTGCGTGCGCGCGTCTACGGTCGACGCATTCTCTCACGGCTTTCACGCTGTGCTTGCCGAGGAATGCGTGTTCGACCGATCGTTGCTGACGCACAAGATCAATCTGTTCGATCTGCATCACAAATATGCGGACGTCTTTCACATCGACCGGCTGATCGAAGCTGTCGAACAGGTCTAGTCGCAAAGACATTGTGGAGTTTTGATCATGCAGCCCGCACCTTATGGCCCCTTTCCGTTTCTCGCGCCGCATGAACGCCCGACGATCCAGTGGCCGAACGGAAAGCGCCTGGCCTTCTGGGTCGTCCCCAATATCGAGTTCTTCGATTTGCGCGAGCCAATGCCGGGAGACAGCAACGAGCGCGTGCCGAAACATCTCGCCAAAATTCCGTTCGTTTATTCGTGGGCTCATCGCGATTACGGAAATCGCGTCGGCGTCTGGCGCATTATGGACGTCATGAAGCGCTATGGGATGCGGGGCACGGTCGCGCTAAACAGCGACGTATGCCTTTATCATCCGCAGATCATCGAGGCCTGCAAGGCGTTGAACTGGGAGTTTTTGGGCCACTGCAAGACGAACGTGGAGCGCCTAAACGAAGTCGATCCATCTGAAGAACAGGCGCTGATCGCGGAGGTCTTCGAAACGATTGAGAAATCCTGCGGCGAGCGCCCGCGCGGCTGGCTTGGCGCCGGCCTCGCCGAGACTTGGAATTCGCTGGATCATCTTGCGACGCAGGGCTGCGATTATGTCTGCGACTGGGTGAATGACGACCAGCCCTACTATATGAAAGCAGGCGGCAAGCGGCTCGTTTCGATGCCCTATTCATGGGAAGCTAACGACGTTCTCATCAAGTCCGACAAGATTTCGCCGGACGAATTCGAGTTGATCTGCCGCCGCCAGTTCGACGTTCTCTATCGCGAGAGCGAACGAACCGGCAAGGTTCTGTCGTTGAATCTTCATCCCTATATCGTCGGCGCGGCGCATCGCATCGACATGCTTGACCGCATCCTGGAGCATGTTGCTAAACATTCGGACGTGTGGATCACCACGGGTGGCGAAATTTGCGATTATTTCACGAAGAACTATCCGCCGGAGTCGTTTCCCGGCGCCTGATCGAATTTGGATTTCTGCGTATCGCCGCGCTGTTTGCGCATGCGGGCGACAGCGTTGAAAGATTGATATTGGAGGGGAGGGGCATAATGAAGGAGCCAACAGCGCGAGTCGGGATGTTCGCGGCAGGTGCAGGCTTGCTTATGGCGGTCAGCACGCTCTCCGCCTGTGGCGATAACTCGAACGCGACAGTTCGGGTCGCCTTCGGTGCTCTGCCGGCCGTACTCGATCCATTCCAGGCGGCAACGCCGCCCTACTCGATCGCCAACCGGATGATCTACTCCTACGTAACTCAGGTGAGTGCCACTGCCGGCGGAAAGGTCGCTACGGCGCCCGGCATCGCAGAGTCATGGACCCAGGTCGACCCGACGACTTGGGAGTTTAAGTTGCGAGCCGGGCTGAAGTTCTCCAACGGCGAGCCTCTGGACGCGGCCGCAGTGAAAGCGTCTGCCGACTACCTCCTGAACCCGCAGAACGCCAAGGGACTTCTCGGTGCGCTCAGCATGATCGCGAAGGTGAACGTCGTCGACGCCACGACAATCCGCTTCGAGACTAACAGCCCGGATGGCATCTTCCCGCGTCGTCTGGCAGCGCTCGCCGTAGTTCCTCCAAAGGCGTTCTCCGCCGACCCTAAAAAGTATATGGCTGCACCGGTTGCGAGCGGTCCCTGGAAGGTCGAGAAGTGGGTCCCGAACGAGTCGCTCATCCTCGTTCCCAACCCAGACGCCGTCGCGGCAAAGCCCAAGGCGCAACGTTTGGAGTTCCGGGCCATCCCTGAAGCCAGCGGCCGGATCGCGGCTCTGCAGAGCGGCGGTGTAGACATTGCGCAAGGCATTCCCTCCGATCAAGTCGAGCTACTTAGCAAGAACTTTAACATCGCGGAGAAGGTCGAGCCGGGCTCCTGGCAGATGACCATCTACCAAACGTCAGGTCCGCTGAATGACAAGCGCGTTCGCCAGGCGCTCAACTACGCCGTAGACAAGGAACTGCTGCTCAAGACAGTGATGGGCGGTCACGGCGCAGTATCGCAAGGGCAGGTCGTGCCCGAAGGTGTGACCGGCTACTGCCCGGACGTGAAGGCCTACCCCTACGATCCCGAGAAGGCCAAGGCGCTGCTCAAGGAGGCTGGATACGGGCCGGGTGATCTCACCTTCGACTTCCAGAGCCCGACCGGTTTCGTGACGAACGATCGTGCGCTGGCGCAGGCAACCGCCGCGATGCTGGCCAACGTTGGCGTGAAGACCAACATCAAGTTTCTCGAACTGAGCACGTTCCAGGACGCTTATCGTGACCAGAGCAAACGGGCTCCGATTTTCGCCTGGCGCCTCACAACGGCGCCGTTCATGACGGCTGACCTATCGGCGCGGTGGTATCTGACAGGAGCGACGACCCACCCGACTGGTTATAGCAACCCGCAGTACGATAAGGACTTTGCAACGTGGCAGTCCGAGGGTGAAGAAAAGGGGCTGCCCGCGCTGTGCAACGGCATTGCTCTAGTCCGAGAGGACGCTCCGACCTTGTTCGGGCTCAACCTGCCCGTGCTGTACGCAAGCAACAAGCACGTATCCGGCTTCGAACTGGGAGTCGAAGGCGATCCGCGTTTCGAGTCGGTCGAGGACGGAAAGTAGATGGCCGTTCGCATGCGACTCCCCAGGTGGCTCGTGGCTGGGTTGCGTACGCTGGCGAGCTTTGTAGTCGTGGTGTGGGGATTGAGCACCCTTCTCTTCTTCATCCTGCGAATCAATGGTGACCCGGCCGCACTACTCGCCGGCCCCTATGCCACGCCGGACCAGGTGGAGTTGGTTCGGCGTGAGCTCGGGCTCAACAGCTCCCTCTTCGTCCAGTACCTCCACTTTCTCGGCGACACTGTGCGTCTGCACTTCGGTGACTCCTACCAACTGCGTCAGCCTGCGTTGAATGCGGTCCTTGATCGGGTGCCCGCCTCCCTGCTGCTTGCGTTCGCGGGTATCGGGCTCGCGGCGGCGGTCGCCGTTCCTGCAGGCATCTACGGGGCCGTCCGCCGCGGGACCAAGCGGGGTCAGCTGATCGTCGCTCTGACTCTGGTCGGCCAGAGCGTGCCGAGTTTCGTGCTCGGGGTGCTGTTGATCCGAGCCTTCTCGGTAGGCTTCCCCATCTTTCCGAGCTTCGGCTTCGATGGGTTATGGAGTCTGGTTCTCCCGACGGTGACGTTCGCTGCCTTCCTCGCGGCGAGACAGACTCGTCTGATCCGTACCTACATGCTCGAGGAACTCTCGCGCGACTACATCATGGTGGCGCGGGCGAACGGCTATGGTCCGTTCCGAGTGCTCTTCAAGCATGGGCTCCGGAACGTCGCTATTCCGGTCATCGCGCTGCTGGGCATCGACTTCGGCGTCTATTTCGGCGGAGCCGTGATCGTCGAGGTCGTGTTCGCATGGCCGGGCATCGGGCGCCTGATGGTTGATGGCGTGCTGCAACGCGACTTCCCCTTGGTCCAAGCCGCCATCTTCGTGATCGCAGTGACGGTCTTCATCGTCAGCCGGCTGGTCGACCTGGTTAGCAACCGAATCGATCCGAGATTGCGAGTCCCTGCATGAGTACGACACTGAACATCACCAACGCTGCCTCGGCCAAGCCGAAGAGAGAGCCCAAAGTTCCTCGGTCGAACGCCGGATCGGCCGCAGGCATCGTTGGCGCCATCGTCCTGGCGATAGTGATCGTCGCTTCCGTAGCGGCTCCGCTCATCACCAGCTTCGATCCGAACGCCCAGCAGCTGGCCAACCGGTTGCTCGCGCCCTTCTCGCACGGGAGCGACGGATTGCTCCATCTGCTTGGCACCGACCAGTATGGACGCGATATTTTCACGCGAATCCTCTACGGCGGACGAGTGAGCTTGTCGATCGGGCTGGTGACGGCTTCCATGGCCGCAGTCATCGGAATCGCGATCGGGCTTCTCGGTGGCTTCCGCGAAGGCCGACTGGGCGCTGCCGTCCGTGGGATCCTCGACATCCAGACAGCGTTCCCGTTCCTTGTCATCGCCATTGCCGTCGTTGGCGTCATTGGTGCCAACGTGCTGACGATCATCGTGGTCCTGACGCTGTGGACCTGGCTGCCGTTCGCGCGGCTGTCGTTCACCCTTGCACGGTCCCTCAAGCACGCGGAGTATGTGAAGGCCGCGCGTTCGGCGGGCGCGGGCGATGGATGGATCCTGCGCAAGCACCTGCTACCCAACATGGCGCCCGCATTGCTCGTCGTCTGGACGTTCGTGGTCGCTCAGGTGATCATCGCAGAGAGTGGGTTGAGCTTCCTTGGGCTCGGCATCCAACCGCCGACATCGACCTGGGGCTCGAGTGTGAGCGACGGCCGCGACTACATCTCTACGGCGTGGTGGGTAGCCATTGTGCCGGGCATGGTGATCTCGATCGTGACCCTCGCAGTCAATCTCGTCGGCGATGCGCTGCGGGATCGATTCGACCCACAACTCCAGGTAGGCGCTTGATGAACGAAGTTCTCTCGGTTCGAGACCTTAGCGTTGCATTTCCGGTGAAGGGTGCTTGGGTGGACACTGTCGATCGGGTCTCGTGGACCGTCGACGCTGGCAAGACGCTGGTGATCGTAGGGGAGTCGGGATCGGGGAAGTCCATCTCGGCGAAGGCCGTCATGGGCGTGCTTCCGACGACCGCGCGCATCAGTTCCGGTGGAATCAGGTTGGGCGGTCGCGAAGTGCTCTCGCTCAGTCCACGGGCTCACCGCAAACTCCGCGGCCGCGAGATCGCTATGGTCTCGCAGGATCCACAGACGTCGCTGAACCCTTGCTTTACTGTCGGTTCACAGGTCTCGGAGATGATCCGGGTGCATCGCCGGACCTCCCGGCGCGATGCCTCCCGGCGTGCAGTCGAGATGCTCGCGAAGGTCCAGATTGCTGATCCTGAAGCGCGCGCTCGGCAGTACCCGCACGAATTCTCCGGCGGTATGCGACAGCGGGTGCTGCTTGCGATGGCGCTCTCGGCGGAGCCTAAGGTTTTGATCGCCGACGAGCCAACGACCGCGCTTGATGCGACGGTCCAAGCTCAGGTGCTCGAACTGCTTCGCGCGCTCCAACGTGATACTGGTATGGCCATCGTGCTGATCACCCACGACTTCGGGGTGGTCAGCTCGCTCGCGGACGACGTTGCGGTCATGTATGCAGGTCGGGTCGTCGAGTCGGGATCGGTCCAGGACGTCCTGGTGCGCCCCCGCCATCCCTATACCGCAGCGCTCCTGGCGGCGACTCCGCGACTTGGCAATGGGCGCATGCTGCCTCAGCAGATCCCCGGCACGCCGCCGTCCATTCACGACTTCCCCTCGGGCTGCCGATTCCACCCGCGATGCGCCCGGGCCAAGAGCGCCTGCAGTCTCACTGTTCCGGTGCTCGAAACGGTCTCCGGCTTGGAGCAGACCGTTGCCTGCTTCCACCCACTCCAGCCGCAGGAGCCGTCCAATGTCTGAGGCATTGCTCGACGTTTCTGAGCTGGTGATGAAATTCACGCTGGACCAACGGACGAAAGATGGCTCGCCTGTGGTGGTGTCGGCAGTCGACGGGGTGAGCTTCCAAATCAAACCGGGCGAGACGCTCGGTTTGGTGGGTGAGTCGGGATCGGGCAAGTCGACCACGGCCTCGTTGGTACTCAGAATGCAGAGACCGACCAGTGGTGCCGTTCGACTAGATGGGATCGACATCAGTGTGTTCAGCGACCGCCAGCTGCGCAACGTACGACGCAAAATGCAGGCCGTTTTCCAAAACCCCTATGCGTCGCTCAACCCACGCATGCAGATCACTGACCTCATCGCCGAACCCCTCAATGTGTTCGGTCTCGGCACTAAGGCGGAGCGTGCCAGGGCGGCCGGTGAGCTTCTCCACCGAGTCGGCCTGGCCTCCGACATCGGAGCACGGTATCCGCATCAGATCTCCGGAGGACAGCGGCAAAGGATCGCGCTGGCGCGGGCTCTCGTACTCAATCCCAGCTTGATCGTCCTCGACGAGCCCGTCTCAGCTCTCGACGTCTCGATCCAGGCGCAGATCGTCAGACTACTCGCCGACCTCCAGGCTGAGCGGGGGCTCGCGTATCTCTTCATCGCGCATGATCTGGCGGTGGTGGCGGGGCTCGCGCATCGAGTCGCGGTAATGTACCTCGGGCAGATCGTGGAGATCGGCGACACCGAGCGGATCTATCGAGCTCCGGCCCATCCCTATACGCGAGCTCTGCTCGATGCGACCTTGGATCCGGATCCCCGGATTGAGCGGAGCCGCACCCATCAGGCTCTCCAGGGCGATATCCCGACACCGGCCAATCCGCCGTCCGGCTGCCGGTTCCACACCAGATGTCCAATCGTACAGGACATCTGCCGCCGATCCACTCCTGTTCTAGCCGGTGGTCCTGATCGCGCCGTGCGGTGTCATTTCCCGCTCGTGTCAGTGCCCGCCAATCCGCTATCCTCAACCGTTCCGACCGGAAAGGTCTCGTAAAGATGCTCGATCAGATCGCCCTGAACAGAGTTATCGCTGCAGAGCGTGATCGCCGGCAGCCGATCGAATCCTCCACCCAGGCAGCCGCATCATGACGCGCACCATTATCGTTAACGCACGCCCCTGGGGCGGTGAGCCGGTCGATCTGGAAATCGTCGACAGTGTCATTGCGGGGATTACGCCGCACCGTCAGACTGCGGGCCGGGACGGCGACACCGTCGATGGTCGCGGGCGACTCATTCTGCCTGCTTTCACCGACATCCACACGCATTTGGATTCGAGCCGGCTCGGCCTTCCATTCCGCCCGCACACCGGGGCACCCGATGTCTGGGGAATGGTGATGAACGATCGAGCCAACTGGAGATCCGCGGACGGCACCGCCGCCTCGCGGGCAATCCACACCCTGGGACTGATGATCGCACGGGGAACAACGAGAGTCCGCAGCTACGCACAGATTGACGTCGATTGCGGGCTGGAGCGGTTCGAGGCGGTGTTGGCCGCTCGAGAGGCACACAGCGCGCGTTCCGATGTGAAGGTCATTGCGTTCCCGCAAACCGGGTTCTCCCGCGAGCAGGGCGTGCTGCCCCTGCTTGAAGAGGCACTGAGGTCGGGTGCAGACGTCATGGGTGGCATCGATCCATGTCAGCTCGAGCGGGATCCGGTACGTCACCTCGATACCGTGTTCGGGCTCGCCCAGAAGTACCAGGTTCCGGTCGACTTCCATTTGCACGAGCCCGGCGATCTGGCCGTGTTCAGCGTTGAGCTGATCCTGGAGCGGGTTCGTGCGCTGGGAATGCGCGGGATGGTCAGTATTTCACACGCATACTCGCTTGGCGGCGTGTCAGAGTCCACAACCAGACGGCTGATCGAACAGTTCGCGGAGCTCGACATCGCGATGGCCACGGTTGCCCCATCCGTCAGCACCGCGCTGCCGCTCCGCAGCTTGGTGGAGTCTGGCGTTCGTATCGGCTTGGGCGAGGACGGCATGAGAGACTACTGGAAGCCA
This sequence comes from Beijerinckia sp. 28-YEA-48, assembly GCF_900104955.1. Lineage (NCBI taxonomy): Bacteria > Pseudomonadati > Pseudomonadota > Alphaproteobacteria > Hyphomicrobiales > Beijerinckiaceae > Beijerinckia > Beijerinckia sp. 28-YEA-48. The sequence continues at coordinate 231,530 of NZ_FNSI01000002.1, forward strand.
TACGGCAATGCTGACATGCTCGACCGCACTTGGCAGCTAGCTTTCACCAACAACTTCCTGCACGATCAGGACATCGAGATGTGTCTCGGTATAGGAACCATCGGCGGTGGTTCGATGATAGCGCCAGCCGAAGTCCCACGATTGGTTCGGGGTGGTTGTCAAGGGGTCGCGGTCGGAGATACAGCCGACCTCATCCTTCTCGACGGCCAGACCCCGACCTCGGCGGTCATGGACCGTTCCTCAGACCGAACCGTTTTGCGTAAAGGTCGCGTGGTTGCCGACCAACTGCAGCTAGTCTGAACCAAAAAAGTGCAACGTGGTGGTGGCCCTTTGGCTGCCGTTGTCATTTGAGGGCGATCCGCTGAGCACGGTCGATCAGCCTCTGCTATGGCGTGAGCAGAACTCTGCCTTTCCCCGGGGAACGAGCTCAATGAGCAGGGACGTATTTACCAGGCTGATGCGTGGCTCGCGCATCTCGCTCGTCGTCGGACTAGCCACAACGACGCTCGGTCCCACCTCTCCCGCTAACGCATCGCTTCACCGATCGGAAACGACCAATAGTTGAGAATCGGCCGGACGCACAATTGGCTTCGCAAGCGGAGCCGGAATAGTTGTATTAGGGTAGGGCACTATCGACGACTGATTTTAAGCCGCCATAACACGTACGAATCTTACGCGATGCAAATTTTTCCATCTTCACTTATCAAGATCGATCAATCAGATGCTCTAAGGGTGCAGCTGGCGGCAGCCAATAGCTAAGAACAGCAACCATCGCGCACAATACCGGTCAGCACACCGATAACGCCGCGTCGATATGCTTCTAGTACACGACGCATTTCAGTCTCTCTGATCGTGCTCACGCTGAGAGGGAAAAGAGATGCCATCTCGGAAGCGATTTCCATTATGATCTCGGTATTAGATTAGGCCTTGTCGATGACAAGATCGATACTCGATTTCTGCCTTCTGAAAGATAGCGGAGTAAAGTTTCTTTGTGCATTGACTCCGGTCAATGCCTGAGAAATGATTTGTGCCTATGCTAGCTACATGCTGGGTCTATCTGACCGCTGGACATTTCTCCCAGCAGTGCGATCGCACGAACGCCATTGAGGTCGGAAAGCGATAAGCGTGAGAGCCAGGCTGTCCCAACGCGCCGCATCGGAAAGTGTCGCCCGGAGCGGCTCTGTCCCACATTATTTATTGCGGTGAAGAAATGGCTGACCAGTCGAATTCTGCAGCTAGCAGCGGTTATTCGCAGAAGATCAGGCATGCAATCGAGAGAATAAACGCCTGCCATATATTGAGTTTACTACTTTGGTACTGTTACCTTGTTTTTCTTCTTACGCTTCCTGTGATGCTTGGCGTGCCCAAGCTGAAAAACCCAATCCTGCTATTGTGGGGAGTTCTCATCGTGTACGCATTTATCGCCTACGGATATTTTTGCGTCGTAACGCCCTCAAAACGCCAATCAACAGACTACGCGCGAGATGTTGGCGAACCGAAATGAGGAAACGTGCTTAAAATGATATCGTTTGCGAATGCAGCTTTGCATTTAACCTGACGATCTGCGTCGCGCGTCTACTTCATCCGATTAACAACGAGATTATCCACCACCGACGGATCGGCCAATGTCGACATATCGCCCAGCGCGCCGATTTCATTCTCGGCGATCTTGCGCAGGATGCGGCGCATGATCTTGCCCGAACGCGTCTTCGGCAGGCCGGGCGCGAACTGGATGACATCGGGCGAAGCGATCGGCCCGATCTCCTTACGCACCCACATCACCAATTCCTTGCGCAGATCTTCCGACGCATTCTCGCCCGCCATCAAGGTCACATAGGCATAGATGCCCTGGCCTTTGATGTCGTGCGGATAGCCGACGACGGCTGCTTCCGACACCTTGTCATGAGCAACGAGCGCGCTTTCCACTTCCGCCGTGCCCATGCGATGGCCCGAGACATTGATCACGTCATCGACCCGGCCGGTGATCCAGTAATAGCCGTCGGCATCGCGCCGGCAGCCATCACCGGTGAAATACTTGCCCGGATAGGTCGAGAAATAGGTCTGCACGAAACGCTCGTGATCGCCGAACACCGTGCGCATCTGCCCCGGCCAGGAATCGGTGATGCACAGATTGCCCTCGGTGGCCCCGTCCAACACCTTGCCTTCGCCATCGACGATCTGCGGCTGCACGCCGAAGAACGGATTGGTCGCAGAGCCCGGCTTCAGCTGCGTCGCGCCCGGCAGCGGCGTGATCAGAATGCCGCCGGTCTCGGTCTGCCACCAGGTATCGACGATCGGGCAACGATCATCGCCGACGACGCGGTGATACCATTCCCAGGCTTCCGGATTAATCGGTTCGCCGACCGAACCCAGCAGACGTAACGACGCGCGGCTGGTCTTCTTCACCGGCCCATCGCCCTTTTGCATCAGAGCGCGGATCGCCGTCGGCGCGGTGTAGAAGATGTTGACCTTGTGCTTGTCGATCACCTGCCAGCAGCGCGACTCGTCGGGATAATTCGGCACGCCTTCGAACATCAGTGTCGTCGCGCCATTGGCGAGCGGTCCATAGATGATGTAGCTGTGCCCCGTCACCCAACCGACGTCGGCGGTGCACCAGTAGATATCGCCATCGTGATAGTCGAAGACATATTGATGCGTCATCGACGTATAGACGAGATAGCCACCCGTGGTGTGCAACACGCCCTTCGGCTTGCCGGTCGAGCCTGACGTATAAAGAATGAATAGCGGATCTTCCGCATTCATCGCCTCGGGCGCACATTCGGCCGGCACTTTCGCCGCCGCCTCGTGATACCAGACGTCGCGGCCGGCCTGCATATCGACTTTGCCGCCAGTGTGCTGGACGACGATCACGCTCTTGACCGGGGCCTTCTTCACCGCCGCGTCGGAATTGGCTTTCAGCGGGATCGGCCGGCCGGCGCGCACGCCTTCATCGGCGGTGATCAGCACCGTGGATTTCGCATCCTCGAGACGGCCGGCAAGTGAATCCGGCGAGAAACCGCCAAAGACCACCGAATGCACCGCGCCGATGCGCGTGCAGGCGAGCATGGCATAGGCCGCCTCGGGGATCATCGGCAGATAGATGGTGACGCAATCACCCTTCTTGACGCCTTGCGCCTTCAGCACATTGGCGAAGCGGCAGACGTTCTCGTAAAGCTCTTGATAGGTGATGTTCTTGGACTTCGACGGATCGTCGCCTTCCCAGATGATCGCGGTCTGCTGGGCGCGCTTGGGCAGATGGCGGTCGACGCAATTGGCTGACACATTCAGCTGGCCGTCTTCGAACCATTTGATCGAGACATCGGGCGGCCCGAAGGTCGTGTTCTTCACCTTGGTGAAGGGCTTGATCCAATCGATTCTTTTGCCGTGCTCCGCCCAGAAACCGTCCGGATCCTTGATCGAGCGGGCATACATTTCCTTATAGCCGGCGCCATCGACATAGGCCTTTTTGGCCCATTCCGGAGCGACGGGGTAAATCTTGTCGGACATGCAGGCCTCCCGAATAAAGGCGTATGCGGACATCATTGTCCATGAACAGAGCAAACGGTGCTACACAGATATTGGATAGAAAATTCTGAGAAAACTAATTAGACGCAATTCTATGAAGTATCGTTGTTGCTCGCATTCAATGTCGACGCCGCATTTATTTCATTACACATCTATCGAAGACCGTCTCGTTGGCTGACTTCAGCTGAGGTCAAGCCGCCCAGTCTTGCATCTAAACGACCCCTCGTCGCGCATGCGAATAACAGAACAATCTCTGCGGGAGCCGGTGCATCTCCCAAGCACACGCTGAATGTGTCGTAGTGTGATCGGACATACAATGCATCTTTATGCGCCAAAGGAATATCAATTGACGTCTGAGGCCCTCCAACTTTGCCCGTAGAAGGGATCCAGGCGAGGGCTCCGCCAAGAGCATCCCGAATGGGGCCAGCAAACTTCGTTGTCAAAAACGCATTGCCATGTTCGTACTCCCCTAGGGAACCAACGACGCATGCCTTTCCGTAGCTTTCAACGGCACGACTACCCAGTACTAACTTGATTCGCCGCCCGAACTCGCGGCCCAAATGCTCCGACTGCTCGATAGCTTCGGAGAGATCATTCTGATAGCCGCCTGCATACGGGTTTCTGATAGCAACACCTATCGCGACCCGTTGTAAGGCTTCGCGATCTTCTATTCGCCCACCTTCGCTGATCAAGGTTTCATCAAAGAGTGCATACCATTTGCGGATACAGAGGCCGTTAAAATTTGGCTGCCACAAAAGCGGTACGGGATCCGTTTCGTCCATTCTTCTATACCATATGGCTATATGAAAACTATTGAACCGCGCTAAGCCGTTACAGCTACCACCTCGATCTCAATCAAATAGTCTTCACTAGCGAGCATGCTGACCTCGATAGAACTGCTTGCTGGGGCAGCATCTCCAAAATAAAGGCCCCGCAAATCAGACAGCTTCGCATACTCACTCATATCAACCACAAAAGTCGTAATTTTTACTATATCTCGCAAGCTGGCCCCAGCTGCTTCTAGGCATCGCCCGATATTCTCGACAATTTTTTCAAACTGCTTACGCATATCTCCCTTGCCAACTGTTTGACCGTCGCTGTCTCGCGCTACTTGCCCCGCTAAAAATATGAGAGATCCCCCGGAGATTTTCACAACTTGCGAATAAAGCGGCCTGCCAGCACTTTGGCGCGTGAATATTCCTTTCGGATGGATCTTCTCAATCTTCATTCTTCAATTCCTCAGTGTGTGTAATGGGCTTTGCATAGCCTGCCCTAAAGCAGACAACGATTTATGATTCTGAAAGCTCTCGACAACATTCACCAGCTCGCCGGCAGCTTTGGTTCCGAGGCAAGGAATTACGAGCGCCTGAAATTTACTAAGTAGCCTTGACCCAAGTAGCGCGTAGTCCTGATACGGATCTGACACATCACTTTCCGCGGAATGCTCGATGCCTCCCTCGAGACATACCCTCACACTCGCCTGCGTAAGCGTGTACCCGTCCACGATTTCGACAACAATAATTTCCAACAAACTTTGAACTTCTGGCGCAACTATTTGACGTAAATCAAATACATCTAGTCGGGCCGTGTCGATTTGGTTGAGCGCATAAGAAACGAGCAAGCGGACACTAAACTTAGCTTCGGCTGCTGTCGTTGGGTTCTGAATGTTGCAAATCGTCTCATTCACAGCCCCAATGCGAACCACCACCTTCCGGATAGAAGACGTATCTATCCCTCCTCGCAGTAACTTTAGTGCACACTCGATCGCCGCATGTGTTCCGTAGCAAGAAGCGTGAAACTTAAACAAATTACTTCTCAATTTGAATGTGCCTGGAATTTGCGACAGGGCCGCTTCGGCATTAAAGTTTGAACTCGTCGATCGACAAAATCCGCGAGGATCTCCAAATATATCTGAGCAACTAACTGCTCCAGCTTCAGAGAATATAGCTGCAGACATACCATTTCTTGATGCCAATCCGACCTGAAATGCCTTTCCCATGGTTCCAAATTGCGCTTTGAAACCGGAAGCACACATACTCGAAATGCCGAGGGCAGACGCGGTTTGATCACTGCTCAACCCAAGCAACTGACAAACTGCGATAGTTGTGGCGAATGTGCCTATTGTGGCACTTGCATGATAGCCACGGTCATAATGTCCGGGGGCAACCAATATTCCAATTCGACATCCCACTTCAAACCCAGCCACGTACGCGGAAATTAGCTTTTCAGGCGATATACAGCGATGTTGTGCAACAGCGATAATCGCGGGCCAAATAACAGCACTTAGGTGTCCCGGCAACGCCATATGAACATCGTCGTAATCTAAGACATGTCCCGCCGTGGCATTTATCAACACAGCTTGTTCGAGAGATGCCCCGACACTATGGCCGATAATTGAGCAAACCCCGCTACCATCTGGCAATAGCCGATCAACTAAGGATTCAATGCTCGGATCCGCAGAACCAGATATTGCAACGCCAATGAAGTCCAGTAGAGACAGTTTAGCTAGCTCAATGACATCAGAAGGTAGGCGCGCTTTATAAACACCTTCACCGATCGCGATGAGTTCCTGAGTTATAGTAAAACGCGTCATGGTGAAGATGTCCGAGTTTTCAAGGCCCACTACGCTAGCTCTTTTAAGCGGCATTCTCATACAATGCGACGACGCGATTTTGCTCCAAAATATTGTTACCATACAAAGTCAGGAACTCTTGGCGAGTGGGCGTTCCTGTGACTTTCGTATTGAGAGCATAGATCCAAAAGTAATAGTGATGAGCACCATGACCTGTAGGGGGCTGCGGTCCGAAATACTCACAGGAGTTCAACCCATTTGGGCCAATCCGAATTCCTTTTGTATTACTGTCCACATGGGCAGTGGTCGGCGATATGCCATATACAATCCAATGCGTGAATCCATCAGGTAGAGGCGCATCCGGATCATGACAAATCACGGCCAACTCCACAGCGTCACTTGGTACGCCGCTAATTAATAAAGACGGAGCAATATTGCCCTTGTCAGCAGCATATCGCTCCGGAATCATTTCGAGAGACCGAAAGTCGCTACTCTCAATACGAAGATCTTTAATATTCACCATAGCTGAACCCCAGACACAAGATTGAAGAAGATGCTTCTGCATCTCCTTCTTTATTCAAGCGCGCTTATCGGCGATTGGCTACCAGGAGGAAACGCGCCGGAGTGGATCGTATCGCGCGGTCTCGAAGGCCTCTCGGTGTTGTTGATTTCCCTGCGAAAGAACCCGATTAGCAGTAAGGTCCTTCGACAACGCCTGGCAGCGATCGGTAATTGGCTTCATGCGCTGCTGCCAAGATTTTAATCCGGTCTCCACATCTGGAATTTCAGACAGCTCCATTGCAAGGCTGTATGCGTTTACCATCGCGCAGCCGGCACCTTGCGCTAACGAAGGACACATCGCATGACCAGCGTCACCGACGAGCGCGACGCGCCCTGCTGTCCATTCGTCGAGATAATTTGTTTCGTAGCGATCATATCGAGGCGATGGAACTTTAGCCGCTTCTCTGAGAACTGGCTCGAGAAATGGAAACATCTCCGCCCACGTTTCTAAATGAAGCGGAACCTGTGACCCACCAACATCATCGGCGGGTGCCATAAGTCCCAGATACAGCTCTTCATCGTTACACGGCGCATATAGTATGCGAAGAACGCTCGGCCAAAAGTTCCACATATCGATCATATTGTCCCAATCACCACTCCCGAGTGCTGATTTCATACGGGGCACAATAAGCCGAATAAGACCATCTCTCGAAACATCTCTGACCATCTTGAAGCCGATTGAGTCACGCACCTTGGAGCCAACACCGTCCGCGCCAACTACCAAATTGCTGGATAAGCGTTCTCCCGACGCCAGTGTTACGTATCCGTCCGTTGTGGCACTTACAACTTCAGAGTTTACGCGAATGTCGACACCTACATCGATCGCTCGTTGAACAAGAGAATTGTGAAGGTGCTTTCGAGTCATAACGCGCCAGGGCATTCCGCCAAACGTTTCACGAGACTTTACGGCATTATGCAAACGCGTTTCGTATACAGGAGGCGTCATCGAGCCGTTCAGGACGGCTTCCAGAACGCCTAGACCTTCAAGAACTCGAAGGCCATTGTGCCAAAGCACAATTCCTGCACCAAAGGCACGCAGTTCCGGCCCTTTCTCGTGCAGCCGAACCGACCACCCTCGTTGTCTCAGGGCAATTGCTGCAGTCAGGCCAGCAAATCCCCCGCCGGAGATTTCCGCGTGACGGTCTTTAGGAAACTTGAGCACACTAGTCATCGTTACCACCATATGAATATTCGATTGATATTATCGCCGATCTAGGCAGAAGGCTTCGATCATTCGTGTTACAAGGTCAGCGGCCTCTTCGTTCACATAATGATCGACGCCCTGAACTACGTAAGTAGACAAGTCCGGACGAAGATCGCGTGTCTTTTGAAAAGCTTCTTCGGAAACAAAGCTACTCTGCGCCCCACGAACAATCATCGCTGGACATTTCACGCGTAGCATAGAGGTTTCGAGCTCTTCTCTGAGGCCAATTACAGTTTGAACCATTGCACTCGGCGAAGCGCGAGGTCTCCATAGACCATCTTCTTCGACATATGCAGACTCAACACGCGTTCGAATTGCAGTGTCTGGCATTAATCTGTACCGATCACGAAGGTACTCCGTGATCTCCTCGCGAGAACGAAATCTGCGGTCTCCGGCAACTACGCGCTTTTCCAGCGCGTCGAAGACCTCGTTCTCGATAAATGGTGTAAAATCGATAGGTACGATTGATTTCACGAGATCGGGGTATAAGGCTGCCACGGCGATGCTGTTGCGCGATCCAAGTGAGTTGCCAACGACTGTTGCTGGCTCACCTCCATAAGACGCAATTATTTTCGCAATATCTTCAGCGAAGTCTCCGGCAGCGTATCCAGCATCGGGTTTATCACTCAACCCGTGTCCACGCTGATCGATCGCAACACATCGAGCCCGCCCAGACAAATTAAGAAGTATGGGGTCCCATATCGCGGAATTTGACGTAACTCCATGCAGAAAAATAATTAGCTGTCCTGAGCCAACCTCTCTCAGATTCAATGTCAATTGGCCAAGATTGACACGCCTAGTCGATATAGTTGCTTTCGTCATTATTGTTTCCTACTTAAGCGAAATAGGCCCGTTTAATCTCATCAGTGCGTAACGCTTCCTCTATGTCGCCTGACCACACGGCGCGACCCGCAGCCAAAACTACGCAGCGTTCTGCCACTGATTGCGCTATCTCTAGATTCTGCTCAACGAGAAGAATACCGATGCCGGAAGCGCGAATTTGCTCCAGTATCCCGATGAGGGATCTAACAATTCCTACGGCGAGGCCCGCTGATGGCTCGTCGAGCAGTATCACTCGAGGGTTAGTTACCAGTGCTCGACCGATTGCGAGCATTTGCTGTTCTCCACCCGATAGCAGGCCCGCGTTTTGCTTTCGGCGCTCCGCAAGCTTTGGGAAGTAGGCGTAAATCTGATCTAGAGGAATAGAGCCACGTGACTCAGCGGCGTGCGATCCAGAAATCAAGGTCTCTTCGACCGTGAAAGATGGAAACAATTCACGCCATTGAGGAACAAGAGCAACGCCTTTCCTAACAATTCTATTTGCAGGAAGACCGTGCAACTGCAGATCACCGAGAAATACGCCGCCAGCGGCAGGCGACAGAAGACCGGCCATTGCTTCGACCGCAGAAGTCTTTCCAGCACCATTTGCACCGAGCAGGGCCAATGATTCTCCTGGCTCAAGCGTCAAACTTAGATTCTCGACAGCAATGATGTGCCCATATGTAACCTTGAGATTCTCAACGACGAACTTCATGATGCAAGAGCCCTTTCGCCAAAGTAGACATTTCGGACAACGGGCAAATTTACAACGTCATCTGGAATGCCTTCTGCGACGACAGTTCCAGAGTGCATCACAGACAACTTGTCACAGATCGATACCAAAAACCCTATGTTGTGCTCCACGATGAGCATTGTGATACCAAACTCTCGATTGATTTGACGGAGCAGGGATCCAATGCGTTCAACTTCTTCTGAACTAACGCCAGAAACGGGCTCATCCAACAAAAGTAGCTTTGGTCTCGATACAATTGCTCGAGCGAGCTCTAGTCGTCGTTGATTACCCAGTGAAAGAAGTCCGGCTCGCAATTCTGCACAATGATCGAGGCCCACTGCGGATAGTGCCAACAGCGCACGCTTATCCTCGTCATCAGACGACCGAGACATAATGCACTCCGTTACGCTCCTCGACATCGAGCGCAAAACGGAATTGTAGCCCAGACCGATCTTCACATTGTCCAAGCATGTCAGGTTTGGAAAGATTGCAACGTGTTGAAAGGTGCGAGTGATACCTAGACCGATCCGAGCATCGATCGACTGGCTTAGGAGGGAAATCCCGGATGTATATACGTCTCCAAAAGTCGGTTTAATAAAGCCGGAAATTGCATTGAATAGGGTCGTTTTTCCTGCACCATTGGGCCCCATGAGTCCGTGAATATTTCCAGAAGTGATATCGATGGACACATTATCAACTGCTTTAAGTGCACCGTAATGCATCGATAGGTTCCGGACTTCACACAGATGTACGTCATTCTCTTTAGCAGGCGTTATTACCCTTACGACTGGAGAGGGCGGGATCGACTCCGATTTGGCAAACGCATGATTTTGAGGCTTAGCAGAACTGCTAAATCTCGAACGAATTGCTTCGACTAGCCCACCTGGAAGAAAAAGGATCACAACAACAACCAAACATGCTGTCGCAAATTCGATATAGTCAGCGACGGGTCTTAGTACTTCGGGAAGCGTGCGCAAAAATGCGCCCCCCGCGATGCCGCCCCAAATGGAATTGGTCCCTCCAATTATTGGGTACGACAGTGCGAAAATGGAAGAGAGTATTCCGTAAGAATCGGGATCTATGATCCGGTACCGAGGTGCTATCAGCGCCGCACTATAAGCAACGGCGGACGAGCTCACAACGAAAGCCGCGATCAAGTAACGTTCGATATTGATGCCATAAGCCCGCGACGCAACTTCGCTCGCTGCGATAGCTCGAAGGTTCTTGCCGAACGCACCGTTAATGAGAATAGCCAGCGGGATAAGACCGAGAGCGATACCGACGCTCATTACTACGAGGAAGCTAAGATCCGAGGTAATCGCGACACCGGCGATCGATGCTGGTGGCACTGCAAGGCCCTCCGGGCCACCCGTAACGAGCTTTGCCTCTCGAATTAGGATCATCAATACTTCTTGGAAAACCAGGGTCACCATAGCTAGATTATGACTTCTAAATCTTACTCCGGGCACGGCAAGTATGAGCCCGCCAAATCCGCCAATGGCTGCTCCAAACAGGACAGCTAGCAGAAAGGGAAAGTTGAAATGCGTTACAGCGAGCGCCGACCCGTATGCTCCCAATGCCATCATCGAACCCGTGGCCAAAGAAACGCATCTTGCGAGTCCCACGAGCAAAACAACGGAAGCTCCCACGAAGGCGGCCGACAGAGATACAGCAAGCACATACTGCCAGTATGAATCGACACATAGACCGATCACGATAACCGCGAGAGTTGCGATAGAAGGAGCAACTACTAGCGCGAGACGGCGCCGTAACTCGACGTTGTTAAACATTTCGTACCCTCCCACCGGCGAAAAGGCCTTGGGGGCGGATCATCAAAACCGCGAAGAGAAGAATGAAGCTTGTCGCACTCTTGGTGGCGCTTGAGACATATGCTGCGGCTAATGTCTCGGAAATGCCGAGAAGCAAGCCGCCTAGAATCGCACCGATAAGCGAGTCAAACCCACCGATAACCGCCGCTACGAACGCTGCAGCAACCGTAGATACCGCGAGTTCAGGGGTAACGCCTTTCACTGGAGCGGTGAATACACCCGCGAGCCCCGCCAACGTACCACCGAAGAACCATGCTAACGCGTACACTCCTTCGATCGAATATCCGCACAATTGTGCGCCTCTGATATTCGAGGCCATTGCGCGCATGCTTCGTCCGATTCGACCATATTGAAATAGAACAATACCCGCCGCCGCGGCAGCAAGAACACCGCAGATAACCCAAATCTGCTCGGGCATAATTATCACGCCGTCAAATATGAGCGGAATTGGACTAAACACCGCCGGAACCGCCAAGATCTCCGCTCTATGGGATAAGCGAACGCCTTCCGACAAAGCAATTCCGAGAAATATCGTTGCAATAACCACCGTATACAGATCGGCGCGTCGCAATGTCCGAAGGACGATTAACTCCAACGCAACTGCGCATAAGCCCACCGCGGGGGGCACCAACAGATAGGCAAATGCGTAATTCCACTCCAATGCGACCACAACGATGTAAGCGCCAACTGCGCCGAGGAGCACGAGTCCGCCATGTGCAAAGTTTACGACTTTTGTAGCTTTGTGAATTACGACGACGCCGAGTGCAGCGAGCGCATAGATCGCTCCGATCTTGGCACCGCCAATCACTACCATGAAAAATTCAGCCATTTGTGATCCCTCACACAATTTTGGGTAGCAAGCCGTTCCTATTTCTATTTCTTCTCAATCTACGACTTGCCACATGCCATCGCGGATCGTTGCTTGCCCGCGCACCTTATTTCCTTGATGGTCGGCCTCCGTGTAACTTTCAGGATAAATAACGTCGACTCCCCCCATTAGAGATGGCTTTGCTTCGACGAGCGTTTCCCAAGCCGAGATTAGACGTTCTCTTGTTAGATCACGGCCCGCCTTTTCGATGGCTTCCGCCAGTACATATGCAGATCCGTATCCAATCATGTCATACAAGTTTGGACGCCCTTGAGGGGGTCGACCGTAACGTGCCGACCAAAGCTCCAGAAACTTTTTCGAGGTTGGATGAGGCTGCATCGGAAAAGTCGGCGTTGTGGAATAACTCCAGATATTCTTTGAATTCTCGGATCCAAGAATCGGTATGATTCCATCCGTGGCAGCAGTTCCTGCTAGTATCCACGTGATACCAACGAGTCCCTTCTCTGGTGCTTGTTTGATCGCATATCCAGCTTCTGAGAAATCACCGAGGATCACGACCGAGTTGATCCGTTTCCGGGTGAAAGATAGAAGTTGAGAGGTGAAGTCGCGAGCGCCTTGGTCAAATTGCTCGACGGCGATCTCTTCCGCATGCCCCCTGAGATTGTCTTGAACTCCCTTTAGTTCTGCCTGCGGGAACGCGTAAGTACCGACTAACACACCCACTCGCCGTGGAGCCTTTACATAGTTATCGATACGCCCGATCAAAACGCCCGATGAATGTGCGGCCTCAGTAACTGCGCCATGGAATATGTTTCTAGCAAACGGTTCGCGAATGATTGGTGTTGCACCAGCTATATTGTATGTAGGAACTCCGGTCTGCCGCACATAGCTCGCAACAGCGGCAGCACCCGTGCTACCTGACGCGAGAACCAGAACCGCAACACGGTCGCTCTCGACCAGCTTCTTTGCCGCGGCAACGCTTTCAGCCGGCGTCAGGGCTTGTTCGAAAATCAGCTTCAGTTTTCGGCCATTAACACCACCTCTCGCGTTGATTGCGTCGAAAGCAAGCGTCAAGCCGTCTCTTGCTGGACCGCCAACAAATGCCGTAGCTCCAGTTAAAGGACCGAGTGCACCAACTAGAATCTCATTTTCAGTTACCCCGTTCTCAGCGCACGCTATCTGACTTCCGAGTGTTAACATTCCTACAAGCGTGAGAGCACCGAAAGCCCGTCTGGTGAAGTCGTAGTAACGCATTGCATCCCTCCAATTTTCTTAAATGCGACGTTTTTTTGACCGAGCTATTTCTCCGCGCCGGGAGGTTCCATATCCATCAGTTCGGCGTAATAGGACCAGAATCCGCGGATGGCGACGTCGTTAACGCGGAACAGCTTGTCTTCAATGGGACCGTTGCCGCCAACCTCAACTACACTTGCGCGGTCGAACGCTGAGCGTGAAGCAAGCTGCACATTTTCGATAACTTCGCCGTCTTCCATTGAGACGTAGCCACTTGGTCCGACATAATTCGATTGCCGTAGTCGCGTCTCGGTCATCTCAGGTGTATCGGAAGTATATCCAAAAAACGTCCAGAAGAGCTCGAACTCGCCAACGCCGCGCGTACGAACTTGGCGGGTAGCCATCGTGTTGCGCATCCGTTGGAATGCAGCATTTGGGAAAAAGCTTGCGATCGCCAACGTAAGTCCATCGTCCGCTTCAGGCGTGAACGAAAGTATAGATGGATCCGATAGCTTGAGACGGTCCATTTTAGCATCAGCTTCTGCGAAGCTACGGGCCGTTATATCAGCGTTGTCCGTACCCTCGGTGGAATAGGTAAGATGATGGCGATGGCGCGGGTCCATCCGCGATCCACCATCCTGGGTAGAACGGCTTACGCCAAAGGTACGCTGAAATTCATGGAGGAGGGGGCCATGATAATTGTCTCGAAGGTTGTCGGTGTAAAGCTTCCAGTTCCCTTTGACTCGTTGGCGCTGATAACCCAGTACTTTCACGGGCTCTTTGAACAGCCCCTTCAAGTGAGCAACCATAAAGGTGCCGAGATATTGCTCTAGCGGCTCAACATCATCCCGAAACGAAGCAAATAACGCACCATTGAGGGAGGCAACTTTCAGTTTTTGTAAGTTATGGTCCTTACGTTTGAACTCTGGCGGCATCCCTCCCTTTCCCTCAATGCCGTTCTGGAATGCAACGGTAGTAAGGTTGCCTTCTAGGTCGAAGGACCAGCGATGATAGACGCAAGTATGGGCCCGCTCGTTACCAAATTTCTCTCGGCAAACCAGCGCGCCACGATGAGAGCAGCGATTCACAAAGGCATATACTGAACCATCGCGCCCACGGTTATATACGATCGGAAGATCGCCAAGGTATGTGGTACGGAAATCGCCGACCTGGGGAATTTCTGCCTCGAGTCCAATGAACTGCCAAAGTGGGCCTTGGAAAATGCGCTTCTGTTCGATCTCGTAGATTTCTGGGTCATGGTAAAACGCAAATGGAATGCGGGAATAGTCTGGCTTCGGAAAGCTGTGGAGCTGCTGAGTGTCGGTCATTTTATTATTCCTATTTCCAATAGTGACGATGCGATCTGTGGCGTCGACTAAAGCGGCACACCAAGCAGGGACGGGACGGAAAAGGTATCGAGCACGACCACACGTTTCACGAAATGAAGCGTCGATTCAGCGTGGCGGATTACATCATCGTAGTATCCAACCGCGAAAAGGGTGGTGACGCCCTCTTGGTCAGTTTGGTAACACGAGAACGCTGTCTTGACCCGGTACTCTTCCGACGATCCGACGCGCTCTATCTCTGGAAAACTCAGGATGTGTCGATCGGTATGATAGTTGAGAATCGTAGCCTCTCGCAGCCCGAGAATGCGATCTCTAAGGGTATTCTTGCTCGTGCATCTCATAAGAGAGCTGGGCAGCCCCTCTTTCAAATTCTCGAGTGGCAAGACTTCGTAGCTGGCTGTTTCGTCAAACAGCTCAAGCATCTCCTCCAATTTGTACTCATCAATAAGAGTCGCACAGCGCGTAAGAAATCGCGTTATAGCGATGTAAGTGGTGATGTCGATGTGTTCCGGCATTTAAATTCCCCCTATCAAAGATAGTGGATCGCCCCTCGCTATCCAACTAGTTGGTTGATTTCTACCAGAGGGTCAAAAGATCGTCAATGAGGAGCCCGTAAGAAATTTTTGGAGTAAAATTCAACCAACCAGTTAGATGATAGTTGACACCTCGCAATTGCGTGCCATACATGCGCTGGTTGCGAAGATGTTCTCGCGACGGTGTATACGTTGCAGTCCGCTTGAGCGTCTTTGTCGATCGGCTTTTCGATTGCGAATTTGCAACGGAAGAGGAGAGAGCTAGGTGGCTAGCGAAGGCACAGTACGGTCAAGCGGCGCAGGTCAACCATCTCGAAGCAAAGCTTCAGACCGAAAGCCCCCGAGAGGCAATGCCGAATCCACGCAAGGCGTCCTCCTGAAAGCTGCAAGATCGGAGTTTGCTACGCATGGCCTTGAGGGTGCACGCGTCGACAGACTCGCTGCCAGTTCCGGCGTGAACAAGCAACTTGTTTATCATTATTTTGGCAGCAAAGACAGTCTTTACCTGGCTGTTCTAGAAGATGCTTATCAACGTTTTGCGGAACATTTTACAGTACTTCGAAGCCACGCGGGCTCCGCGCCCGAGAGACTAAAGAAATTCGTTGAGTTACTTTTTGATTGCTTAAATGAAGATAAGGAATTTCTGGCGCTCGTTACAGATCAAAACGTGCACGGCGGCCGTCATATTCGACAATCCAAGGTGATAAGGAACACGCTTTCGCCGCTTCTCGTGGCGTTAGAGTCCATCATATCTCAAGCACGAAATGATCACGCACTTCAGTTGGAAGTTAGCGCCGTCGACCTCTATTTGACTATAGCAGGGATGTGCGCGTTTTACTTTACAAACATCAACACTCTTTCCGTAGCACTAGCGCGCCCGATTGGAACAAAACGCGACGTAACGAGACGCAGGGAACATATCGTGCAATTTGCGCTCGTAGCAATGTTTGGGCACGGCAACCATTAGGAGAGAGGCTATGCTTGTGCGGGTGGTGCAGACTAGGATCGTTGCTGAAGATATAATGCTAGTGCAACTAACCTCTCTCGACGGCTCTATTTTGCCGGAGTGGGCTGCGGGCGCGCATATTGACCTCTTAATCTCGGACAAGATCGTAAGGAAGTATTCGCTTTGCGGGAATTCTAGTGACCGAACCTGCTATGAGATTGCGGTGCTCCGTGAGCAGAATAGCCGAGGAGGCTCTGAATACGTTCACGCGCGGCTAAAAGTTGGAGACGAAATCGAGATCTCTCGTCCCTTTAATCATTTCAAGTTGTCAACCTCCTCAGACAGGCACCTCTTTTTAGCGGGGGGGATTGGCATCACTCCGATTATCTCGATGATTAGGCAAGTATCATCCTCGGGGAAGCAGTTCGACTTACATTATTGCACGCGTAATCCTGCACGGACAGCGTTTTTAAGCGAATTAGGATCGTATCGTGACGCTGGGGCTATCGAGCTCCATTTCGATGAAGGTGATCCGGCGAAAGGTTTGGATATCCGTAGTTTATTGCGGGAGGTGCCAGAAGGTGTAGATTTGTACTATTGCGGTCCACCTGGCTTCATGCGCGCGATTAAAGAGGCATCCAGTCACTGGCCTGCTGATCGCGTGCACTTCGAATTATTTGGCCCGTCGGGAAACTCGAGTCAGGTAGCTGCCGATCTCAACAGGTCTTTCCATGTGAAGGTCCTAAGCAGCGGCGCAGAGTTTGAAGTACCCCCGAATAAGTCGATTGCTGAAGTTCTCATTGAAAATGGAATTGATGTTCAGCTCTCATGTCGTGAAGGATACTGTGGGACCTGCATGACTCCATATGTCGGAGGCCAACCAGATCATCGCGACGAGTTGCTGGATGATGAAGCACGCCAAGATTACGTACTATTGTGCTGTACGCGCTCGAAGTCAGATGTATTAATCATAGATATTTGACAGTTTTCCATAAGATTACGTTTGCCTGAATCGCAATGGCAAGATCGCGCATTGAGGAATAGGCATAGCCGGCTGGCCACCAGCCACGGATAAACGACGATCAAGCCTGGATCTAGCGCCAGCGACACTCGATCCTACTCCCAACCTCTCCAAAGTCGTTCAGATTTTTGAACGGATTTGCGGCTCCTATCAAAGATTGGACGGGGGCAGCTCGGGTATCTGCTGTTTGCGTCGTGCCAATGGGAATAGGGATGCACCAGCTGAGCAAAGGCTGAATGCCTAGTCGTTCGAGAACAACTAATAGCGCACCCAGAAGATATACTGAGAGATCCAGCCGCTTGTGAAAGCCAGGATCGACTACTGTCGTCGGCCGAGCCCTTCGAACAAACAGTAGAGCTGCACAAGTGTAACCTAAATCGAATGAACTGGCTGCAAGCTGCGAAAGAATCGATGCCACTCTAGATGCTTTACCCCACGCCATGCTGAGCTCCCCGCACGAGAGACTCTGACGCGAATGATCACGCTACCGTGCGAGACACGGAACGCATTTATGATGCGTATCCGTAGCTCTATCAAACAACGTCAATTACAAATGAAACTCTTCTGAGCGAAGATAGTCCTCGGCGGTGACGAACAGGCTATTCGTTCGCTTTATCTTGAGGTGGAATGTGATCACGCGCAACCTAGTAGTAGGCGGCACTCATTGGGACGGCCCGACCATCATGGTGTCCTAACCGCGAGTTGCCCCGCTTCTAGACCTTCCATCTCGACAGCACGAGCAACCAACTACTTTTTAAAAACTGAATGGCCCCAGCGTACCAAATTCGATTGAATGTAATCAACGTAGCCCGACTGCTTGACAGCAAGCGGCGTACCTGGTTCTCTTCTCTTGAATGGAATGTAATTCCACTCAGTGGAATTATACAGAAATCTGGTTGGAGGAGGTCTTAATATGGGTTCGGTGAGTGCTAACAGCTCCGGCGGAGATGCCACTTCGTTGAATATCATCGCGCCAGAGATGATGGCACTTGGCCCAGACGGCAGGCCGCTTCTAAAGGGCGGAAGATGTGCCGCGTGTTCAGCTTTGAGCTTTCCGCGAGCTGCTGTTTGCACCGAGTGTCTCTCAGAGGAGATTGAGGAGTACGACTTGCCTCAAGAGGGACGGTTATACTCATACTCAACAATATACCAGGCGCCCAACGGATGGAATGTTCCGTACGTACTCGGTTATGTAGATTTAACTGACGGACTGCGAGTGTTAGCCCACATCGCCCTTTCACCTGAGAATGTACGTGTGGATATGCCACTAAAAGTGAGTATCGGCGCTGTTGGATCTGACGATTTTGGTCGGGCACGCCACACCTACACATTCACTAACATCTAAGAGATCATACTATGCGCGATGTATTCGTTGTCGGAACGGGCTTGATTCCCTTTGGGAAGTACCCTCACAAAACGTTAGCTGAAATCGGTTGGCCGGCTGTTAAAGAGGCAATCATTGAGTCGGAACTGTCGCCCCAGTCCATTGACGCGGTCTATTGCGGGTCGGCTTTAGGCGGAATGTTGACAGGCCAACGTGTGATGAAAACGTTGGGCATAACTGGCATGCCAATCATCAACATTGAAAATGCCTGTTCATCTAGCTCTTCGGCTTTGGCCGAAGCGTGGACCGCAGTTGCTAGCGGCCGGCATGATGTGGCTCTCGTTATTGGTGTCGAAAAGCTCACAAAGTTCGGCGGCGGTACGCTTCCTCTCGAGCGCGAAGATTGGGAAGTAAATCAGGGTATGGTTATGCCGGCCTTATATGCAATGCGCGCCAGAAGATACATGCATGAATATGGACTAACTGATCAACAATTAGCGCAGGTTGCGGTTAAAGCGCATGAGCATGGATCTTTGAATCCTAATGCGCAAATCCGTAAGAAGGTCACCATCGAAGAGGTCATGGCGTCACGTCCGGTCGCCGATCCATTTACCCTTTGGCATTGCTGTCCAACCGGCGATGGAGCCGCAGCCATTATCGTAGCAAGCGGTGATGTGGCTCGGAAAGGAAGAACGAAGTCAGTTCGAATAGTTGCATCTGAGGTTACGTCGGGAAAATATACCAACGGGTACCGCGACATGACTTGGGCGGAATTAACTGCAAGAGGCGCAGCTGAAGCATATGAAATGGCAGGAATTGCGCCCGAGGACATAGACGTTGCGGAAATACATGACGCGTTCACGATCGCCGAGCTCATGTACTATGAGGCCTTTTCCTTTTGCGAGCGTGGAGGAGCATATGAGTTGTTAGCTAGCGGTGCGACATCTCTGGGTGGCCACGTTTGCGTTAATCCATCAGGAGGACTTCTCTCCCGAGGCCATCCTGTCGGAGCGACCGGTGCAGCTCAAGCTGTCGAAATCGTTCGACAACTTGAGGGGCGCGCAGGAAGCCATCAGGTAGAAGGGGCGAAAGTGGGGGTTACCCACGCGACCGGTGGAGGTATATCGGGTTTTGATCATGGAGCGTGCTCCATCCACATCTTCTCCCGATAACGCTATGGGCATCGCACCCTCAACCGAAAGTCTCGGCACCGTCCAGAGAGTTGCTGAGGTTTTAAGATTCTTCAGTGAGCGAGGAAGCGCGACATTAAAAGAAATGTCCCAAGCGCTTTCACTAGCACCCAGCACATGTCATCGCCTATGCGAGTTGTTAAGCAGGGACGGTCTTATTGAAAAGGATGAAATCGATAAGAAGTATAAAATCGGGCGTGAGCTATTCAGAATTTCGGCCTTGGTGAACGCAAAGAACGATCTGCGCAGCCTGTCTATTCCCTTTCTTGAGGACTTGTCGAATAGATGCAATGAGACGGCCGTATTGAGCGTGTTTCTGCCGCGAGACTGTAAGGTCTTCTTCGCTGAAAGAGCCGATTCAACTAGAATGTTGCGGTATCAGCTTCCTATGAATCTGCCGATGTCGCCACTGTGGGGCGCAAGCGGTCGATCGATCCTCGCGTTCCTTGATAGCTCTGACTTGGATCGCGCTCTAGAGAACGAAGAACGGGCTCCAGCGTCTGGAGAGCGCCCGCCAAGTAGGAAAAGCCTCGAGAAACAACTCGCCATTATTAGAGACCGAGGATTCGATCTCACCTTCGGCCAGAAGATTGTTGGCGCTGTTGGAATCGCTGCGCCAGTATTTTCGGCCAATGGAAAGGTTGTCGGAAGCGTTTGCCTCACCGTTCCTGAATCTCGAGTCAACACTAGAAATCAAACAAAGCTCGGCGCGATGGTTCAGAATTCGTCGGCGGCGCTTTCAACAGCTCTTGGCTTCACGAATTATTCGAACCCGCGTAGAAAGGCGGCCACTTCATGAATACGGAAGCAACGAGCGGATACGGTCCGCTTTCGCATCTGAAGGTGCTTGATTTGACTCAATTTCTGTCCGGTCCTTATGCGACGCAGTTGCTAGGGGATATGGGAGCAGACGTTGTAAAAATTGAAGCGCCAGATGGTGACATGACACGGCGGCTTCCGCCGCATTTCGTTGGCACACAAAGCGCATATTACCTATCTGTCAACAGAAACAAGAAAAGTCTGACCGTCGATATGAAGACGGCAGCTGGCCTCGCTCTTGTTCGTAAGCTTGCGCAAGTTTCTGACGTCGTTGTCGAAAACTTTAGACCAGGTATTTTGGAAAAGCTTGGCATTTCTTACGAAGACATCAAGGCAGTCAGGCCTGGTCTGGTGTGGTGTTCTATTTCTGGCTTTGGACAAGCAGGCCCGTACAAAAATAGACCTGCATATGATATGATTGTACAGGCGATGTCTGGCGGAATGTCCATTACCGGTCCAACGGAAGGGCCGTCGGTGCGATCCGGAATTCCCCTGGGAGATATCGCGGCTGGAATGTACGGGGTCATTGGTATTTTGGCAGCTCTTGCCGACCGCGATCGCTCGGGTAAAGGCAAGCACGTCGATATTAGTATGCTCGACTGTCAAGTGGCTATGCTGTCATATCAAGCCGCTTATTATTTGAATTCAGGGAATGTGCCGGAACGACAGGGACGGGGGCATGATTCTATTCCGACATATAGAACATTCACTTGCGGGGATGCGGCGGATATCGTCGTTACAGCTAATACGGAGCGCATGTGGAGCAGTTTATGCGACGTCCTTAGTTGTGCCGAGCTAAGTACTGATTCCAGGTTTGCCGATAATAAGCGCCGATACATCAATCGAGAGGCGCTATGGAGGATTCTTGAGGACGCGTTTTTAACTAAGTCGGCCCAAGAATGGGTCGACCTAATGCTAGCAGCAGAAGTGCCAGCTGCAGTTGTAAACACACTTGATCGTAGCCTTACAGATCCTCAAGTTATCCACCGAAATATGGTTCTGGAGCTAGCTGGGCCGAACGGTGAAAAACTGCGAGTGGCGGGAAATCCAATAAAGTTTGCAAATGAAGATGAAGTGAATCATCGATATCCTCCGCTGCTAGGAGGAGACAGCCTGTCCGTTTTGTCCGACTGGCTAGGAATGAACGCAGGTGATGTAAATGAACTCCGCTGCGACAGTGCGTTTGGGCCGAATGGTCGGTGAGCTAAAGGGAATGCGAACTCAAATCCCTATTGGCTCAAGTCTCGGAGATTGTCTGTACATGCACGCGCCGGGAACGGATCACATAAAGAGCGATGCTTACGATCTAGAATTCGTGAACCTGCCCGAATTCTTAGCAGTTGAAGCACGCGGAGTGAAGATTAAGAAGGCTGCAGGGCGCGTAGCTGGCACTCCTACTGTCCAGCGAACGCGATGAGTAGTACCCCATATTAAACACCGATGGATAGGGGGGCGACACTTTCGGTGGTCTCTGGGCGTAGAGAAGCTCCAGCCGTGCACCGCTGCTGCCAGATCCGGTAGGCGGTTGGATCGCGAGCCGCCATGACCCACGCCGACTGGTGGCGAGGGAAACGATGCTCCGAGCCGTCACTCGCGAGCCCGCAAAGTGCAATTACCGACCAACCAGATGAATGGCCGGATTTCATCGTCAGAAGCGCTCGTTGTCGCCGTAGCAATAGGGCGAAAGGCAGTGAACTCCTGTCCGAGAGAGTATGCGGCAGACCGCCGATAGACGTCCCAGTTAACGTTGGTTATCCAGCGACAACCCAACCATTAGGTACGGCCCAACCATTAGGTCCGGCAGGGTTTGCGAGCGGAACTGGATCGCCGGGATTAGATCGCGATATCGCAATCAAAGAGTTCGAAAGCCATTTAAAGAACACGTTGAATTGGAGTCCTTTCAGTTTAAGGGGTTGACGTACAGAGAGTTTAGCAAGGGCGCCTAAATCAGCATCGTCGGTGCCTACTACATAAAAGCTGAATGCTTTCGCGGCTTCGCCGTCCTGGATCAACTTCGCCGCGGCTCCCAAGTTGCTGCTTGGGATGCCGTCGGTAATGAGAACGATCCACGGACGATAGAAGCTGATGCCACTGGCCCGATAGCGATCCTTACGATCACGCAACATCTGCAAAGCCGTCTCGATAGCTTCGCCTATCGTGGCCGCGCGCTGAGATGAAAAAGGGGTTGGGAGAACATTTTTCGCCCCGGTGACGTCTGTTTCAGCTTTTAAGGGATCTAACGTCACAGTGGCAATTTCGACCCGCATAGCAGCAAGGCTGTCGCTTTGAACCTCTTCCTGTAGAAGACGCAGTCCCTCATTCAGTGGTGCGATGGCGGCTCCCTCCATTGAGATGGAGACATCAAACAGAAGAATACAAGGACACCGCGCCTGTCGGCTATCCAACAACCCACTGTCGCCAATGTATTCTTGTTTATCGTTACTCATATAACTTTCCCGCGACTGAACACGATAAACTAGGCTCCGGCTCTATTGGAAGGTGAAATCCATACCGTGTCATCTATGTTTTGAAGCGCCCTTCCGCCGGAAAAATTCCCGGCTCCTAAAACTCATCGGCTCTCCGTCACGATACTCCTCATCGTAGCGAGAACTTGCATAGACAGCCATGATTTTTAGCCAGTATGATCTTAATAGGAGCGTCATGAGCGATGAACAGGCTGAATCAGTCGAGGCATGTTTAAGTTAGCAAAGCAAACGCATAATGTGGCGTGACGTCCAAAGACCCCGATCGGTCACGTAGTCGCGCAAGGTGCGAGTTCCAGCCGAAGTGCGACGAGCAGCGTCTATGAACGTAGCCGGATCATCGGCTGGCAGCCAGTAGCTTTTGCCGGAACACTTCGGCTGGCGTTTTGAAGCCAAGACATTTGCGTGGCGTCGAGTTCAGATGAGCGCAAATGTCATAGAGCTCGCGACCTTTGATCGACAACGGGTCAGTGTCTCTTGAAAGCCATTTTCGCGCGCGCCGGTTCGTATTCTCGACCGTTCCTTTCTGCCACGGCGCCTGCGGATCACAGAACCAGGTTTGCACACCGAGACCGGCCTGCAGGTAAGACCAATCCGTAAACTCGGTCCCGCGATCAAAGGTGATTGATCGTCGGGCGGCGTGGGGAAGGGGGCTGAGCACATTGATCAGCCCCTCCATGACGGATCGTGATTGCCGATCATTGTTGCGGAGGAAGACAGTGAAGCGGCTCACCCGCTCAACCAGCGACGTCACATTGGCCTTGCCAAATTTCTGGCGAAACTGGATCAGATCGCACTCCCAATGGCCGAGCTGCTTTCGCTCTCGAACGATGTCCGGGCGATGCAATATGCTCAGTTCTGGGCTAAATCTGCGGCCATGCCGGCGTCGAACGTGGCGTGGCCGACGCCGGGCGCGGGCCTCAGGAAGATAGCGCCACAGTTTGATCTCCTGACCAACGGCGGAGTACGCAAAGCGGTAGATCGTTTCATGGCAGACACGCACACCACGGCCTTCATAGGCTAATCGACCAGCAATTTGCTCCGGTGACCAACCGTGCTCGATCCGTTCAATGATCGCCGCGCGCAGCTTCGGATGCCGAGCCAGCTTGCGATAGCAGCTCCGGCGCTCTTTGGCCTTACCGTTCGCCACCACGCCGAAATACCCCGTCAGTCCTGGAAACTCCGCATCGTCAAACCGGTTGCGCGCAATCTCTCTGAAAATCGTCGAGCGATGGCGTCCGAGCCTCTCGGCGATCACATCGACCGATACGCCGGCCTGCCGCCAGCGTTAAATCTTGCGGCGTTCATCGAGATCGATCTGCGAGTAGGAGCGTACCATCGGCGGTTCCTTGCGTGCGACAAGTTATAGGTATCGTTGCCAAGTCGCACTTCAAGGTAGAACCCACCCACTTATATATACCATTCGCATAACGATCATTATGGAACTTAAAATCTAAGATGAAATGTGCGGAAACGCCTCTAAGCCTTTCACGCACATTCCAAGGAGAGCCGGGCCGATTTTTCAAGACACCGCACAATGTGACTTCAACATCGGTAAGCCAAGGAGCAAGCATCTGCCGATCGTGCGTTGGCCAGATCGTGGTCCGCTGCATCATTGGCGCCGTGACGTTCTTCGCTGAAGGCTAACTTGCGTGCAGCCTTCAGCGGTCTCCTCGAGTGTAAATTCGGCAATCTCATGAGCAGTGGTCAAACGAAAGACCTCATCAGTCAGGCCGAAACTTCACATCAATTAGGAGGAGGATAAATTTGGTCGGCTGAATCGTCAGAAACCGGAAGCCACAAGATGCGAGCGATGTATAAAACACCCAATATGAGGAGAAGTGCGAAGTTCTCCAAATCCATACTACCTCACAAACACAATCGACTTTAAAGATGGCTCTTGGCGAAATCTGCCATCGCCGGCTTGAATAGATGCGCCCTGTCATGCGCACAGTGTCCACTATGTTCATAGAAAATGACGTCCATGGAACTCTGTGCTCTTTCGCCCAGCCTCGTTATCGAATCCCGCGGTGCGATGGGGTCCTGTCCTCCCTGCACGACAAGCAAGGGCACATCTATGCGCTCCGCGAAGCCATCCAAATCGAAACCTTTGAAGAAGGCGCGAGCTTCTATAAGGGAGGTCATGCTGGCCGCGCGCATGAATCGCTGCTGCAGTGATGTCGATAGCTGATCGAAGTCGCGCAGATGGTAGATGAGCCCCCAGGCGATCGCGACCTTGATCCTTGGGTCTGTCGCAGCGGCTTTACACGCCCAGTGTCCTCCGGTGCTGCGTCCGAGAACGCCAATCCGATTTGGATCAATAGCCGTTTGCGCACCGGCAAAAGTGACAGTGGCAGAAACGGCTTTCTCATAGTCAAGCCGCATCTTCATGCGGTGGAACACTTCACCCTGCCCTGGACCATCGAAGGTCAAAGTCGCGATATTTCTCGCTAAGAAGTAGCTCGACAGCTCGAACGCATCTTCCTTAGTGGTATCGAGGCCACCAAAAAGGATCATACAGGGAAACGGTCCCAGGCCGATCGGCAAGCGGAGATAGCCCGGTAGGAGGGAGTTTTCGAACGGGATGGCAACAGATTCGCACTGCGGCTGCAGAAGCGAAGCACCGCGCGCGAACAATTGCTGTTTACGTTGATCGGCTTGGAGCTTTTCCTCAGCACCAATCTCCATAAGAATGCCCTGGCCGAAATGACAGCATAAAGCGGCGCGCCAGAACCGCTCACCAGCTGTCAGATTGCCCCCTTTATCAAGGGCATCGTAAGCCTGCGCCTCATACTCTTCCGATAAGACGATCCAACGAGCACACCAATCTTGCAGATTGGTAATGTCACGCTTGAGAAAGTCGAGATCACGACAAGGGATTCCATCGGAGACAATGCGCATAGCATTGGCATCGATGGCATTAGCGACAGCAATATCCACTATATCTGTCCTTGTCGCATGAGTTCACGCACCGTTGGCGGGGTCATCATTGGCTCGCGTATGGCGATGTGCCCACCGAGTGCATCGGTAATGGCGCCAGCTATGGCTGCTGCGACAGGTCCGACATTACCTTCGCCAACCCCACGCACGCCCAATGGGTTAGTCGTTGCCGGAAATTCAAAATGTTTCAGGATCAGTTCCGGGATATCCCGGGCGTGTGGCATGACATAGTCCATCAAAGTGCCGGTCACGAGTTGGCCTTCGGGCGAATAAATGATCTTCTCGCCCATCGCGATGCCTAGCCCCTGAGCAAAGGACCCCATCACCTGTCCCTCAACGAGCGTTGGATTGATCTGCCGTCCGCAGTCATGCCCGATGGCATATTTCAAAATTTTCCAAGTGCCCGTTTCTAGATCCAGCTCGACTACAGCCGCATGTGTCCCGCTGGCCCAAGTTACGGTCGACGGATAGAAGTATTGCGTCGAGCACAGACCCGGTGTTCCCTCGGTCGCGAGAATGCGCGAGAAGGCCGCCGTTGCCGCGATTGTCGGCCACGCAGCGACTTTTTGCCGATCGTCGGCAGCAAAGACCTCGCCATTCTCGATCTGTACCTGATCGGATTCGCAGCCAAGCAGTTTTCCGGCAACAAGCTGAATACGTCGCCGAACATCCTTGGCGGCCAATGCCACAGCGTTACCGGTGTTGACTGTCACGCGGCTGCCCCCGGTTCCAAAGCCGTAGGGCAACAGTCGAGAGTCACCGCCGAGCACGCGCACATTCTCAAATGGTAAGCTGAGTAGATCCGCGCAAATCTGGGCGAAGACCGTTTCATGTCCCTGCCCCGATTGTGAAACGCCAATCATGACCTCCGCGCGGCCGGCCTCGTCGATCTTAACGGTGGCGCCCTCGCATGGCCAGCCGATTCCACCAGCTTCCATATAGTTTGCGACGCCGATCCCAATGCGGCGCTTTTGCCCGGAGAGACATTCCCTCTGCCTGGCCCGCCAGTGCTCGACATCCACTGCCGCAACCGTTTCATTGAAGACGAGCGGAAAATCGTTTGAGTCGTAAGTCACCTCGACACCGTCTCGGTAGACATTGCCGGGCTTATAGGGAATCGCGGAAGCTGGAATAAGATTTCGGCGGCGAATTTCGATCGGATCAATATTGAGCTTGATTGCCAGCAGATCGAGGCAACGCTCCATCACCCAGGTCGCCTCGGGCCGGCCGGTCCCACGATATGGCGCCGATGGTACCTTATTGGTGAGAACGGAATGCGCTTCCGCTCGATATGCCGGTAAAACGTATTGTGATGGAATGTGATTGATGGTGTTGGTAGGCTCAATCACGGCCCAGCAGAGATAGGCACCCGTGTCCTTGAGAAGTTTGACATCAAGGCCGAGCAGCGTGCCATCCGCTCGCGCCGCCACCCGCGCTTCAATGATCTGATCACGCGCATGTTGCGAACTCAGCATGAATTCAGAGCGTGTTTGAATCCATTTGACGGGACGATTGACCGTCTTTGCCAGCAGTGGCGCAAGAATGTCTTCGGAATAGAGGCCGGATTTCGGCCCGAATGCACCTCCTGTATCCGGGCAGAGCACCACGATATCTTCCTCGCGCAGCCCAGTGAAACGGGCGACGGCGGAGCGCACCGTATAAGGAAGTTGATGGCCGATTCGAATCGTCAAGGACGAACGCGCGCTCTCATATTCTGCGCTAACACCGCGCGTTTCTATCGGCACGGACGTAATGCGCGGATAAACAAAATGCTCGGATAGCACTACGTCGCCATTGGCAAAGGCTGCATCGATGTCGCCTATATTTGCTGCCAGATGCGCCACGATATTGGATTGGCCTTCATGTACGCGCCGTTCATCCGACATGGCAAACACTGGGTCAACGACGGGATCGGTAGGCTCGTAATCTATCTCGACCGCCTCCGCGGCGTCGACCGCCCCCGCAGGCGTCGATGCCAAAACCGCGGCAACAGGTTCACCGACATAGCGCACCACTCCATCGGCCAAAGCGAGCTGTGGCGGCGGCCGCATAAGATCGCAATAGGGGTTGGTCGCAGGCTCACGAAACAAAGGCAGAGACTCGGCAAGCGTCGGCAGGTCGTGAAAGAACCAGACCGAATGTGCCCCCTGTTCAAGCGCCGCCTCGGAGCTTGCCGAGACAATTCGCGCGGAAGGATGCGGCGAGCGAACAAGTGCCATATAGAGGCAATTGGCCGGCGTATAGTCGTCGACGAACTGCCCCTTGCCGCGTAGTAGCCTATTGTCCTCTTTTCGCAGATTCCGCTTTCCGATCATGGCAGCTCCGACAGCGCATTCATTTTTTCAGGATCTTTAGTCTCGAGATGGAGACTGTTGCGAAGAACGGGATTGGTGATCTTGTAGGCGTTCTCCAGCTCGACAATGTGTTCACGCATCAGATTTTCAGCGGCATCGCTGTCACGTTTGCGCACGGCTTCGCAGATTTTCTCGTGCCATATTCTGTTAGAGTTGATGATCTTGAGCTGTTCGGGGCTCTCACGGGACCGAACGATGCTTCGCAAGCTGCGGTTGATGAATTTGCAATGCACGCACAGCAGCGGATTGGAGGCGCCATCAGCCAACAGATCATGAAACTCGATATGAATCTGCTGATGCCGCTGCCAGTCTTCGCGCGTCGTCGGATCACCTTGCGAGGCCTGCACATTGGCCTCAAGCCGGCGGATCAGATCCTCGCTAGCCGTTTCGGCCATGTGTCCGGCCAATCGCGGCTCAAGAACGCGGCGAAGTTCATAGACTTGCGCAGCGGTTAGATGCTTGAAGAAGAAATAGCTTTGCAGATGATTGAGAATACGTGTCTCGGTCACTTCCGCGATGAACGAACCGCCAGTGGGGCCGGTGCTCGTGCGGATCAGGCCCTGAACCTCCAGTGATTTAAGAGCCTCGCGCACGGAGGCCTTTCCAGCCTCATACTTTTCGACAAGCTGTTTTTCCGTCGGCAAGCGATCGCCTGGCTTCAGCCCGTCGGTGACAATCGACTGCTTAATCAGATCGGCGATGACATCGCCGCGCTTTGGGTACCGCATTCCCAGATCTTTCCTTTGCGAATTGTTGCGACCTCATCATCGGAACGATTCTGTCAGGCTGCGCAACATTTCGCTTGACCTATTTATATGATAATATGATTATCAGATCAAATGAAAGTTGCGCCGAGGGAGTGGCGCGCTGATCTCGAACACGTTGGATGCGAGAAAAGCTGACAGGAGCGGGGGTTATGCAGAGTCGAGATGCTGTTATTCCGTATGGCGGTTATCACCTTCGGGAGGTCGACGCCGGGGAGGACGTGGATCTGACGCATGTCGGCCCGGGCACGCCTGGGGGCGAATATCTGCGGCGCTTTTGGCATCCGGTCGCCTTTTCAGAGGAAATCCAGGATCTACCAAAGCGCATCAAAGTGCTCTGCGAAGATCTGGTTCTCTTCCGCGACAAGTCCGGCAATGTCGGCCTTGTTCGCCCGCACTGCCCGCATCGTGGCGCCTCACTCGAATTCGGCATTCCCGACGAGCGCGGTATCCGCTGCTGCTATCATGGCTGGCTGATCGGAACGGATGGCCGAATTCTGGAGATGCCTGCTGAGCCGGCCAATTCCCCCTACAAGGATCGCATCAGCCACGGCGCCTATCCGGTGAAGGAATTCAAGGGCCTCATTTTCGCTTATATGGGGCCGCCTGATAAAATGCCGGCGCTACCGATCTACGATGCCTGCCTGCGTCCTGGCGGCCGCCTGATCCCCAGCGGCTGGACGCCGGGCCGCAAATATGTCTGGCCGTGCAACTGGGTGCAGGTCAAAGAAAACTCAATGGATCCTGTGCACACCTACTATCTGCACACGATCGCCAGTGGTTCACAATTCACGCCGGAATTCGGCATTGTGCCGGAGTTGGAATATAAAGAAACGCCGATTGGCATGGTGTATATCGCCAGTCGCCGCATCGGCGACAATGTCTGGGTCCGCATGCATGACCTGATCATGCCGAATATCCATCTCGTCGCCTCCGTCAATGAAGACGGCAAGAAAGAAAAGAAATTCGGACCGCCCTATCTTCTGCATTGGGCCACGCCGATCGACGACAGCAGCTTCATGGAAATCGGCTGGCTGATCGAAAGCGACGACATGCAGTTCGACGCTGAAATGATCGAAAAATTGCATTTCGGCATGATGGACGACCGCCCGTTCGAAGAACGGCAGCGGACGCCAGGCGACTACGATGCCCAAGTTTCCCAAGGCGCCATCCATGTTCATGCGCGCGAACATCTCGGCGCGAGCGACCGCGGTGTGACGATGTTCCGCCGCATGCTGCGCGCCGGCATCGACGACGTGAAAGCGGGCCGCGATCCGAAAGGATTGGGCCGCGAGGAAGGCGCCGTCATCCAGACCTATACCCAGAATGCCGTCGTGCGCACGCCCAAGACTTCCGATCCGGATGAAGACAAGAAGCAGGTGCGCGAAGTTGGCCGCCGCGTTTTCACCGGCGAGTTCAGGGACTGAGGTCATCGACCATTTACCTTGCGGACCCGCGCATCGCTTGTCCGCAAGGCATCTTCGACATTCAGACGTGAAAGCCGTTCGCAGCCGCATTCACAAACTGCAGGTTAGTCCACTCGTTCACGCCCCAAAGCGGCGGACGCTGGATGAAAGGTTCGGACCCAATTGGATGGTCAACATGAGTACGCCACCGAAGGTCGCTCTCAAGGGAATTACCAAGCGCTACGGGCCTTTGACGGTCAACGATGGTATTGATCTGGATATTCTCGCCGGCGAGTTTCTGACGCTTCTGGGCAGCAGCGGTTCCGGCAAGACGACCCTGATGCGCATCGTCGCCGGTTTGGAAATGTGCGACAGTGGCACGGTTTATCTCGACGGACGCGATGTGACGCGAGAGCCGCCGCGCCGACGCGATCTCGGCATGGTGTTCCAGCAATATTCGCTATTTCCACACATGACGGTCGCCGAAAACATCCGCTACGGCCTGCGCGTTAAACGCTGGAAGGGTCCGGATGCCGCCAAACGCGTGGCAGAAATGCTCGAAATGGTGCAGCTGCCGCAAGTTGCCAATCGCTATCCGCATCAGCTTTCCGGCGGCCAGCAACAGCGCGTCGCCCTAGCCCGCGCCTTGGCGACATCGCCGCAGGTGCTGATGCTGGACGAACCGCTCGGTGCTCTCGATCTCAAGCTGCGCAAGCAGCTGCAAGTAGAACTGAAGCGCATTCATCGGCAGACCGGAACGACATTTCTGTTCGTTACGCACGACCAGGAAGAAGCCCTATCCATGTCCGATCGCGTCGCCGTTCTCAAGAACGGAAAGATCGAACAACTGGGAGACACGCGCTCGATCTATCAGGCGCCGCAGACGGCTTTCGTCGCCGACTTCATCGGCGAAGTCAGCCTCGTCTCCTGTGATCGCAGCGGCGCGCCGTCCGGCATGGCCCGGATCGACGGCACCAGCTACGAAATTCGCATTCCCGCTGACAGTGTTCCGGGCCGTTTCAAGCTCGTCGTCCGCCCCGAGCATGTGCTGCTGCACAAAGATGCCTCGATCGGAGGCATTCCGGGGCGGATCGCCGATGTCGGCTTTGAGGGGGGCTCTTCGCTCATCCGTGTCGATCTCGACAACGGACCGACTGTGAAAGCGCGGGTGCTGGGTCTGCCGGAATCGGCCACCGAAATCGGTCAGCGGGTCTGGGCTGAGATCGCCGGGGCCACCGTCTGCCTCCCCGCCGCATGAGGGATGTGACGATGACCTCGCTGACTTCAGCCCGCCGACGCAAGACGACCTTGATGGCGGCCGTCCTGGTCCTTCCCGCATTGATCGTCATCGCGGGGCTGATGGCGGTTCCGCTGGCCCAGCTCGTCCAAGCCAGTTTCCACCGCGCCGAGTTCGGCCAGATTCTTCCCGGCCGAACCTTCGAGAACTATCAGACGGTTCTGTTCTCTCCGCTCTACTGGGAAATCTACGCCAAGACGCTCGGCGCGGCGGCGCTAGTGACACTGCTTTGCACGATCTTGGGCTATCCCGTCGCTTGGCATCTCGTGAACGCACGCAAGAGCGTTCAGCCCCTGCTCTTCTTCCTCATCGCCGCTCCGCTACTCGTCAACACCGTCGTTCGCACCTACGGCTGGCTGCTACTGCTTGGTCGCAAAGGCGTGATCAATACGGTTCTCATGCAGCTCGGGCTGATCGACAATCCGCTGACCTTGACGAGCAACTACATCGGCCTCGTCGTTGGCAGCACGCAGGTCTTCTTGCCCTTCATGATCTTGTCCATCGCCACATCCCTGCAAGGTATCGACCGCCGCCTGTTGGAATCAGCCGACATCCTAGGCGCATCGGGGCCCTACCGCTTCTTCACCGTCGACCTGCCGCTCGCCGCGCCGGGGCTGATCGCCGGTGCCATCCTCGTGTTCAGCCTGATGCTCGGCGCTTTCGTCACTCCACTCATGCTTGGCGGATCGGCAATCCAGTACCTCTCGGTCTCGGTCTATACCGACGCGCTTGTTTTGTTCAATCTACCGCGCGCCACCGCCCTGTCGATGATCCTGCTGGCGATCACGGCGGCCATCTACGCCTTCCAGGCGCGCCTGTCTCCCCGCCTCAAGGAGACCCAACGATGAGCTCAAGGCCCAACGTCACGCTCAGTATCAGTGTCGCGCTGATCTATCTGTTCCTGCTCGCGCCACTAATCATTGTCGTTCTCTTCAGCTTCAGCGAAAAGTCGTTCTTCACCTTCCCGCCAGAAGGCTTCTCCCTGCGCTGGTATAAGTCAGCTTGGGAACTCGGCATTTTCGGCGGACCGGCCATTCGCAGTATCATTCTGGCGGTCAGCGCGACATTTCTCGCCACAGTCCTCGCCATTCCCTCGGCGCTCGCCTTGCGGCGCCTGCAAGGTTCGCTCCTGGCGCGGGTTCTGGAATTTGTCCTGCTGACGCCCCTGATCGTGCCGGCCCTGATCATCGGCATCGCCTTGCTCTACTTCCTGATCCGCGTCGATATGATCGACACGTTTCCAGCTCTGCTGGGCGCCCACACGCTCCTGGTTTTTCCGTTCATGTTCCGGGCGATTTTAGTCAACGCCCTCGACATCAAGAAACATCTGGAAGAAGCCTCCGAGATTCTCGGTGCCGGTCCCTGGCGCACTTTCTTCAGCGTCGTGATGCCTAGCCTCGTCCCTGGCATTACGTCGGGCGCAATTTTCGCTTTCATCGTTTCGTTTGACCAGTTCACGGTCAGCCTGTTCGTGACGCAGTCCGATCAGATCACGCTGCCGGTGGCGCTCTACAAATATGTCTACGACGTCAACGATCCGGTCGCGGCGGCCGTGTCCAGCACGCTGGTCATTCTTGGTCTCGTCGTCGCATTCGGCCTGCAAAAGCTAGGCTTGCTGGAGCATATCGGCGGACGAGGGACCGCCTGATCGGGATCATCGGATCATTTGAGTTTTGAAGGAGGGTGGCATGAACATCAAACAAGCAAATCTAGTTCGGTTGTACGGGTCGATGGCTTTGGTCGGAGCCCTGTCCGTGATGGCCGTTACCGAAAGTTCGGCGCAGCAGCAGCTCATCATGAGCGGATACCCAGGCACGATCGGCAACAACATCAAGAAGGCCTTCGTCGGTACATACGATCGGGCTTCGGGCCTCCGCTACCTCGAATCCTGGGACAGCGCGCGCTTCACGCAGATGCAGGCCAATCGCGCCAATCCGAAAGAAGACGTCGTCACCTTCACGGATCTCACCCTGCCGCTCGTTGCGGCCGCGGGCCTGCTCGAGCCGCTCGACACGAAGACGATTCCCGCACTTGCCGACGTCGACCCGTCGGTACGCGTAGCTGGTGATGCCGGCGTTCCCTTCACCTATGGCTGCTTTGGCATCGCCTACAATGCCAAATATGTGAAAAATCCAATCACCTCCTGGGCCGATCTGTTACGCGACGATCTCAAGGGACACGTTTCGGCCCCCAATGTGACTTACACCGGCGCTTTCAACACGTTGGACGGCCTATCGCGCACTAAGGGCGGCACCCTCAAGAATCCCGAGGAAGGCATGAAGCTCTATCAGCGCATCCGCACCTCCGGGCCCGGCCTGTGGGATCAGGAAAATGTCGCCGTTGGTTGGCTCAAGACTGGCGAAGTGTGGGCTACGCCCTATTTCAGCGGCAACGTCCTGGTCATGATGAATGATCCTGATCTCAAGGATCTGCGCTTCGTCGTTCCCTCAGAAGGCGCCTACTACGCGCCGCTGGCGGTGGCGAAGGTCAAGGGCCGCCCTGAGAACGATGGCGCCAGCCGCTTCATCAATCACATGTTGAGCCCAGAGAACCAGGAGAAATGGGCGGAGCTGGGCAAGACTCGTCCCGTCAACACGAAGGCCAAGGTGCCAGACGACGTCGCCGCCTCCTGCCCGACGGCAAGTAAATTGAACAAGGTCGATATCGACTACCTCAATCGCTATCGCAACAACATCGTCGATCAATGGAACCAGATCGTCAATCGTTGAGGCGTCAGTGTTTCCCGAAGCGAATTGCAAACCCAAGCTGGATAACGTCATGAGCAATAGACAAATTATTCCCATTCCCAACGCCCATAAGGTTGCAGCGCCGCTCGCGCATGCCGTACGCATCGGTGACCTTCTTTATGTCTCCGGCGTCCCTGGCTATTTTGGCGATCGCGAACTGGCCGTGGATGATTTCGAGGCGCAGTGTGAACAGGCCCTCGACAATCTCAACATCATCCTTACCGAGGCTGGATCGTCATTCGACAAAATCGTCAAGACGAATGTCATCTTGACCCGGCAGGGCGACTTCGCGGCGATGAACGACCTTTACCGGAAACGCTTCAGCGCCGGAAATTTCCCCGCGCGTACTACGATCATCGCCGATCTGTCGCGGCCGGAAATGCTTCTGGAAATAGAGGTCGTTGCCGCTTTTTAGGGATCGCGGCATTTATCGATAAGACTTATCTCTTTCGTACAAGGCCTTGGCATGCAGCCGCTGGAAGTACGGGTAACGGATATCAGGCGGGAAGCGATCGATATACGGTCCTACGGGTTGACACCCGTGGATGATCATCGCATTCCCGCTTTCGATCCGGGCGCGCATATCAAACTGCATTTGCCCAATGGAATGGCGCGTAGCTATTCCCTGATCAATCCGCCAGAGAATGGCGACGGCTATCGGATCGCGGTCAAGCGCGATGCCGCCGGCCGTGGCGGCAGCTCCTATTTGCATGATCATGTGAAAGTGGGAGACATCTTCAAAGCGGACACTCCCGCGAACAACTTCCACCTGCGCGAGGAGGCGGAACATTCCATCCTGGTCGCCGGCGGCATCGGCATCACGCCGATTTACGCGATGGCCCACCGGCTGACGGACCTGGGGCGAAACTGGCGCCTCTACTATACAGCTCGCTCGCTCGCCCATGCGGCTCTGCTCGAATCAATCTCCACTCTGCCCGGCAAGGTGCAAACGTTCTTTCCCGAGGACGGCACGCCGGCACTGGACCTGCGCGCCATCTTTGACAACGCGCCAGCCGGGGCTCATTTCTATTGCTGCGGCCCAGCTGGCATGCTCGATCATTTTATCGCCAGCGCCACCGTTTCCTCCGACTTCGTTCACATCGAGCGGTTCTCAGGACAGACCGGCACGATCAACGATCGTGGCTGCCGGGTCAAACTAGCGCGCGATGGCCGCACGATCTCGGTGTCGCCAGGGCAATCCATTCTCGATGCCCTTCTAGACACCGGCATCAAAGTCGAGTTTTCCTGCCGGGAAGGCTTGTGCGGCGCGTGCGAGACGAAGGTCCTCAAGGGCATTCCAGATCACCGCGATTTCATCCTCGACGACGAACAGCGCGAAACCAACCGGGTCATGATGGTCTGCTGCTCCGGCGCCACCAGCGACTCGCTGACTCTGGACCTATAACCGTATCCGTGAACCGGGACAGGATGATGAGCGTACCCATTTCAGTGGTCGTGAACGGCAAAGCGATCGAAACC
This sequence comes from Beijerinckia sp. 28-YEA-48, assembly GCF_900104955.1. Classification (NCBI taxonomy): domain Bacteria; kingdom Pseudomonadati; phylum Pseudomonadota; class Alphaproteobacteria; order Hyphomicrobiales; family Beijerinckiaceae; genus Beijerinckia; species Beijerinckia sp. 28-YEA-48. Next base: position 267,484 of record NZ_FNSI01000002.1, read on the forward strand.
ACCGTGGACGAGCGAACCCTTCTGGTGACGTTCATCCGAGAAGATTTGAAACTGACCGGCACTCATATCGGATGCGATACGGCGCAATGCGGCGCTTGTTCGATCCATTTGAATGGCGCGGTGGTGAAAGCCTGCTCTATGCTGGCCCTACAGGCGCAGGGAGGCATGATCACAACGATCGAGGGCATCGCCGAATCCGACACCCAATTGCATCCCATGCAACACGCCTTCAGCGAAAATCACGCGCTGCAATGCGGATTTTGCACGCCGGGCATGGTGATGACCGCGCTCGATATCATCAAGGAATATCCCGCGCCGACGCGCGAGATCGTACAGGAAGGTCTCGACGGCAATCTGTGCCGGTGCACGGGCTATAACGGCATCATCGACGCGGTGATCGCCGGCGCCAAAGCCATGAACGCGCGGAAATAGGAGCGCCCGATGTTCATGCACCCCTATACCTATCATCGCCCGGGCAGCCTGTCGGACGCCTTGAAGCTCGCCTCAGAGCTGCCGGACCCGAAATTCTTGGCCGGCGGGCAGACGTTGGTCCAGGCCATGAAACTACGCCTGGCCGCCCCCAGCGATCTGATCGATCTCAGTGGCCTCGCCGAACTTCGCGGCATCGACATTCGCAACGAAGCAATCTCGATCGGCGCCATGACCAAGCATGCCGAGGTCTATGGCCATGCCGAGATCAAAAAGCGGATCGGCGCCCTGGCCTATCTGGCTTCGCAGATCGGCGACCGGCAGATTCGTAACAACGGTACGATCGGCGGTTCCCTCGCCAATTCGGATCCGGCCGCTGATTATCCGGCAGCAGCATTGGGGCTTGGTGCCACTCTGAAGACGAACGATCGCGAAATTGCCGCCGACGATTTCTTCGTTAGCCTCTATGAGACCGCACTGATGCCGAACGAACTGCTCGTTTCAATCCGTCTCCCGGTTCCCAAGCGCGCCGGCTATGTGAAGTTCAAGAGCCCGGCGTCCGGCTTCGCGCTGGTCGGTGTTTTCGTGGCCGACTTCGGCGATCATGTGCGGGTGGCCGTGACCGGCGCCGGCCCGAAGGTGTTTCGCATTGCCGAGGTGGAACAGGCACTCGGTGCCTCCTTCTCGCCGAATGCATTGGAGAATATCCGCGTGTCGGCCGACGGGCTGAGCACGGACCTGCAAGCCAATGCCGAATATCGCGCCCATTTGATTCCGGTGCTCGCGCGACGCGCGGTTGAATCGGCGCTCGCCTGAGGACAGGACCATGACGAATCTCAGCGGACGCACCATCATTATCACCGGCGCCGGCGGCCTGATCGGGCGGGCCTTCGCCAACGCCATCGGCTCGGCCGGCGCCAATACTATTCTGGCCGATCTCGAACCGCAGCCTGCCCTGGTCGATACGATCACCCGCAACGGCGGCAAGGCGGTTTCGCTGATCGTCGATATCAGCACTCCATCTTCGGTGGAGCGCATGGCGAATGAGGTCGTCGGCTCCTTCGGCCGTATCGACGGCCTCGTGAACAACGCCGGCTTCTATCGCGGCTGCACGATGGGCTCCTTCGCCGACATTCCCGTCGATGAATGGGACCGCTGTTATAGCGTCAACGTCAGGGGAACCTGGCTGTGCTGCAAGGCCGTCTTCCCCTATATGCGGCAGCAGAACTACGGGAAGATCGTCAACATCTCGTCCAACACGCCCTTCAAAGGCGTTGGCGGCATGCTGCAATATGTCTCCTCCAAGGCAGCGATCATAGGCCTGTCCCGCGCTCTGGCGCGCGAAGTCGGCGACTACGGTATCTGCGTCAACAATCTGTGTCCCGACCTCATTCCCGATCCAAGCGATCTGCAGAACGAGGACGGGATCGTCGGCAACAAACGCGTCGTGGCGCAACGTTGTTTCAAGAGAACCGAAACCGCCGAAGACGTGACCGGCGCCCTGGTATTTCTGCTGGGGCCGGGCTCCGATTTCGTCACCGGACAAAGCCTGCTCGTCAATGGCGGCGCGTTCTTTCACTAGTATATCGTCCACATGTCGGAGGCCGGCAGAATGGCGAGCAACGCATAAAGGGATGGATCATGCACAACGAAAAAAAGCGCACGGGTATTGTTGCCGCGGCGGCCGTGCCGCATGCGCCGCAGCTTCTGAGTCTGCCCAAGAGCGAGGACGCACAGCAGGTCGCGCGCGTCAAAGCCGCCATGCAGGAAATTGGCGATGGTTTCCGCAAAGCGAAGCCCGACATCTTGATCGTCATCTCCAACGACCATGGCGACGACTTTATTCTCAAGTCCATCCCGGCCTTCATGTTCCATTGCGGCAATCGCGCCCGCGGGCATGACGGGCATACCGGCTGGTGGAAGGTCGACGGTGCCGCCGGCTACGCCCTGGTGGAAGCCATGCAGGAGGAGGGCTTTGATCCCGCCTTCACGCTCGATGCCGATCTCGGCACCTTTTTCACAATCCCGGTCGAATACTTCGGCTTTGACCAGGAAACGCCGATCGTGCCGTTGTTCGTCAATTCCTATGTCGCACCGCAGCCGCACCCGACGCGCTGCTATGCCTTCGGCCAAGCGCTGGCGCGCGCCGTGACCCGCATGGGCCTCAGCGCCGCCATCATCGGCAGCGGCGGTCTCTCGCATTATCCAGGCACGGCCCGCTATGCCTCACCCGGTCCAGATCTGGCAGCCGACGAGAAAATTTATCAGAAGCTGGCGGAAGGCAATCTACATTACCTCTTGAGCCTCGACGCCCAAGAGCTCGACAAGTCAGGCAATATCGAACTGCGCGCATGGCTGATCATTGCTGGTGCGATTGGCGACCGGCGGCCGGAAGTCGCCACTTTCGAACCCAACTGGCATCACACCTACGGCATGTTCGGTTGGACGAACATCAAACCGCTTGAGCGCGACCGGCTGTGGTATCCGCCGACGCCACCGCACCGCGTCGAACTTTCCCACGCCATGCACGCGCTGCGAACGGACGATGCCGCCTGCGATTTTTACATGAGCGATCCGCTGGCCTTCGCCGACCGATTTGACCTGTCGTCCGAAGAACGCGCCGCTCTGCTGGAGATGAAAGAGGAACGCCTGCGCGACGAACTGCAGATTCACCCCCTGCTCGTAGGCGGAGCCACGCGCCGATTGCAGTTGCGCAAGAAGGCCAGCTAACCCGGAATCCGCCATGAGCTTGCCACCCTATATTCCACCAGCGCTGCGCCAACTGATGGCCGATGTCGGCCCGCGCTGGAAAGACGATATCAGCGGGCATATCCGCCTGATGCTCGATAACTTCAGCGCGCTCCTGAAGGATGCACCGAAAGAGGGCGTCGAGGTCAGGCGAGAGATCAAATACGGCGTCGATCCCAGGCAGGCCTATGACCTGTTTCTACCTCAAGCGGCAGGCACGGGCCGACCGGCTATGCTCTTCGTGCATGGCGGCGCCTTCACCGAAGGTCACCGCAACCGCACCGACGAGATTTACGCCAACGTTCTCTACTACCTGGCCCGCCACGGCATCGTCGGCGTGAACATTGGCTATCGTATCGCGCCCCAGGCCTGCTATCCTGAGGCGAGCCGCGACATTGGCGAAGTCGTTCAGGCGATCCATAACAGCGCACCGGAGATCGGCGTCGATCCACAGCGCATCTTTCTAATGGGCCATTCCGCCGGCGGGGCTCATGTGGCGACCTACGCCTATGATCGCAGCTTGCATCCAGTGGCCGGATCGGGGCTTGCCGGGCTTGTCATCGTCAGTGGCCGGGTGCGCGCCGAGAACCGTCCCGAAAACCCCAATGCGCGGCGGGTCGAAACCTATTACGAGACCACTGATCCCGGTACGCTCGATCGGCTGTCGCCCGTGTCACAGGTCGATGCCCAATCGATCCCAACGTTCATCGCCTGGGGCGAATATGAAAACCCACTGATCGACGTACATTGTGCGGAGCTCGTTCACTGGCTTGCACAGGCCAAAGGATATACTCCGCCGACGATGTGGCTGCGCGGGCACAATCACACATCCACCATCGCCCATTTGAACACGAGCGAAGATAATCTCGGTTCAGCCTTGCGTGACTTCATCAATCGCCCACGATAAACGCGGAAAGTTGAAAATGATCGGGTGACAGTTTTGCTGCTGCAATTTTGACTGCTAGCTTCCGGCAGCAGCGCGGCACATCTCCAATCACGCCGACTATTCGCTAATGGCTTCGTTCCCGCTTAGCTGGCACGCCACAGGCGAGGACAAGAAATCTCAATCGCAACAAGCTGCACCTTAGCTTATTGCGGGCGCTCGATATATTTGCATGCAAAACATCAAAAGTGCATTTATTATATCAACCTAAGCTCGTCCGTACGCCATTCTGAATGCAAATTTGAAGAGTTCGCTAAATGGAAACCACCCTATCCCAAACCATCGCCCAATCCTTGGCCGAGCAGATTGTTGCCGGACAGCTTGAACCTGGCCGTAAGCTGGATGAAATGTCCCTGGCTGCCCGCTTCAATGTCTCACGGAGCCCTGTACGCGACGCTTTACATGAACTGGTGACGACACAGCTCGTCGAATATTTCCCCCGGCGTGGCTTTGCAGTCGCCCATATTGAACCCACTAAACTTGAAGACATGTTCGAAGCTGCAAGCGAGATGGAAGCCTTAGCCGCTCGAATGTGCGCATTACGCGCTAGTGCTGCTGACCGCAGCCGCATCGAGTTCCTTCACAAGCAGGCCAGCGCAGCCTTGGACCGCAATGATGTCAAAGCCTACGCGGCGTTGAACGAAGACTTCCACCTGGCGATCTATGCCGGCGCGCGCAATAAAACCATCGAAGAGATGGCTATCAACTTGCGTCAGCGTCTGGCTCCGTTTCGCCTCCGCGTCTTCTTTTCACCAGACCGTGTTCAGACGTCCCTCTCCGAGCATGACGCCATCGTGCAGGCGATTCTTGCTCAAAACAGTGGTGATGCTGCACAGGCCATGCGCGACCATTCCACCGGCTCCGTGATGAATGTCATGCAACACTTCTCGAAAATCCTACCCAACGAAGCAGAGCCTCGCCGCCGTCGGATACGCAGCTAGCTTAGGTCAGACGGCCTAATTCGCTGGTTTAAGGCAGTTAAACGGAACCGCGTCGAGCCTCTGCGAAAAGCCATCCGAAGCTCCGGCCATTTTCCCTATTGACATCCCGAACACACAGGTGACATTTTGCATGCAAAATAGACAAACAGAGCTCAATATTTATATTTTGTCGGCAGGAAATCGAAATGATCCAGTTTGCATTGGCGACCTATCGTAAGAACGGCCACGTGGCCCCCGCTTTGATGCTGGATGGCCAGCTCTACGATTTCCAGGATGCGGCGGCAGCAGGCGCGCGACTTCCCGAGGCAACCTGGATGTCGAACGGCTTGCCGGAGATGCTGAAAGATTGGAGCCGCAGCGGGCCAGCGCTCACCGCATTCGCGGAGGCGGTCACCAAGCTTGTCGCGAGCAATCGGCTTTCCGCCATCACCGATGGGCTGTCGAAGCTGACGGCGCCTTATCGCCCGGAACGCATCTATTGCGCGGCCTCGAACTATATCGAGCATGCCAACGAAATGGGCACTGTCCTTGCCGCGAAGGCCGACAGTAAGCCGTATATGTTCCTCAAATTGCAGAACGCCGTCGTTGGACCAAACGATGAAATTCGCATGCCGCCCGAAACCTCCCAGCTCGACTGGGAAATAGAACTCGGCGCTGTCATCGGTACGCGTGGTCGGCGCATTACGGCCGAAAACGCATTGAATCATGTCGCCGGCTACACGATCGTCAACGACATCACTGCCCGCGACCTCAACAAACGCACCGATTATCCCTTCAAGTTCGACTGGTTTCAGGGCAAATGCCACGACACTTTCGCACCGCTCGGCCCGTGGATGGTGCCGGCCTCATCCATCCGCGATCCGCAGGCGGTCCATATGCGCCTGACCGTGGGCAACGAGGTGATGCAGGAAGACAGCACCCGGAACATGATTTGGACCCTGCGCGAGCAGATCGCCTATCTATCCACGATCGTAACGCTTGAGCCGGGCGATGTCATCGCCACCGGCACCCCGACCGGTGTCGGCATCGGCCGCGGCATCTTCTTGAAAGCCGGAGATGTCGTCTCGGCCCATATAGACGGCATCGGCACGCTCACCAATACGGTTGTCGCGGAACAATAAGCCGTTCCGGCGGTCGTCGGCACGAACATGTGATGATTGGCGATGCGCCAAGGAGGGTCATCAAATGAAACGCCCTATTTCCGTAATGATCGGCCTTGCATTGTCGCTGGGCGCTACTCTAACGGCCTCTGCGCAAGAAAAGGTGACCTACAATATGGCGTGGCTGCCTCAGGGCAGCAGCGTCGGTGTCGCCGTCGCCATTGATCGCGGTTGGTTCAAGGAAGCTGGGCTCGATGTCACCATGATGCGCGGCTACGGCGGCAATCGCACCGCGAACGAACTCGATCAAGGGCAATATGAAATCGGCTATGTCGATCCCGTAAGCCTAGTCCTGAACCGAGTGAATGGCGGCAAGATTCGGCTCGTCGGCGCGATCAACACACATTGGCCCGCCGGCATTTGCTACCTTAAGAAAAACGGGCAGCCGAAAACACTCGACAACATGAAAGGAATGCAGCTCGGCGGTGGATCCGCCTCACCCGTCCACAATATCATCCCGGCCTGGCTCGAAGCGAACGGCAAACCGAAGGATTTTATTAGCCTCTTGCGGCTTGATCCAGCTGTGGTCGACGCATCGTTGGTCGAAGGGAAGATCGACCTGGCGGAATGCTGGCGCGCCAGCAACCGGCCTGTCATGTCCAAGCAAGCCAAAATCGCTGGCGTCGATCTGGCTTGGATTGAATACAGCGACTACGGCTTGAATGCCTACGGCAGCGGCTTCGCGGCAAGCGAAGATATGATTGCCAAAAAGCCAGATGTGATCCGCAAATTCCTCAAATCCTCCTACCGGGGGTATGACTTTGCACGCTCCAATCCCGATCAGGCCGCCGACATCATGGTGAGGATGTTCCCGACTTTGGATCGGTCCGTGGTGCTCGACCAGATCAAGGACATCAACGATCTGATCGCAGACAAATCAGCGGGAAACAGCGGTCTTGGCTTCATGCGCGACGACCGCATCCAGTCGACGATGCAATTCATCGACAAGTCCTTCGACCTGAAAGGCAAGGTAAAACCTGCCGATATCTACACGAATGCATTGCTGAACTGAAGACGACAGTCAGCATTACTTTTGCCATCGCTCGATTAACCCTCGGAGGAAAGCGCCATGCGACCCCAGCCCAGGAAGCTCGGTCATCTCGTCATGTTCGCGCGGGATCTCAAGAAGTCTGTCGATTTCTACACTCGCATCGTCGGCTTGGAAGTCTCGGACTGGATCGAAGATCAGATGGTCTTCCTGCGCTGTGGAACCGATCATCACGATCTAGCGCTAGCCCAAATCCCGACCGACGCTAAACATATGAACGACCTCTACTATTGGGGGCGGCCCGGTCTCGAACATTTCGCCTACGAACTCGAGTCGCTTGAAGCTATTGAGGCGGCAGCAACACACCTACAGGACAATGGCATCGAGATCGTGCGCGGCATCGGCAAGCACGGACCCGGAGAAAACCTGTTCCTCGTCTTCAAGGATCCCGACGGCAACTATGTCGAGTTCTATGCGGAAATGGTCCAGGTGACGGAAGAAAAGCCCTATTCGGCCAGCGTCTGGGAGAACAATCTCGAAGCTTTCGATCAATGGCGTTTTGAGAAATTCGTTGTTCCGCCGCCAAATTGGGGCGGCCCACCCGGCACACGCAACAAATTGAAATAGAAGCGCCGCCGAAACTAGCATGGACGGAACAACAATGAACATGACGGGATCAAGTAGACTCTGGAATTGGCGCGCGACCGTCGAACGCACAGTGTTCTTCGCCCTGCTCGCTTTGCTGTGGGAATATGCCGTCACTCTCTTCCAGATCAAATCTTATCTGCTGCCACCACTCTCCCGTGTTCTTGAAAGCTTGTGGGCCAATAAAATCATCCTGCTTCAGCATTCACTGGTCACCACTTGGGAAATCGTCCTCGGCTATATCGCTGCGGTTTTCGGTGGCTTGGCACTCGGACTAGCTATTTTCGCATGGCCTATGGGACAGCGCCTTCTCTATCCCTTGGTTGTTCTGTTTCAGGGACTGCCAAAGGTTGCTCTCGCGCCACTGATGGTCGTTTGGATTGGCTATGGCACCTCCTCCAAAGTCCTCATGGCCTTTCTGTTTGCTTTCTTCCCCGTGGTAATCGCCACACTCGGCGGGCTCGCGGGCACACCCGCTCATCTCATCGAGCATTTTAAATCGATCGGTGCTTCGCGCTTAACCACGTTCCGCCGTCTCGAAATGCCGGCTGCGCTGCCAGCCATCATGGACGGATGCAAAACGGCCATGCCGCTCGCCGTTATCGGCGCGATCGTCGGCGAGTTCGTCGGCGCGCAGCACGGGCTTGGGTATCTGATCCTGGAAGCAAATGCCGCCGCACGAACCGATCTGCTGTTTGCTGCACTCGTTGCTATCTCGATTCTTGCCACCCTCCTCTACTGGCTCGTCGAGATCGCGGCAAATCGTGTCTGGTGGCGGGCTCTAACCTGACTCCCGTTGAACATTGAAAGGAATTAAAGATGGCAAAGATCCGACATGTGGCAATGTCCGTTCCAGATCCTCAGGCAGCGGCCAAGTTCTATTGCGATGCCTTCGATATGAAGATCGTCGGCGAAACGGATTCGCCACTCGCCAGCGGGCTATACGTTTCCGATGGCACGATTTCGCTCGCCCTGCTCAACTACAAAGCTGACGAATGGGCCGGCATGAACAAGGATGCGGTCTGCATCAATCATATCGGCTTCTGGGTCGACGATTTGGATCAGCAATCCGATCGGATCAAGGAGAACGGCGGCAGCTTTTTCCGCGAACTCCCTCTGGATAAGGAATCGCTCTATTATGAAATGAAATTCCGCGATCCCAACGGCATCATCTTCGACATTTCCCACAATGGTTGGGTCGGGGCGAAGAAGTGATCCAGCTTTCGGAGGCTCCCTCGCTATCGTCTGGGCCACTCCTCTCTGCGTTCCAACAGAGCGGTGATGTCGCCATTCGGGCCGATCGCGTGTCCAAGACATTCGGAGGTGCCGTTCAAGCTTTGGACGCAGTGAGTTTTGAAGTCGAGCGTGGTGACTTTGTCGCTGTGCTTGGACCCAGCGGGTGCGGCAAAAGCACATTGCTACGGATCCTGGCCGGCCTCATTCAAGCAGACGAAGGCAGCCAGATCACTGTCTTAGGGCACCATCAGATCAAACCATCGCGTGATGTCAGTGTGGTGTTCCAGACCCATAATATGTTGCCTTGGCTGACAGTTGAGGCCAACATTCGCCTCGCCGCCGAAGTTCAAGGTATGGCGGCAGCCGATATCGACAGCCGAGTGAATGATATTCTGCCGGTGCTACGACTGGAGAAATTCCGCAAGAATTACCCCTGCGAACTGTCCGGCGGCATGCGTCAGCGGGCCGCAATCGGACAAGCTCTCATCCTACGCCCGCAGGTCCTTCTGCTCGATGAACCCTTCGGCGCACTCGATGCACTCACACGAGACCAACTCAATGTCGAATTGCTTCGCCTGTGGCAGGACATCCACAAGACCGTCCTCTTAATCACCCACAGCATTGCCGAAGCGGTTTTCCTCGCGAACCGCGTCTTGGTGATGTCGGACCGTCCAGGCCGGATCGTCGAAGATATCAAGATTGATTTGCCACGCCCGCGCGATCCCCGCACCACCAAAGGGCGACCTGAATTCGGCCAGTATGTGCAACACCTCAGTCGCATCATGGGCGTAGACTGACCCGCTTCCCATCCTCATGCAAAGGAGATCCATCGTGGATCTAAGCAAGTTTCGTGGCGTCATCCCCGCCATGGCTACGCCATTCAGCTCTGATGAACGTTTTGATGCGGGTCGTACACGTGAACTGATCGAATGGTACCTCGCCTCCGGCGTTCACGGCATCTCGGTCGCCGGCAGCCAGGGTGAATTCTTCGCACTCGATCACGACGAACATATCAAACTGCTCGAAACGGCGATGAAGACAATTGGCGGTCGCGTCCCCCTTTATGCCGGGACAGGCGCCGGCAATACGAAGGAAACGCTTCGTCTCACTCAAGCCGCCGAAGCGATTGGTGTCGACCTCGCCCTCGTGATCACGCCATATTTTGTGCAGCCGACGCAAGACGAACTGGTCGAGCATTACACAGCCATCGCCAAGAGCACCAAACTACCACTGATGCTCTACAACAATCCTCCCCGCACCGCGGTTAATGTCTCGCCGCCAACATTGGCACGCTGCATGGCCGCCGCCGAAAATATCGTCGGCATGAAGGATTCGAGTGGCGACGTGACTCAATCGGTGGAGTATCTGCTGCTGACCCAAGGACGGTCGTTGCTGTTCTCCGGCCGCGATACGATCGCACTGGCGCTGTTCATGCATGGTGGTCACGGCACGATTTCGCCGGCCGCCAACGTCTTTCCGCGTCTGATGGTGCGGCTCTACGATGCCTTCATGGCCGGCGATCTGGCCGAGGCACGCCGGATCTCCAACGTCTTTGCGCCTTTGCGGGCCGCCTGGGCCTGGGGTTCTTTTCCGGTCGTGATCAAAGAGGCAATGACCCTCGTCGGTCACAGCGCCGGCCCTGCCCGGCGGCCGATCGCCGGCTTGCCTGCCAATAAGATCGCCGATTTGAAAACCGTCGTCGAACGCATTGCGGCCGAAGACCGCTGATCTGATGTTAAGTTCCGCGCACAAGACACAAGAGAACCCCGACAAACGCCGAATGCTCGACGATCCAGCTCTTGATCTGCTGTTTCGCCGGGCTCGATCTCAGAACGGCTGGCTACCGCGCCCGGTCGAAGACGACCTGTTGCGGGAGCTTTGGAATGTGTTGAAATGGGGCCCGACATCGGCAAACTGCTCGCCCATGCGTCTAATCTTTCTGCGCACAGCGGAGGCTAAAGCACGACTGAAGCCTTATCTCGGTCCAGCTAATATAGACAAAACCATGACCGCACCGGTAGCGGCGATCATCGGATATGACACCCAGTTCTATCGGCAGCTTCCCACGCTTTTTCCTCATAATTCGCAGGCGGAAGGCTGGTTCTCTGGCGAGGAGAGGCAGGTCTTTGCGGCGGCTACGGCCTTGCGCAATGGCTCGCTACAGGGCGGCTATTTCATCGTGGCGGCACGCGCGTTGGGGCTCGACTGCGGCCCTATCTCGGGTTTCGACCATGATGCTGTGGACGCTGAATTCTGGTCAGGAACAACGGTACGCACTAATTTCATTTGCAATATCGGCTACGGTAGTGGCGAAAAGCTATTCGATCGTCTTCCGCGGTTGGAAGTGGACGAGGTTTGCAGCTTTTTTTGAACAAGGGAAATAATAGTCATTCCTGATCGGGCCTGGCATGCATTTCAGACGAGCAGATCGGCAATCTGCCGCATCAATAACGAGTTTGGAGATCTCAGGCCTTCAAGAACCGTATAATGGTTTGCATTGCAGATAGGTACGAGTTGGCCGCCGAGATGCTTTTCCGCGCGATAGGCGTGATAGTCTCGGCTCGATGCAATCATCGCTGGAAGCTCATTTGTCCCATAAGCGATTGAGAAAGCCTTGTTTGCCGGCGATAATCGTTTCGGTGAGAGAAACTCAACCTCCACATCAGTCAGCATCACTTTATCATTGACGTGTGGCGAACCTTGTAAGTGAGCGAGATCGTAGACACCAGAGATCGCGAGACCCGCGGCAATGCGAGGATGATCGAGAAGATAAGCAGCAAGATGACCACCAGCTGACCAACCGGTCACAATCACGGGTCCCGCAATCCCATGGCGGGCGGCGTTGGCCGACAACCAGTCAAAGGCAGTTCGCAACTCTTCGGTAATTCGCGTTAGACTCACCTGTGGTGCGAGCGTGTAACCGGGAAGCGCGGCAGACCAACCACGTGCCAGTGCTCCTTCAGCCACGCAAGCGAAGAGCTCTTTACTCCCTCGCTGCCAATAGCCGCCATGGATATGAACAAGACAAGGGGCATTGGGATCAAAGCCGGGATAGAGATCCCACTTTGTTCGTTCAGAGTTTTTGTAGATAAGATCGAGATGCTGGGAATATTGACTGCGAAGAGCCCCAGAGGAAACCTCTAATCGCTTATTCTCAAGAGCTACAAATTCCGCTCCGACATGGGCTGTATTATTGTAAGCGAGGTTGCGCTCTTCTCCTGACATCAGTTCCCAGTTCACTCAATTCTCCTAAGAAGTCAGCTCGCGAAGCCTCTAGTGGAGGACAATGTAAGAAAATGACAATAGCTGCAAGGATTTCGAAACGACCTTGGATATCTGCCACGAACAGCAAAATCAGCGGAGCTATGATCTATGCCGCGTCGCGGCCCTAAGGGATCGTGTAGACGATCAATAGAAATGTTCCTACCGACCTCATTTCAAATATCACTCTCCGCGGCTCGTTGATCGCGCTTTCTAAGCTCGATGCAACTGCTGATAGCTAAGATGCGGACGAACATACTATTAAGACCGCCGCTTGCCTCCCCTCACCAATGCTCGGCGACGTCCGGCCGGTCGATGAAGCCGGAGGATTGCCCACAGGCTAATAGGCCAGAGCCATACCCTGCTAAATTATGAGATCGCCGCCTGCCCTGATGCCGCTTTTGAAGGTAACAAGAGTGTAATGACGCCGACCAGGCCAATCAACGCCATGGCCAATACGTAGTAGGCGGCCGACGCCTTGTCGCTGGTTAAAAAGACCAACCACGAGACCATCAACGGTGCAAGTCCACCGAAGACCATATTCGCCACATTATAGCCTACTCCAAGAGTGGAGGCGCGAACACTAGCTGGAAAAAGCTGCGCACAAACAACCGTCATCAAACCGACGATCATGCTCCCTGGAATCGCCAACGCCATTTGCATCGCGATCAATACACCCAGACTCGAATGTGCAATAACCCAAACATAGAGCGGATAAACGATGACAGCCAACAACAGCGCTGCCAGACCGAGAAGCCAACGCGCCGAAACGCCTCTATCAACGAGCGACGCCCAGAATATACCACCAACGGCGCACATCAGGCCCGCAACGCTGGTGCTCAAAAAGGGAGCAAGCGGACCGAGGCCAAGTTCACGTACAGCAAAAGCCGGCATGTAAACAAAAGTCACGTAGAAATTCCCGGCGCTCATGGCCATGAGGGCAAATGCCGCGATCAACTCCCGACTTTTCTCCCTTGAGAGCAAAACCATGTCTTGGAGCCAAGACGACCGCCTATGCGATGAAAGGTCGAGTGTTTCGTCCACTTGTCGCCGAATGTAATAACCAATCGGCGCGATCAATAGACCGACAAGGAATGGAACTCGCCAGCCCCATGCTTCAAGCTGAGCGGTGGTAAGAAACAAAATGCCGGCCAGGCCAATAGCTCCGGCCAATACGATCGCGAGAAGCGAACTCGTCATCTGCCATGCAATATAGAATGACTTACGATTCGGTGGGGCCGATTCCGCCAACAATGCAACCGCACTGCCATATTCACCCGATGCGGCAAACCCCTGTAAAAGCCGCGCCATCAGAACGACCGCTGGAGCGATTGGCCCCGCCATCTCATATGTCGGTGAGAAAGCTATCAAGGCTGTCGCGACGGCCATGATCCAGATTGTCGTTGTTAACGCCGCTCGCCGCCCCACGCGGTCCGCGTAGATCCCAATCAATAATCCGCCTACTGGCCGCATGATAAAACCTGCCGCGAACGTCGCAAGCGTCAGCATCAAGGCCACGTCACTGTCATAAGTTGGAAAGAATAGCCGAGACATCGTTACGGCCAGATATCCATAAATGACGAAGTCAAACCACTCGAACGCATTCCCAAGTGCAGCCGCGATGAGAACCTTTTTCGGATACGAACTCGCTTGATCAATTCTCGGCATCGGCCCCTCCATTGATACCTAACATCGATTCATCGTTCACAAGGATCATGGCGTGACTCGCGGCTTGCCTGATCGGGGCCGCACCGACCACTCACATCCCGTGTGAGCGGCGCAACCCGGCCGATAGGCCGCCTCGCGCGCATCATCGATTCTATTGTCGACGAGGCGAAAAGCAGATCACGGAATCGGTCCCGAAATTCCAGCTCCAACAAGCATGGCGCTCACATCACGATCCAGAACTGTCCGACCGTTTAGCACCACCTGCCGGATCTTTTCGGGTTGCCGCAACACGCGGATATCAGTCAATGGATCACCATCGAGTATGATAAGATCAGCATTCTTGCCCTCCTCCAGAGAGCCGATCTGCTGGTCGAGTTTCAGGAGGCGCGCGGAATCAAGCGTCGCGACGCGAACCGCCTCCTGCGGCGCCAATCCCATCTCCACGAGATAGGCGAGCTCATCGAGATTGCTACCGTGATACGTGAAGGGCACACCAGAATCGGTCCCCATTGTCATCCGGACTCCCGCGCGATGTGCGGCTTTGAAGCTCGACATATGAGCTTCGATAGCTGAATTCGCCTTCTCCGCAATATGCGACGGAATCCCCGCTGCGACGCCATGTGACACGACATTGCGCACGGCCGCCGACGTTGCGACCAGCCAGGTACCACGAGCGAGCATCAACTCGATGCCCTCCTGATCGATGAAATATGCATGCTCGATGGAATCCGCTCCTGCGAGCGTCGCACGTTTAACGCCTTCAGCACCATGCGCATGCGCCGCTGCGATCTTGCCTGCGTCATGAGCTTCGTCGACCGCAACACGCATTTCGTCAATCGAGAACTGCGGTCGACCGATATCTGTGCCAGCCGTTAAGATCCCCCCACTGGCAATCAGCTTAATATTGTCCGCACCAGCTCTAAGCTGTGTCCGTGCCGCGCGACGAATCGCATCTCGCCCATCGACTTCTTCACCGAGCAGTTGCCAACCATGCCCTCCAGTCATACAAAGCGCCGTCCCGCTCAGGAGCAATCGCGGCGTGATACAGAGGCCCTCCTGAGCCGCCCGGCGTAGTGCGAAGTCGATCTGCTTTGGGGCGCCGCAATCCCGAACGGTGGTGACGCCAGCGTGCAGCGTCGTCAATGCGTTGATCGACGCACGCATCAATGTCACCATTTCGTCCATCTTTGTGACGATTGGTGTGGGCGCAGCATGGCCATGCATTGTCAGGTGAACATGGCAATCGATGAAGCCTGGCAGTAACGCCCGTCCGGCAAGATCGACCTGCCGCACGTTACCTTCCGGCAATCGCTGCTTTGGCTCCCCCACGCCGACCGCCACAATCGACTCGTCTTTCGTGACCAAATAGCCATTTGGAATATCTCGCAACCCGTCCAGAATACGACCGTTGCTGTAAACCGTGACAGAATTTGCGCTGGAACGTGTCATCGCGTCCCTCATTTGGTCATATAGCTAGGTAGCCAGAGGGACAGCACCGGGAATGCGATCAGCAGCGCCATCAAGATCAGATTGATGATGATGATGGGCCAAGCCGCGCGCGTGATATCGGCCATAGTGGCATTGGGTGGGACCCCTCGTACCACATACAGCAATATGCCAAACGGTGGCGTAATCTGCGCCAGCTCGACATTGAGCAGCATAGCTGTGCAGAACCAGATCGGCTCATAACCCAACGACTTCACAACTGGGATGAAGATCGGGATCGTCATCATGATCAGAGGAATGCCGCCGATCGGTCCGCCGAGGACCAACGTCACTAGATGCATCAAAACGATGACCCATATGGCTGGGATCGGCAATGTGCCGGCAATTTGCACCAGCTTCTGCGCCGAACCAGTATAGGCCAACAATTGAGTGAACGTTTGCGACGCCGCAAGAATCGCCAGAACCATCACGGAAATCCGCAATGTCGAGAATAGCGCGTCGCGGGTCGCAGCCCAGGTGAGCCGACCGTAAACGGCAGCCAGGCCGAAAGAGGCGAAGGTGCCGAGCGAAGCGGCCTCGGTCGGTGTTGCAACACCGCGGAAAATCACCACGATCATTGCAATGATCAGGAAGGACAATGGCAAAACATACTTTGCCGTCATGACCAATCGTTCCTTGATCGGAACCCGCTTCGCTTCATAGCGTGGCGCGGCATTCGGATCGATCTTGCACACACCAAGAATATAAACGACGTAGAGCAGTGCGAGCAGAAAACCAGGAATCACGATAGCGATCAGCAGCTTGCCGACGGAGACATTGGCTATCACCGCCAAGATCACACCGAGCGCACTGTGCGGCATCATCACCGCGAGGCCTCCGCTGCCGAGCAAAGGACCGACGCTCAGCTTCTTGCTGTAACCGCGCTCCTCCATGGCCGGGGCGAGCGCGCGCGTCAGCATTGCCGTGGTTCCTATACTCGCGCCCGACAACGACGCAAGGATCGTTCCTGATCCCACGGCCAACAGCGACAATCGTCCTGGAATGGAGCCAAGCCAGCTATCCAACGCATCGATCATCCGCATGACGAGCCCAGTTCGGAACAAGATCTCGCCCTGCAGGATGAACATCGTGATTGGTAAGAGGACGAAAACGGACAGGCTGCCATAAACGCTGTCGATCAACAGTTCGAACCCAGGCTCGCCCATGAAATAGCCAAGGAAAATCACGTTCACGCCGAAGAATGCGAAAACGACTGGAATGCCGAGCAGTACCAGCACGAAGAAGCACGCCATCAACAACAAGAAAGCGGTATACCATTCCATCGGATGCCCTCAGATATCGGCGCTGCTGTCATGAGAGTGTGTTCTGCCATCCGCGCCCGGCCAACTTTGGCGGCGCAGGAGCTGGATCAGCCACAGGAGGCTGCCGATCGGTATGATTACGTAAATGTAAGCAATGGGGACTTCACGCAGCTTGAAGAAGTCATAAGTGTCCTTCGAAAAATTGTCCCACGTGACGATCGTCCCGTACCAGGTCAGAAGCATGCAGGTGGTGACCGCCAGAACCCAGCCAAACCGCTCCGCCGCCCAGTTCACCCAGGGCGGCAACAGCGTAACGATCGAGTCGTCGCTTGTGTGGCCACCTTCACGCTGCAACCAAGCAGCACCGATAAAGGTCAGATAAACGAGACTCCACTCGTTCAATGGCGTGACAATGCTGAACGAGAGATCGAAAAAATAGCGACACAGCACCTCGATCGAGACACTCACCACCTGGAAGCCGAGCAACGCACATCCAATCCAGGCGCAAAGATCGAGAAGCCAATCAAAAGTGATCCCAAGCTTTCGGCAAAGGCGATCCACGGCGTTCCCTCCGTTTGTCCATCTTAGAGTTCATGCGACGGGTCAGTCGCGGCTGATCAAAGCGCGAATCTTCGCGGTCTGCTCGGCACCAAGCTTGCTGGCGAGCGTTTCAAACCGGGAATTGTTGGCCATTTGCCGCCATTGCTTGGCTTCGTCCGGCGACAGATGTGTAAAAGTTATGCCGGATTTTTCCAGCTTCGCTCGTTCTTCGCCGATCAATTTGGCTTCGATAGCGGCCATATCCTTCTCGATCTCAAGCTGAGCGTCGGTCAAAATTGCTTTTTGCTTTGGGGTGAGACCTCTGAACTTCTTGAGATTCATGAAAGTGAACGTTGTATATGACGGCCAGAACGGATCGGCGAGCCCATACTTGACAACTTCCTGAAGTCCCATGTCGTAAACGAATATGTTATACGGAGCGGCGGTCACGATTCCGCGTTCCAGGGCACCATAAATTTCCGCAATGTTCATACCGATCGGAACAGCACCTACTTGCCTGAATAGTGGATCATAGCCTGAGTGCGAGCGAATCTTCATATTCTTGAAGTCCGCAAGCTTATTGATCGGCTGCTTAGAAAATATGTAGAAGCCTGAATTTGTCGCGGTCCGTCCGATCACTTTGACATTGATCTTTTCGTGCGCTTTGTCGAGAAGCTCGAAATAGCCATTCTGCCGCTCCTCCGTTGGCGTGATATCAGATAGTCCTGAGGTATCGACTTCCGGAACAAGCGGCGTATGGACTGTAAAGGTCATGACGATGTCGACAAGGCCTTTGCTGAGCGCATTGATCTGATCGCTAATCGGAAATACTTCCGGGCCACCAATCAGCTCAATGCGAACATCACCCTTGCCAGCGGTGTTTACCTTGTCGATCCACATCTTGAAGATCGCCATGCTGTCCTCGATCTTGGACGGCGGTACATAGGCGATGGCACGAAGCACTGTTTCAGCTGATGCCGCAGACCATGGCAACCATCCAAGAATAGCCACCAGTAATGCCCGGCCAATGAAATTCATGGTCCTGCGCATACTCATCCCCCCTCTGAAAACGACTATTCAGTTGTCCCTATCCATACATGTCGAAGTCGATGCCTATCTTGGCCGCCAGTGCCCGCCGATAGATTTCCCAACCGACCACGACATCGGTGCTGGCGATGCCGCATACCGCAACGACACTTCGATCCGAAAGTCCGGCACGCGCAGCATTTCCGGTTACAAGGTCATGCGTTCGAACTGGTGCACGCATCGCGGCGAAATCCTGTTCGCTACGAGCTCCCACCTGCTTGGCGAAATGCGGAAAATCGTCGGCGACGACTCGATCTGCCGCCAACAGAACATCGTCGGACCAGGAATTGACTATATCAAGGGGAATGAACACCGTGCCTGGTGTAAAGGCATCACCGGTCAGCGGACGCGCCCCGGTCGGCGGCACGGAGCTGACAACAATATCCATATCGCGCATTGCCTGCGATGCGTCGGAAACCGGGGTGATCGTCCAAGTACCTTCTTTGGCCATATTGGCACAGAATGTCTCACGCGTTTCCGCGGTTCGCGATGAGACCATGACGCGCTCGATCGAAGGAAAAACGGCGCTCATAATGCGTAACGACCATAAACCAAGGCCGCCGCAACCAACCAATCCAAGCGATTTTGGTTCACGTGCGATAAGATGCTTAGCAGCGACGGCGGCACAAGCAGCGGTCCGCAGGAAGGTGACATACATCCCTTCCATAAAGCAGCATGGCTGACCGTGATCAGGCTCATTCAAAACGATTAGGCCATGAGAGTCCTGAATTCCATGATCGAAGCTTCCGGGAAAATACGACACCCACTTCATACCCAAGGCGCGGCTTGATCCTCCTACCCAGGCTGGCATTGCATGGAGAAATGACTTCCGCCGGTCGGGGTGAACGCCAATCTTGGTCGGAACCTCCGCATCACCGGCGGCATCAATACTGTAAGCCTGCTCGACCAAAGCAACGATCTCTTGCGCCGTCGGAGCAACCGCCTTTACGTCCTTTTCGCTGAGCAGCCGTATCTTCATGACCAATTTCTCACATCACTTGGAAAAGGCGCCAATCGGAGACGGAGGATAGAATTTCGCAGCCACCCTCCCGGATTACGACGTGCTCTTCCGGGTTCAGCAAACCCTCAACGGTTTCGATCTTCGGTTCCGGCGTCAACGCCATGCCAACTTGCAGCACGGCATCGTCGGTCGCCGAAATCGAAGGAGGCTCGTTTTCAAGCCCGATGCCGTGGCCGATGCGCTTTGATGGATGGTCTGAATAATTTTGCCACTCTGGATGGCGAGCCAAGCAGCGTTGCGAGAACTCGAACAACTCGCGCATCGACACTCCAGGCTTCATGCGTTCAATAAGCTCGTGGAGGATCCCCCACATACCGTCGTGCTCGGCACGCTGCCGAGAAGATGCTGGCCCGAATACGGCGCGGCGGGCATAATCCATCTTATATCCGCAGAAATTAGCACCACCGTCGATGTACAGAATATCTCCCGCCTGGAAGGTGCGGTTCGGCCCGGTTGATCCCATCACCATAGGTGGTTCCGATGTGAGATCGCCACCTTCATCGAAATAGTAGTCCAGCACTTTACGCTGGACTTCCGTAGCCTTGATGCCCGGCCGCAACTCCTCGAACGCACGCTGCCAGGCTCTCCCGCCGATGGCACATGCCTTGCGCATGCACTCGATTTCCCATTCCGATTTAACCAGCCGACAGCCCCAGATCACGTCACTGGAATCAACGAAGGTGGCTCGCGGCAGCGTCTCCCGCAACAAATCAAAATCGTTTACAGCGATCCCGAGCCAGACCTCGCGTCCGAGTTCGATCCCGAGCTTGCCCGAAGACAGCCCTCGTTCTTTCAGTACGTCGGCAATACCCCAATCCACCCGAGGCGCTTCCGTAAACGGCACTTCGGGATAGATGCGGCGATCGGTGACCCATGATGGAAACGGCTGCTTGTACAGCCGCGCAAACATTTCAGGGCCCGACCAGCAAATCAGCGCTGGCTCACCGGTGAGCGGCAGCACGAATATCGCCGGCCGCGACCGCATCCAAGATGCGACCTTGTGGCCGGTGAAATACGAATAGTTCACAGGATCGGTGACAATAAGGCCGTCAAGCCCGTGGCGCCGCATGAGCGCACGAGCCCGACCGACACGGTTGTCGTACTCGTCGGGTGGACTCAAAAACATCGCCATTTTTCCAACCCCTATACCGGCGTTCGCCATTCCGACCAGTTTGAGTCACGGCCGTAGACAACATCGAAATAGGCTTTCTGCATCGCGGCAGTCACCACGCCACGCTTTCCGTTACCTATCTTTCGATTGTCGATCTCCACGACTGGAGTAACCTCCGCACCGGTGCCCACAAAAAACACCTCATCAGCGGTCAGCATGTAGTCGCGAGAGAAGAGTTCTTCCCGCACTTCCATTTTATTCGCGCGGGCAAGCTGAATCACGCTGTCGCGCGTAATACCGTCCAAAAGATTGCCGAGCGGCGGCGTAATCAACGCTCCGTCACGCACGAGGAAGATATGTTCCACCGAGCCTTCTGCCACATATCCATTGGTGTCGAGCAAAATCGCTTCATCGTATCCGTCACGTTTTGCTTCTGTTCGCGCCATCTGAAACAGCATATAGTTGCCACAGGCCTTGGCCTTAGACATGTTCGTGTTGATATGCTGGCGAACATAGCTTGAAACGCGAGCGCGACTGCCATTCTCTAGCGTTCCCTTGCCAACATACTCGCCCCAGTGCCATACCGCGATCGAAACATCGATCTTGCACTCTTCATAGGCAAGCCCCATACCGCCGTAGCCAATGTACGCGATCGGGCGAATGTAGCACTGCTCAAATTTGTTTTCGCGAATGACCTGGCGCGTGGCTTCCGTCAGTTCCTCAATACCAAAGGGAACCTCGAATCCGAGGATCGTGGCGGAGCGGCGCAGGCGATCAAGATGTTCCTTCAGCCGAAAGACCGACGGGCCCTGCTCAGCCTTGTAGCAGCGGATACCCTCGAACACTCCAAATCCATACTGCAAAGTGTTGCTGATCAGATGCACATGCGCGGCATTCCAATCAACGATCTTGCCATTCGTCCAGACTTTTTCTGCCTTTTCCACGATCAACCTCAGATGTCGGTAATGGCGATTAACGCCTTCAGTGCGGATATCAACGCTTGGTCGGGGCGCGATCGACCAGGACCTTGCCGCCGACGGCAACAGTCAGAATGCGGTTCCTATCCTGCAGGATCTTGGTGTCAGCGAGAGGGTCGCCGTCGACCACGACATAATCGGCGAGCTTCCCGACCTCGAGACTCCCGATGCGGTCCGACATTTTTAGAAGCTTGGCGGCATCGAAGGTCGCCGCCGTCAAAGCCTCCATGGGCGTCAAACCCATTTCCTCCAGATAAACGATCTCGTCGAGGTTGTTGCCATGATCTGTGAATGGGACGCCGGTATCGGTGCCCATCGCCAACTTCACGCCTGCCTTGTATGCGCGTTTAAAGCCATCCACATGCCGTTCGATCGCCTCCTGCGCCTTGCGCACCACATCGGGACGAATGCCCGCGGCTGTGCCGTGTTTAACGACATTGCGCACCGCCGCCGATGTCGCGACCAGATAGGTTCCTCGATCGAGCATCAGTTGAATGCCCTCGTCATCAATCAAGTAGCCGTGTTCGATCGAATCGACCCCGGCTTTGGTCGCATTCTTGATGGCCGTTGCGCCGTGGGCATGTGCGCAGCAGATCTTACCGGCGGCATGCGCCTCCTCAACGGCGGCTCGCATCTCTTCGATCGTGAATTGTGGGGCTCCAATATCGGTGCCCGGCGAGAGGATGCCACCGCTCGCGATCAATTTAACATTATCGGCACCAGCCTTGATCATGGCGCGCGCCGCCCGGCGCAATCCATCCGGGCCGTCAGCCTCATAGCCGAGCGACCAGCCATGTCCGCCGGTCATACAGATCATCATACCGCTCAAAACGAGCCTCGGGGTGGGACACAGGCCCTGCTGCGACGCAGCCCGTAAAGCATAGTCGATGCCGCCGCGCGACCCACAATCGCGGATTGTCGTAATTCCCGCATCCAATGTGCGGCGCGCATTGCGAGCGGAGCGTAGAGTGGCGACCGCATCCGAATCCGCCGCAGCCTGTGCTCGCGGGTCGGCGACCCCATCATTACGCAGATGAACGTGGCAGTCGATGAGGCCAGGTAGAATTGACTTCGAAGTCAGGTCTCGCAGCTCAACATCACCACCGAAAGAGGGTAAATCACTGCGACCAATTTCGGCGACCTTGTCGCCATCGACAATCACATATCCTTGATAAGCATTGCCACGACCATCGATCACCTGGCCATTTACATACGCGATCGCCATAGTTTGCTCGTCTCCCTCGCATCACCAATAAGTGGAGCGATGCTCTTCAACCAACCTGTACCTATTATCTTTGATGGGCAGTATTGCTTTTTGATAGAGAGGTCATAACAATTCGGCATGGCTATCGATCATCGCGAACTTGCGGTCTTTTTGAACGTGGCACGGCTTGGCAGCGTTGGCGCTGCCGCTGCGGCAATGGCGTTGACGCAACCCGCACTCAGCAGGACGTTGCGTCGTCTAGAGCAGCAACTTGGCGTGTCTCTATTTATTCGCCACTCCACCGGCATGGAGCTCACGACATACGGTCGATCGTTGCTCCCACACGCAGAATCGCTCGCCAACGGATTGCGCCGCGCGGTTGATGAGATTGATCAGCTCAAAGGCGCGTCGAAGGGGGTGGTCCGGATCGGCATTTTGCCAAGTCTCGCGCCAGATCATTTGCCGATAGTTCTGCCCAATGTTTTGCAGAAACTGCCAGGCGTCCAACTACAAATTCTAGAAGGACCAAACCATCAGCTCATCTTTTCGCTACTGCGCGGCGAGATCGACTTCGCCATCGCGACCGTTTCACCAGATTTCGCCGAGGATAATATTCGGGTCACTTCACTTGTCCAATACGAGATGTGCATCGTCGCGAGAGACGATCATCCGCTCCTTTCCAAGAAAAAGATCGCACCCGCGGATTTGTGCCTTTATTCATGGGCGCTTCAGGAGAAGGGCGGCACCATTTGGCGGGATTTTCTTGCCACCTTCAATCATCTGGGCCTTGAGGCGCCTACCGTCGTCGTGACGGCAAATTCGATACAGACGCTCAAAACTTTGATCATGTGCAGCGATCTCGTGACCGTCCTGCCACGTATTTCGATTCAAGCAGAGGAGAAGAACGGGATACTCCGCTCCCTTCCGCTCCGCGAGGCGATTTGGCACCGACAGCTCGCAATTTTTCGCCGTACCACGGGACCCGTTTTACCGGCTACCAACTTCGTGATAGCCGAATTTCGTAAGGCACTGGCCAGCACGTTGCCATTGCCAAAACTGGGGCATAGTCCGGATCTAGACACGTCCGCAGCTGACGCCCAAAGCCAGCGCGGCAAACGGATTCGAAAGACCTGATGACACGTTCGAAGGTTCGCGCCTCTCATCTTCGATATCCTCGGCAGCTATTCAGAGTGTACTCGATAGGTCCGCTTATGCCGATTCAGCTGTCATCTTTGAGCCTGCGAACCCGACGATCCTCCGAAGCCCCGTAGCGGCGCTCTATTAAGCCAGCGGCGTATTCGAGACCCCGGCGCGATCCAGAAGTTCCAGAACGTCCTGCGTTTCGAGAACGTCACCGAATTGTTGAATGATGGTCTCCAAAGTCGCTCTATGTTCATCGTCGGAAAGGGCGGCGCAACAATCGGAAACCATGACAACCTTGAAATCCAGCATCATCGCGTCTCGCGCGGTTGCTTCACAACATACATTGGTTTTAGTTCCGGCAATCAGAACGGTGTCTATGCCAAGATTGCGGAGAATCTGTTCGAGATTTGACGAGCCGGCAATGAGAGCGCTGTAACGGTTCTTGATAACCACGATATCCTGCTTCGAGGTTGTAAGATCCTGCCACACACTCTGTCGCTCCGGCGCCAGGCTCTCGATCGTGCGTTCACGAACATTGTCGGCGACAACATGATTGAAAAAGAGATTCCAGTCGCTTTTCTCGCTGAAATGAGCGTTGGCATGCAGGACCCAGATGATCTGAACGCCCCGTTCACGCAGGCTGTCCGTCAGGACATTGACGTTGGGAACAATATTTCTGGAGACCGGAACTTCGGCTGGTGATCCGGGTTCGCAGAAGGTATTCTGCATATCGATGACCACCAATGCAGTCCGTGCCGGATTCAGGGAATCGAACCAGCTCACGCGACCTCGGCGTGCCATCAAGCGGTCAATAATTTCTTGTCGAATCTTTACATCGTGCATATCACCGCTCCTTAGAACGATAGCTTATCGCTAAACACCCACACCACGGTTGATTCTCCCGGGTGCGTATTTTCCCAAGAATGCTCAATCTGGCTTTTGAATTGGATATATTCGCCGCTCGCCAAATCGATCAGTTGATCGCCAATGCGATAGCGGATTGCGCCGGAGAGAACGAAGCAGAGTTCCTCTCCCTCGTGCTGCATTGGGCTGATGCCGGAATGGGCGCCCTTGTCCAATACACCCACGCGTGATTCCAGAGCGCCGGGAAAGAAGTTGCCGCTAAGATCTTGCAGAGTCATGTTCATTTCGGAATAGTTGATGGTGTCGCGTCCATCTTTCCGAATGACGACCACGGGCTCAGGGCGCTTGCGATATCGTTCCACAAGAAACCCAAGATTCTCCTCAAGCGCCATCGCGAGATTGATCGCGTTGACAAGGCTGGGCCTCAACAGCTGATTTTCGATCTTGCTGATTGTGCTGGCAGGTACGCCAGACATATCAGCAAGCTGAGTGAGCGTCATACCGCGCTCAGTGCGTAGCTGCTTGAGCCGCTTGCCGACGGTTTCCACGACATACTTGGACTGGGGAAGCTTTTTCTTGGGCTTAGGCACAATCGCGGCTCATGAAAAGAGGCGATCATTGAGAAACGGATCGCCCGACAGCGCGACTTCGGTATCAAGAAGCGCGCCGCACTGCTTGCAGCTAAATTGCCGGATCATCACATCCAAACCTATGCCGAGGCCTTGGCCAGGCAGATCAGCGGCAGGAGTTTCGCTCAATGCGCTATGCTCCTTCCAGATTTTCTCTGTCGAACAGATCGATTTACGGCAATGCGCGCAGCAGACGTGACCGTCGGTGATTTCAAGTTTCAAGGACATACGTTTGCTGGTCATCACACACCCATGCTGGCTTGACGTTGAGACCGTCTCTGGCTTCTCAGTTCGCGCGTCGATTGCGCATCGACCACGCCCTCTTTCAGTACGACGCCATAGACGGATTCCGCAGCCTCCATCGAAACGATCCCCGAGGCGACGTCGTCGAAGACGGCTTCGGGCTTTCTATCGATCGGGTCGCCAATGCCGCCGCCGCCATTCCACCGCAAATAAAGAGCGTCATCGCCACGAAGCGGGAATACACCCCACGAAATCGGCTCCTTTTTGCCTGGCAAGTCCGAAAGGCTCTGTTCGAAGGCCGGCTTCCGGTTGCCACCTCCTTCCGCCTTGACCCAGACATAGTCGTTGACCGATCCGGGAAGCCCGCCGGCGAGGCCATCGCTTTGCGGAAATCTCGAGCCTTTGCCGGAGAGGACATAGTCCAACCCGCCGTTCGGCGCATCGTGAGGGACGATGGCCATCTCGCCGCCGGCTCCCCCTCTGTGCTGACCTGGTCCACCAGAATCGAGCAAACGGCGCCGAAACAGATATCGAATGGGAAAAGTGCTTTCGATCGTCTCGACGTTCGCCATGCGAGAAATGGGATTGGGAATTTCTCCGCCGACATCGACGCCATCTGCGAACGTTCGGGCGCCGCCAGCGCCAGCAAATGTTTCGGTCAAAATACCAATGGATAGTCGTCCGTGCTGATTTTGGCCGAACATGAAGAGAGCGAAATGATTGGCGTGCCAGACAGCCGTCGCCTCTTCCGCGTATTTCTCACTCGCCGCCAGCATTTTGCCGATTGCCGAGCAGGCGGCATTGTTGACGGATTGAATAGCGCCGACCGTTGCCACGGAGACGGGAGCCGGACGCGTGCAATTGACGATGCTACCTTCGGGGGCAACCATTGTAATGGGGCGAATAACGCCTTCATTCCAGACGATGTCATAGCAGAGGAGCGGGAACAACGGCGCGAACAGTCCGCCCAAGGATGCCCATTTGGTGCAGTTGACGCTGTACTGCGACTGGGGAGAGGATCCTGTAAAGTCAAACGTCAGGGTGTCGCCGAGCTTGCGCATCGTCAGAAAGACGCGAAAGACCTCGCCCTTGACATCGAGATACTGTCTGGACTGCCATTCGCCATCAGGCAGCTCCCGCAGCCTCGCTCTGAGCCGCGTCTCCGATTGTTCGATCAACTGCTGGCTGGCCGCGTCAACAGTTTCCGCACCATATTTGTCGACAAGCGCCAGCATGCGCTCGCGGGCCACGTTGTTGCAGGCAATCATCGATTTCAGGTCGAGGGCGACCATCTCCGGTCCTCGAACCATGTTCAAGATCGTGTCCCACACATCCTGCCGAAGCTGGCCTTTTGATACCAGCTTGATGCCGGGGCTGCTGAAACCCTCTGAAAATATATCCACGGCATCTGGCGCGAACCCACCTGGATTCATGGCGCCGATGTCGAACACGTGGACGAAGCAGGCGCTCCAGGCGATCAAGCGGCCTTGATGATGAATGGGGCTGACAAGATAAACGTCAGAGGTATGCAGGGCTGCAGTGAAGGGATCGTTCAGAAGGAAGATATCGCCTTCTTCAATGTCGTCCTTGAAGCGCCGGATGATCGACTTGCACGCCTCGGAAGCGCTGGTCAGATGGTGCAGAAAGCCGACGCCGCCCATCAACAGCGAGCCGTCAGCGCGATACAGGGACACCATCAGATCGTGTCCCTCATTGGTGATGGCCGTGCCCGACACATGCTTGAGCGTGATGACGGCCTCTTCGACAACGCGAAACAAGCGATGGCGGATGATGGCAAAGGTAATGGGATCCATTGTCAACTCCCGGTCAAACCGTTTCGAGGAAAATGTTGCGGTAGCCATCCATCCGGGCCGTTTGTTGGGCCTGGACAACGATTGTCGTAATCGGGGTATGGATGACGGCCGGGCCGCTCAGAACATTTCCAGGTTCGAGCTTCTCGAAATCGTAGATGTCCGCCTCCCGGAAATCATTGTCGAGGCTGACATAGATAGGGCGTTTACCCATAAGAGCCCCTCTCGCCTCCGAAGAGCCTAAGGGAAGCGGCGCAAGCTCGGGCCTTTCCATCAGACCGCGCGCCGTCAACCGGAACATGGTCATCTCGATACCTGCCTCCCGATAGGCCGAGCCCTTGCCGAATTTGCGTTCGTAGAGAGCTTCGAAATCGTTGATGAGGCGCTCGAGGGAGTGATCATCCATCGGCATGACGCCCCGTACCAGCGTGGTCACTTCGTGAACCTGTCTGAGGTAGCGAAGGTCTATCGACCAATCGAACGCCATTTTATCGGGAGAGAAACCTTCCGCGGCAAGGCTCTTGCGAGCCTGATCGATCATAGGCGCGTAAAGAGCGTTCACCTCCGCCGGCGATGCAGACGAAGGCAATACTTTCGCGACCGAATATTCGTGCACGATATCGGCGGAGATCATGCCGAAGGCACAATTGACCGAAGCCGTATAGGGAATGACGATTCGCTTGACGCCGAGTTCGGGACCAAACACACCAGCGATCATGCCGCAAGAGCCGCCAAATGCGTGGAGGATAAAGTCTCTTGGATCGAGGCCACGTTCAACGGTGATTTCGCGGATGAGATCGGAGACCTGCGCGCAAGCCACGCGATACACGCCAAACGCCGCCTGCTCCACCGACATTCCCAACGGCTTGGCGATCCTTGTTTCAAAGACCCGCCTGGCATTTTCCCGATCGAGCTTCATGCTCCCACGCAGGAACGTATCGGGATCCATATAGCCAACCAGCATGAAAACATCAGTGAGCGTCGGTTCGCCTCCTCCCAATCCATAACACACAGGCCCCGGACGGGAACCGGCCGATTGCGGCCCGACACGCGGCGCGTTCGTTCCCGGCTCAAGAGAAATAATGGACCCGCCCCCCGCGCCGATAGATACGACCTCGATTTTTGGCTGGGTATAATGAAACCGATCGACCATCGGTTCACGGGCGTATTCAATTTCTCCGTTCTGAAGGACCGACACTTTGAATGTAGTCCCCCCCATGTCGGTCGCGATGACATTTGGCTGCTCAAGAAGGTTGCCCAACGCCTGGCTACCAATCACGCCGGCCGCGGGCCCACATTCCAGCATGCCGATGGAGCGTTCCGCGGCTTCGACGCCGGGAAGCAGTCCGCCATAGCCTTGCATGACCATCAGAGGGCCGCCGTAACGGTGCGAGGTCAACAATCTTGAGAGGTCGCCAAGATAATTCTTCGTCACTCTGCCCGCATAGGCATTGATAGCCGTCGTCGAAGTCCGTTCGTATTCACCCGGCGTCGGCGCAACCTGAGAGGACAGGGTGCAATAGACCCCAGGCGCAACGCGCTCAACCGCCTGCCGAAGCACTTCTTCATTCCGCGAATTGAAGAATGACCACAGGAATGACACGGCGATCGCGTCAACGCCTTTCTCCTCCACGAGGAACCGAACAGCCCGTTCGGCCTCCTTCGGATCAAGGTCCAGGAGGATAGCGCCTTTGTAGTCGACCCGTTCGCCCACCCCGACAATGCAATCGGGGGCGACCAGCGGCGCTGCCCGGCTCGTTTTCACCGGATGCTTGAGACGATCTTCCGTCAGTCCGCCCCACCGGCCGTAAGCGCCGCGGGTGATCAGGATCGTATCCTCGAATCCCTTGGTGGTGATGAGACCGATCTTGGACCCATCCCGGGTAAAGACCGTATTATCCACGACCGTCGAGCCATGAACGAAGAGCTTCGTCTGGGAAAGCAGCTCCTCGAGCGAAACATTCATCACATCGCACGCGGAGCGGATCGAATCCAGAACGCCTGCGGCAAAGTTGGGCGGAGTTGATAGCGCCTTGCCAATGTGAACAGGCTCACCCGCAGCAAATACGACCGTATCCGTACAAGTTCCGCCAACATCAGTGGCAACGAGATACTTTTGAGCACGATCAAGCACAACAACCTCCCTCAGGATACCGCAGCAGCTTCAGCAATGGTGACGACGCAGAGAACTATGGCGCGTTTCGTGGATCGATTGGCCCAAGCTGTCTGCTGTTCTTGCGCCACGTGAAGCGCATCGCCCTCCGAAAGCCGCTCAACACGACTTTCTCCTATCGTGATCTCAAAATCCCCTTCGACCACATAGATGAAGAATGGCACGCCGATCGGCCGTTCGGCCTCCGGCAGCGCGCTCTTCGATGGAATGATATGAATCGAGCTGCGCATACGCGGCTGAACCAGAAGTCCCATCTGTGCGCTATACTTCGTCGTGCGTTTCGGCAGAGACCCTCGAATAATTTCCGGTGGCTTATCCGGTTCGATCGACGCCGCAATCAGTCGATCAACAGGCTCTTCGAGCGCTTCAGCCAACGCCAGAACGTTCAATAGACTCGGGCTACTTTTGCCGGCTTCAAGATCGCGGATCATTGAAACACTGACGCCACTTTCCACGGACAAACTCCGAAGCGAAATCTTTCGCGCTTCGCGCAGCGTCTTGAGCCGCTCGCCCAGCTTTCGAAGTTGTGTTTCCCCAAACTCAGTTCGCGCCACGAGCACTTCTCTTGATCAGCGGTTGGACATCGCGCGATGCGCGGGCATATCGCCTCTGCCAGCAATGAGAGCATCGAAAATCTGAATTGTCAAATACCATACGCATGTATGCTATTTGAAAATTCACTTTTGTCGACTTGAAGAGCTCTGTTTCCGAGATTTGACCTTCCACTCGTCGATACTGATTCCTCTCGCGCCACGTTTGCAGCACAGATCGGCGACCGGAAGCTCGGTCTCCTGCCCTTCAATGTCCCGCTCCCGCCCCCACTCTGCTATTCTTACGAAACAAATTTCGTCATTCATTTCGTACATCCCGATTAACTGATGCTCGCGGTCTCAATGTGATTCAAAGATTGCCTGATATTTTGCAACCGCGACTTTCAACGCCTCAATTTCCGTGACAGTTGGAGAATCGGGATCGCGAGCCGGCGGTAAGCTGCCGAGCTTCAGAAGGCTCGCCATCAAAAGAAGCCGCGCTTTCGTGGCCGTCAGATTCGACGCCGCTATTTGAAACTCGTGCGGGTCGGCAAAACCTTCTGGAGTTCCACGCCCGACTTTGACAACTGGCATGCCGCAGAATGAGGCCCGTATCAGTGCTTTATGCCGCGCCTGCGAGGGTGTTATTCCGTAGGGTGTAAGTCCTTCAACCACAAAGCCAGCGAGAAGCCCCATATCAAGCTTGTGGTTGATGGAGGCCATCAGATCGACCTCAAGCTCAGGATCATCGCCGAAATCGATACCCGAGTAACTCCCATCCTTCATGATCGAGACGATAGGAATGGCATCCGCAAGCAGCCGCCCCTCAGAATCTTTAATTGCAAGATCGACGTAATCGATGCCAGCCACCCCTCGACGAACAACTTTGACCGAACTGGGCAGTTTGGTGAGTCTCAGCTCGGACGTATATGTGTGTTTGTAAACGGGTAGATAGGTGAGGTGGATTCGACCACGATGGGTCACCTGCCCAATGATGCCCCCATGCCCACCCGTCGCATTAAACCCTCCCGGACGTGCATCCACTTTGGCCACCTCTCGGGCCGCGAAGAATTGCTGATCCTGAGCGAGAACAACCCCAAAGCGATTGCGTCCTTGATCATCGGCCCAAGCCCGCGAAGAGATAAACTCCACCGCATCGAGAAGATTTTTAGGGCCATCGGCACTGATTTGGCCTTGAGGCCGCTGCGCAGCGCAACCGCATATGGGCAAAGTGGTATCAATCAGAAGGTTGAACCAGTATGCAGTTTCCTCGATCTGCGGGCTACCTTGCGTCCATATTATGCCATCATACGCACCGCTCAGTGCAATGGCTTGCATATCATTGGTTTCTCGAGCCAACACTGGACGTGTGGGACTGGAGGCCAAGTGGTAAGGCTTATAGGGATAGAAGTCTTTTCCGAGAACTTCTTGTGAAATGTCACCCGCACCCATATCGGTACGTAGATGCGCAGCCAGCCCCTTGGTGAAACCGGCAGGGGGGGCGCTTCGATAGAAATCAACAACGGCGCGGGAGGAAATCTGGCTCGCCATGCCATCTGCCCCAAGGGACAAACGATCAATCTCTTCAAAACCTCTCGATCCGTCCGGAAAGAAGCCTTGGCGAGCAAAGCTACTCGGCGCGCCAGGGTAGGCACATTCTTCTTCCCAAGCGCGCCCGTCGGCCTGTAGCGCCATATATGGCAAAGGATATAAGCCATCGTCGGGATGAAGCTCGATTTCGTAGACGGGCTTGTCGTCGCTCCCAACCCGGACTTTGCGGAACTGACCGTCCGTTCCGAGATAGCCATCTGGCGGCCCGTAGAGTTCCGCAGCATCACCTTCCAGAGGATGCGCGGAAAACTGTTCCACATAAACCTTGGCCGGAGCCGCCAACCGTTGCGCGCGCAATCCATCAAACTGTGGGAGGCTGCCGTCTCGGTTCAATCGAGGCGGCAGACCATGCCTCAGGCGCGCTTTATTGGATGTGACAAGCGGCGGGGTATTCTGGATCGTCGCAGCCGCACCAGACAGATGAGCGATACGGAGTTTGGCTCTATCGTTCATCGTGCGCTCCCCAAACCTCTCCACCTTCTATTGCTTCCTTAGCCGCGCGCCGGCTTCCAAGGTGATAGTCAAGTCAGAGTATTTTTTCACATCTATCGCGCGCCGGATAAACCCCAATTCTTTCTGCTTATCGATATTGGATTGCATCGCCTCAAGGTTGGGTAGAGCGTTTGGATCTCGATAGTTATCCTTGCTCGTAAAGACCCAGCTATCGAAGAACACTCGCGGTTGCTTGGTAAATGCGACGACGATATCGACGGCTTCTTGGTGGTTTTTGGGATCGAGATAGAAATCTCGTGCACGCAACACGTCCTCCATGAAGTCGACCATGGCGGAACGATTCTTTTGCAAAAAG